>NZ_JAVRIA010000005.1:0-245355 GCF_031846265.1 Microcosmobacter mediterraneus | reverse complement strand
CTATTTACTTATATTTAGAATAGATGGGTTAAAAAGTAAATTGTGTATTTTTGAATTACATGAAGAAGTTCCACACTAATCCAAATCTTATTGAAAAATCTCTGAATGGATAATTGGGAGCAGAATAGTAGTTATAGCCAGTAAAAGCTGAATTAAAGTGTTCAGCTTTTAGAAAAATACGTGTTTGTCTGACTTTAGCATTAATGAAGAAATCTAATCTTGGGAATCCTCCTAATTTTTGATCGTTTTGAACAAAAAACTCTCCTAATAATGGATTATAGGCATTCATATGATAATCTGAAAAATAATTAAATGTAATACCAATCTGTAAAAAAAGTGCTTTCTTAAAAAGGTGATCCGAAAAATATACTGTATTTCTAGTAATAAAATCTGGAGTATTTAATACGCCATTTCCTTCTAAAACATTTTGATATAGTAGAGAATTATCTGAAGTAAACTTACCAAAACTAAATTGGTTAGAAAACTTAAGCCTAAAATAATCAACCGAGTTGCCAAATTGCTTAGGTTTAACATTACTATAACTTGTTGAAAGGTCAAGATTTGTAAAATAAGTAAAATTCTCTATGTTGGTATAATCAGCTGATAGTTTAAAATAGTTCTTAAAATTAAAATTTACAGAAACCAAACGTGTTTGAACATTCTCAAATACTTCTTGATTATTCCAATTATAGTTTATATAATCGCTTTGAAACAATAAAGTGTTGAAATTTGGAGGAGTGGAATGCAAATTGAGATTAATTCCCAGTAGGCTCTCTTTAATAGGAACTGATAATTCTGAATTTAAATAATAACCGCTAAATTCGCCGATAACATTTAATTTGAATTCATTTTTAAATTTTATTTTATCAAAATCGGTATTAAGCCCTCCTATTAAACTTAGGTTATACCCTTTTATTCTATTAGGAATAGTGATACCATTTATTTGAACCAATTGATCATAACCGTAATTATAATTATTATAGTTAACACCTGCTGAAATATCACCTACTTTATCTAGTTTAAACAATGCTTCTAGCGATGTGTTGAAATTTTCAAGTGTCTTCTTATCTTTTATTACTGTATTAAATGAATTACCAAAATACTCTTCATCAGCAATGGATTGATCATAACGATAGGACTTATCTTCAAATACAGTAATATTTCTTAATGAGAATTTACCTTTAGTAGAGTCATGTTTTTTAATTACATTATACTCTTGGTCGATATAAAATCTCTTCCCTACCAGTTTACTTTCTGCATTTTCAAAATTAGGATCAAACACTGATCGATCTAAAAATTCTTCGTTACCTGATTCAAAATTTTCAATGCCTTCTTGGGTTAAACCACCATTCTCTTCATTTAATAGATCTTGAGTAACAATATGAGCTTTAAATTTATAGCGTTTAGATTTAGTTATATAATTTGTTGTAAATCTTAAATTCCCAGTACTGGATAATATATGCTGATATTTACCTAAGCTACGCAAACCTTTATAAGCTATAGAAAAATTAAAGTTTGGAGACGTATTTACTGTAAAAAAAGCATCAAGCAGTTGACCTTGTTCAAATGCAGTTTTAAATTGAAGTTCTGTTAACGGTGTAGGTACTCTATAATAATCTACATCTTCTATTTGGTAATAATTAAAATGTTTTGCTTCAGCCCCAAATGAAGGCCTTATAGTGTTATCATAAAAATTATAACTAAGTGTATTATAAGTTTGACCTATGTTTGAAAACTGCATTAGATTAAAATTATCTTTACGTAAATAATTAAACTTATAATCTTTAGTTATAGTGAGGCTGGTATCTACATGAGTAGTATCTTGATTATGACTTATTACAATATAATCTTTAATATTTGCTTTTTTCTTTTCTGATGAAACTTTAGTTGAAGCTGATTTTATAGAATCCTTTTGAGCTGCACTTATGGACTGAGATGGTTTCTTAGTTTGTGCACCTAGAGATATACATATAAAATAAAACAGTATTAAAACAAATCTGTTCAAGCTCTTGGGTAATTAATAAAAATCAAAAGTATAGTATTTAAAATAAAATTACACTATCAAAAGTTCTTTAAACGGAAGAAGCCTATACTTTCGTATAGGCTTCTTATAATGATTAACTTAAATAAAGTTATAATTATTGAAACTTATAGATTCACACAGAAATCAGTAGATTCGGACATGTTAGCATCATCCATATCTCCTCCTCCTGAAGCATGAACTAAAGCTCCACAAGTAACGCTGTACGTTCCATAGTCTTGTCCATCTCCATAAGAATCAAAGATTGTAAATGTGTAACAACCATCTGGTAGATTAACAGTATTATCATAAGTTGCACTATCTCCATTAGCTGGTAAATTAACATAAGGACCATCAGAAGCAACAACAGCTCCTGTACCATCTGTTATTTGCCAAGAAGTTTCACCACCCCAACGATCTGTAGTAATAGATACAAAAATATCATTACAAGGTACGTTATCATCTACAATAGTAATAACTTTAGAAGCAGCTCCTTCAGGAGTACCTTCTCCTCCAATACCAACTGGTACAGAACTACTTGATGCTAAAGCAATTGTTACATCAACATCTCCATCAATATCATCATTATCAATAGCCATAAAATCTGCTGAACCAGATGTTTCACCTGCAGCAATTGTAATAGTTGATGGTGTTAAGCTAAATCTACTAGCATCTGCGCCAGTAGCTTCTAAATTAATCGTTACTGATGACGTAGCTGGCATAGCTAATATAGCTTCTATAGTTACTATTGTACCACTATTTTCAGTAATTGATGTTGCTGAAGCATTATTTATCTGTGCAAATTGACCTTGGTCATAGACAATTAACGTCTCTTCACATGCATTAAATGTAATTGCTACGATAGCAAGTACTAATGTTTTTAAAATGTTTTTCATAATTCAATCTTTTTTTAGTATCCAGGGTTTTGTTGTCCTCCGATAGCAGGATTTGCATTGATCTCAACAATAGGAATAGGTAATGTAAATCTGAAATCAGTAGCAGATAATGTACATGCTCCACTTTGAGTAGTACAATCTGTATTATCTCTTTCGATTCCTACATTAGCAGCAGGTCCTATACGTTTTAAATCTTCATATCTATGACCTTCGTAACAAAGCTCTATCTTTCTTTCTTGTAAAATATCAGCAAACGCATCAGCGATTGATCCATAAGAAGGAAGTGCTTGTGGGCTTCCAAAACGAGCATCTCTTAATTGCTTAACTAATTGGGCAGCACCACCTAAATTATTTTGAGCAGCTCTAGCTTCAGCCTGTATTAATAACATCTCTGCAGATCTAAATACTTTAAGATCATTCATTAAAGGCTGACCTTCTGATCCTGGGTATTTCTGAATAACCAATTTATCAGTATTAACTGGATCTGGATCTGTATCATAATTAGGATTGATTACCGAAGTTGGTGCAACGTTAACTGTGTAACGAATATCTGAAGGATCTAATAAATTAAATACACTTCTATCCATTTCAAAATATGGAGAACCATCTAAAGTAGCATCAACGAAAGCAAAAATTGCTCCAGCCCATCCACCTGCAGAAACTGATCCTGTAGCACCTTGACCATCATAACTATCATTTTGAGTTCTTTCTAATTTAAAAATAACTTCAGCATTTGAAGCATCTAAAAACATTAACTGATAGTTAACTGTACTAGCTAAAGGATAAGAAGCAACTAAATTACCCGCTAAAGTTTCAGCTGTTGGATAATCACCTCTTGTTGCAGCCATCCTTGCTCTTAATGCGTTAATTGCATCGCGAGAAATAAATAATGGATCAGATTGAACTGTAGATAATGTAGATGCTGTTGCTATATCTGCATTAATATAGTCCCAAAGCTCACCCGTTGTATTACGTAATGGTTGAATACTTAAAGGTGCAACAAAGTCAATAACTGGTGCTGCTAAAGCACTGTCATCTCTTGGGTCTGGACTAAAGTATAATAGCAATTCAAAGTTAGCATATGCTCTAATAAAGTAAGCTTGTGCTAATGCATTATCATAGGCATCTTGCTCACTTGCATCAGGAGTAATGTTAGCTGCTGCTTCAATTAAGATAGTACATCTATTGTTAACTCTAAAGTTACGCACCCAAAAATCAGATGCTGCTGTACTACCAGCATTAAGTACAAAATCATACAAAGCTATACCTTGCCCACCACTATCAAAACCAATAGCAATCTCGTCTGTAAAGTTAGCAGCCATTGAAATCTTTGGAGTTACATCCATTTGATTATAAAGTGCTAAAACACCAAGTTCTAAATCTTCAACATTACCAAAAGCATTGGCAGCATCTAAACGACCTGGTTGTCTTATATCAATTGCGTCGTTACAACCCATTAGCACTGCTAAGAGTCCGACAAATAATATTTTATTAAATTTTTTCATATTTCTTTTTTTTTAAAATCCTAATTCAACACCTACTGAAATAGTTCTTGGAGTTGGGTAAACTCTAGATCCGTTACTACGAGTTTCTGGATCAAAACCTCTCCATTCTGACCAAGTGAATAAGTTCTCACCGTTAAGGAAAACTCTAGCATTTGTTAAACCAGTGTTCTCTAAATACTTCTCTGGGAAGCTATATCCAAAACTAGCAAAACGTAATCTCAAGAAACTAGCGTCTCTTAAGAAACGATCTGAATTTCCGAATGAGTTTAAGTTAGCTGCGTTAGGAGAAGGAATATCAGTTACTTGACCTGGAGTAGTCCACTCTCTAAATAAATCTGAAGATAAATTAAACTGACCTACTGAATTCTGATCAACTAAATCTCCACCATAATCATTATCGAAACGATCAACGCCTGTCACATAATTAAACTGAGTTGTTAAAAAGAAACCTTTATAATCTAAGTTTACGTCAAAACTACCATTCCAGTCTGGAATAATGTTTTTACCTAACCAAACTCTATCATTATCTGCATCTGGATTTTCAGTTACGTTTCCGTTAGCAGTTAAGTATAATAAATTACCATTTGCTGGGTTAACACCTACATAACGTAGAGTAAAATATTCATTAAGGATACCTCCATTTCTACCAAGACCGATAATTTCTCCTTCTGTATTAGGAAGATCTTTTAATTCAGTTTCGTTATAGTTACCTACAACTCCAACCGATATTCTTAATCCGTCTGGATCTGTTGGTCTTAAAATGTCATAATCAATATCAATATCTAAACCACGGTTGAATAACTCACCAGTGTTAGCACTTTGTGAAGTTACACCAGTTGTTGCTGATAAAGGTGTACTTTGGAAAAGATCAGTTGTTTGTCTTTCGTAAACTTCAAACGTACCACGTAATCTGTTGTTCCAAACTCCAAAATCAACACCAATATTGGTTGTTGCAATGGTTTCCCAACGTAAAGATCTGTTACCTAACTGTGAAAGTGCAATAGAGTTAGCATTACCATAACCAGCAGTTGTAGCAAAGAAATCTTCAGTTAAATCTGGACCACCAAATAAACCACCACCTACGATGTCTTGGTTACCTGCAGTACCATAAGACGCTCTAAGCTTTAAGTTGTTAAACGCTGACCCCTCCATAAATGCTTCGTTAGAAATATTCCAACGTGCAGATACAGACCAGAACGTTGCCCAACGGTTAGATCCTGCAAAACGATAAGAAGCATCACGACGAAGTGTAGCAGCAAAACCGTACTTTTCATCATAATCATACTCTAAAGATCCGAAATACGAGAATAAACCTGCATTAAGAATGTTTGCTTGTGGGTTATCAACAAATAATCCATTTGCTGTAGGTATTAAAGCACTACCATCTCCTGGGAAGAATGTTCTTGGATCAAGTCCATTTCCAAAATAACCAAAAGTTCTAAAGTGAGCTTTAAAGTACTCTGTATATAAACCAACATCTATAGTATGCTTGTCAGCAAAAGTTTTGTTGAAGTTTAACGAAGTAACTTGGTTATAAGAGAATGCTCTATTAGTGTTTTGCTGTTGGAAACCAGAAGTTGGATTCTCAGCACCACCAAATAATAGGGCGTTAAATGATCTTGGATCTTCAGCACGAGTTAAAAACTCACTTTGATAATCAGCAGATAAAACTGCATTAGCTGTTAACCAGTCTGTTAATGCATAACTAAAGTTAGCACTACCAACTATTTTAACCTCTTCCTCAAATCTAGTATACGTATTTAAACGGTCTAATAAGAAAAGTGGTGTATTAGTAAATGATAAAGGTGACAATAAATCAGCACCATCAATATAATCATCTGGAGTAATATAAGGGACAGATATATAAGCACCTAATATATAGTTACGGTTAATCGCACCAGAACCAATACTGTTTGGCTCATTAGATTTAGAGTAGTTAACCGTTAAGTTAGTTGCATATCTGAATTTTTCATTACTTGATTTACCAGTGATATTAGAACGTAAGTTAAAACGTTTTAAATCTGAATCTCTTAAAATACCTTGTGTATCTGAGAAACCAAAAGACGTAAACTGAGACGTATTTTCACTACCACTAGATAATGATAAGGTATGGTTTTGTGTTACACCTGTACGGAAGAAAAAGTCTGTCCAATTAAAATTAGGAGCAGCTGCAATTTGAGCATCTGTTAATGGTGTACCAGCACCTGGGTTAAATTTACCTGAACTGTTACCAGCACCTGCACCATTACCTCTTGTTCTTTCATATGTAAGTAATTCTTGCGCTGACATGGCGTTGTAATCATTGTCTTGTAAAGTGTTGTAAGCTATAAAACCATTATAGTTAATCTTAAGACCTTGGTTAAAATTACCTTGACGCGTTTTAATTACAATTACCCCGTTTGCACCTCTGTTACCATAAATTGCAGTTGCACCTGCATCTTTAAGGATATCTATAGAAGCAATATCTTGTGGGTTTAAAGAACGGAAGTTATCTTCATCAACTGGAGCACCATCAATAATAAATAATGGTTCAGTGTTACCATTAATAGAAGATACACCACGTAGTTGAACTAAAGAGTTACCACCAGGTTGACCTGTACTTGTTGTAATATTCAAACCAGGTACTTGCCCTGAAAGCGTTTGAACAAAACTCGCATTTGGTCTGTTTTCAATAGTTTCTGCTGTTACCCTTACAGAAGATACTGATGATGTTACCTTACTTTGAGTTCGGTAACCTGTTACCACAACTTCATCTAAAGTATTATCAGTTTGTAAAGATACGTCGATGGTATTACTAGCGCTTACTGTCATTTCAACGTTCTTCATACCAACATACGAGAAAACAAGAACTTCTCCAGAACTTGCCTTAATGGAATACTTACCATCAAAATCTGTCTGAGCACCTCTTGCTGTTCCCTTAACAATTACGTTAGCTCCTGGCAATGGCAATCCATCGTCGGCTGTAGTAACTGTTCCTGTGATAGTCTTCTCTTGTGCAAAAGAAAACTGCATCACAAACGCCATAAAAAGCGTTAATAACCATGTTAACTTTAATTTCATAAAACAATTATTTGAGTTAGTCTAGCTGCAAACATCTTAATAATATCTTAATTATACAAGTAATTGTGCTAAAAAAATGTTAACAAAAACCGCTTAGAAATTGAGGATACTAAAATTTTAACTTTTCTCACACATTATTAGTAATTTATGAATTTAATAGCCTCTAAATTTTTAATTTCACAACGTTTCTATTAATTCATAGTTTTAATGTTACTCAATACGTATTCTAATACCGATTTTGAATGTGGTACAGATGAAGCTGGAAGAGGTTGCCTTGCTGGACCTGTAACTGCTGCCGCAGTAATATTACCCAAAACCTTCTACAACGAATTATTAAATGATTCTAAACAACTTTCAGAAAAAAAGAGATTCATTCTTAAAGATGTTATTACTAATGGGTGTATTTGTTTAGCTAGTGCTCACATATGGCAAGAGGAAATTGACACTATTAATATCCTAAACGCTTCTATTAAAGCTATGCATAATGCTATAAGTAAGCTAATAACTAAACCTACATATATTATTGTAGACGGAAATAAATTTAAAGATTATAAAAACATAATGCATAAAACAATTATTAAAGGAGATGGAAAATATTTAAGTATTGCTGCAGCATCAGTTATAGCAAAAACTGTAAGAGATGATTATATGAATGTAATCCACAACGAATTTCCTATGTATAACTGGAAACAAAACAAAGGATATCCTACTAAGGAACATAGAGACGCTATTAAAAAGTATGGTATTACTAAATATCACAGAAAATCATTTCGTTTACTTCCTGAGCAGTTACAATTAGACCTATAATTTTATATTTGCAAAAAATAGTCTTATGAAGCGAATTATTGCGCTAATTTTAATTTCCCTTACTCTTCATAATTGTAAAAAAGAATCGTTCTCTTCAGATTCTCTTCAAAACTTCTTAATTAGTAATGATAAATCTATTATAAAGATCAATGATCATAAAGAATTTATCTCCTCTTCTGAAAAAAGTAAACTCTTCCAAAATCTCAAAGTTTACAAAACCGTAGATTCAATTCAGAGTGTTATTAATCATTTAAAAGTGTTTTCACCAATTAGTGAATCGTATTTAACTTTAGGTGCTGACAATACATTTACCTACATAACAAAATATTCAGATAAAATAATAGTACAAGATTCTACACAAGTCAACAATGAGATTATATATAAAGGACTAGACAATACTATTTCAAAATTAACAATCAACAACAAATTGCTTTTTGCTACAATAAAGGATAGTGTTTTACTTTTTTCAAATTCAGAAGAAAATTTAAAACTCAGATTACTGAATACTAAATCATATTATAAGGCTAATGATCTTATTGAGTCTCTGGATGATTCTGAAAATTTTTCTACCATAATAAAATCTGATAATTTCAGATATCTTAATATTAATGATTCAATATCTTCAAGCTCTGAAAATTATTATGCGCTAGACTTAGATGTATCTTCAAATCATTTATATGCTTCTGGTGTTGTTAAAACAATTGATTCTGCAAAGACTATTTTTGACGCTTTTAAAAACACCTTAGCTCAAAATAATGCTATAGTAAAGGTAAGTCCTAAACATGTAGACAAACTGGTAAGTTTTACTTTTAATGATGTATCTAAATTTAGATCTAACCTTAACACAATCTATAGAGATGGTAGATTGGTAGATTCTATAGTTCCGTTTTTTGATTACATAAACGAAATAGGAACCATTACAAAAAACAACAAACTTGTTCTAGTAATGACATCACTGGATGCCGAACTTACCGAAGAATCTTTTTTTGAATCGATTTTTACCGAAAGCTACAAAGATGTAAAGCTCTTTAAACTGAAATCTGATGCACTTTTTTTAAATTGGTTTTACCCTTTAATAACAAACCCAGTTAGCAACTACTGCAGGCTTGATGATTTTTTTGTTTTTTCCGAAGACCTAGAATTTTTAAAATCTATAATCACCAACTACCTTAATGAATCTACGTTAGCAAACAGTGATGCTTATCTTTCATTACAACACCAACTAAATGATGAAAGTTCCTTATTACTTCTTTCTAATACTTCGCAACTAAACACCTCACTTAATAATATATTTAATACAACTGAATCTCTAGATCTAAATGAGAATACATTATCTGCTTTTCAGTTTACATACGAAACCGATTATGCTCATATTAATATTGCTATAGAAGAATCATCCAACAAAAGAGCTCCTAATGATATAAGAGAATTGCAAAATATAACACTTGATGCTGATATTCTCAATGAACCACAAGTGGTCATAAATCATAAAACCAGACAAAAGGATATTTTAGTTCAGGATGTAAACAATACCATGTATTTAATTTCTAATTCTGGTACTATACTTTGGAAAAAACAGTTAAACGGACCAATACTTGGAACTGTAGAACAAATAGACACCTACAAAAACGGAAGATTACAATTGGCTTTTGCAACACCAAATCGAGTTTACGTGCTTGATAGAAACGGAAATGATGTTAATGATTTTCCACTAAAATTTAAAGATAATATTACTCAACCGCTTTCAGTATTTGATTACGATAAAAGAAAAAATTACAGATTACTAGTTACTCAAAACTCTAAATTATTAATGTACGATAAAAACGGAAAAACAGTAAGTGGTTTTGAGTTTAATGGAACTACTAAAAGTATTCATTCACAACCTAAACATTTTAGACTTGGAAGCAAAGATTATATAGTATTTCCACAAGGAGAAAAACTTCAAATTCTCAATAGAGTTGGCAAAACAAGAGTAAGTATAAATAGTACAATAGCTTTTTCTGGAAACCCTATTTTTATTCACAAAGGAAAATTTACCACAACAACCTCTAATGGTACATTATACCAAATAGATACGAGAGGAAGGGTCTCTGAAATTAATCTTAATCTTAATGAAAACCATAACATGGTAGCTTCTAGTAAAACCTTAGTGACATTAAACGATAATATATTAAAGATTAAATCTAATGTTGTTGACCTTCCTTACGGAAATTACACGCTTCCAAAACTCTTTTATTTACAGGATAAAATTTATGTTAGTGTTACCGATTTACAAACAAAAAAAGTGTACTTATTTAATAGCCTTGGTAAGGCAATTTCTAACTTTCCAGTATATGGGAATTCTGCTATGACTTTAGATAATATGGATAATGATTCTAGATTAGAATTTATTGTAAAAGGAGACGATAATTCTGTTTTACTTTACAAGATTAATTAAAGGCTTTTAATCCTATCCAACAACACAAAATTTAAAGCTAACTATACATTGATATTTCTGAAATTAAAAAGTAATCCTTACTTTTAAAGAAGCTATTAATCTTTACTTTACATCATAATGATTTCTAAATTCTCTAAAACACTTTCATTCCTTTTAATAACTCTTATTGTTATTCCAAATTTAGAAGCCCAAACCAAAAAAATTAAGCGTCCAAAAAGCCGAGTTGGCATTAGTAGTGTAGATACTTTTGTACAAGAGTCTTTTGATCTCTACGATAAGGTCTACAAATATGATGGTTATGCAGAATCTGGTACACCTTTAGATGACGAAGATATCGATGTTTTGGAAGACGCCTTAACCGAAATGACTGCCTTAAGCGAGAGCGCACCTAATATTCTTTCAGACCTAGATGGTGCTGGTGTTTTAAAACAAGGTAAAGCCACCTTACAGATTAATAAAGCTAAAAAAGCTTTAAAATATAGTATTAAAACGGCTAAGGAATTATTACTAGGTCAACGAGAACGCGATAAAGAAAAAGAAGATACAGAGGAAAGCGATTCAGAAGACACACATAATTCTGAATCTGATAATGGTTCAAGCGAAACTCCTAATGCTGATAACAAAGAGGAAGAGCCAACAAATATTTCTGACAACATAGAAGTCTCCAGTAAATTTGATTTTGTTCCAGGTGATAAACTTTTATTTTTTGATGATTTTTCTCAAGATTTTATCGGTGATTTTCCGAGTAAATGGAACACCAATGGTAGTGGTGAGGTGGTTACTATAAACAAAGAAAAATGGTTTGATTTAAAGCAAGGCTATGGTGTATTTTTCATTCCAGATATACTGAATGGACTACCTGAAGATTACACTATTGAATTTGACTTACTCGTATCTGGTATAGATAAAAAGACGTCATCTTCAGCTAGACTTGAAGTAAAACTGGAAGATAACAATACTTTTAAAACTGGGACTAATTATGCTGTTGCAAGAATCCCTTTGTGTCAATACGTTACTGCATCAATAAATTTAAGAAACAAATTAAATAATAAAAATACTATTACCAGTAGTATAAAAGCTGATATTAGAAAAGAAATATTAAATAAACCTCACATATCAATTGCTGTAAATAAGCAACGCTTTAGATTATGGGTGAATCTAAAAAAATATGTAGATATCCCAAGAATGATTGCCGATAATTCTCCAATGCAAAGTATTAAGTTTAGTTTGTCTGCACTAAAAGAAGGGAAAGAACGTGTTTTTATAGGAAATTTAAAAGTAGCCGAAGGAGGTGTTGACCTAAGACGAAAATTATTAAGTGAAGGAAGAATCTCTACAAATGGTATATTATTCGATTCTGGTTCTGATAAAATATTACCTCAATCCTATGGTATTATTCGTCAGATTTCTCAGGTATTAATGCAAGATGAAAGCCTAAAATTAAACATTATAGGTCACACAGATTCTGATGGATCTGATGATGCTAATATGAGGCTTTCTAAAGCTCGTGCTAATGCAGTAAAGCAAGCACTTATTACTATTTATAAAATTTCTGGTGAGCGTTTAGAAACTGATGGCAAAGGAGAATCAGAGCCTATAAAAGATAATGCAACCTCTGATGGTAAAGCACAAAACAGACGCGTAGAATTTGTAAAAATCTAATCGATTAGAACGATAAGTCCCTAAATCAAAAAGCGTCAGGGTTTTCTCTGGCGTTTTTTATGTTATACAACTGTATTTTAGTACTATTGTATTCCATAAAATTTATCATAAAAATTCCACATGATTAAGCGTACAAAAGCCTCGATTTCTAAATGTATAATTCATAAAGTTGGTAATAAATTTAATCAATCTAAAAACGTATTTTCTGAGCAATGTGTAGACTTTGACGAAGCTACGTATCATTTAATGCTTTCCTATTTATTAAAACCATTTGGGAGCCTTGTAGAAAGCTATCGTTTTAATCACCATGCTGATGTAAATCTTAACGAAATAAATGTTTATACAGGTCAGATTTTGAATGATGACTCTCAATTTATTGAGACCTCAAAACATATCGTTACACATCTATTTGAGCAGTCTAATTCTGCACAAATAAAAACAGGAGATGTTGCCATTTGTAAGTTTGAAGATATCCAATATCAAGATTATTTTACGGATGCCATTGGCATCTTCAAAATAGAAACAAAAAGCGATTTTTTTCAAACACATTTAGAAGGCAATAGTTATGATATCTATGTGCAAAAAGGAATCTCTTCTAAAAAGATAGATAAAGGTGTTTTAATACTCAATACAACAGACGAAGAAGGCAATATTATTTTAAGTGTAGACCACAATAATAATGATGCACATTACTGGACAAAAAGCTTTTTAAATATTAAATTTCCTGATGATTTTAATCAAAACACCAAGAACTATTTAGAACTTTGTAGCGACTTTTCATCAGAAGTTTTACAACCAGAATTTGGTAAACACAAACAAGGGAATTTCTTAGCAAAAACCGTGGATTTTTTCAAAGAAAATGAAGTTATTAATGTTGCAAAATTTAAAGATCATATTTTTGAAGAAGACACTGTTTTGGAACTTTTTGAAGATTATAAAAAAGCTTATGAAAAAGAGCATCAGATTATACTTAGAAATCAGTTTGATGTGTCAGAAGTTGTCTTAAAAAAACAGAAAAAGAAACTAAAAACTGAAATTAAGTTAGATACTAATATCCAAATAAAACTAGATGTAGATGCGCCAGATGCTTCTGCAGAATATCTTGAAAGAGGCTATGATGAAGCCAAAAAAATGAGTTATTATAAAGTTTATTTTAATGAAGAAAATTAATCCTTTTTTACAAACTTTTTAGCTTTTCTAAAGCTATCATTTTCTACAACTACTACATAATTACCCGAAGCTAAGTAAGATATATCTACATATAACAAACTAGAATTCACAGAAGACACATGTTGTGAAATCTTTCTACCTAAATAGTCATAAATTTTAAGCGTAAAAGATTCTCCTTCAAGGTTTAACTGAGAAGCAAATTCTATACTCAAATTATCCTTTACCGGATTTGGATATACAGATAGTAAAGTAGAATTAATACTAATATCATCTATACTCAAAGCATCATTATCTAAATAATCTGGTATACCATTATTGTTAATGTCGTCGTCTGTTGGATCTCCATTTCCGTTATAATCTTCATCTAATGACAACGCTCCATCACCATCATCATCAATATCTAAATGGTTAAAAATGTTATCACCATCTGTATCTAAAAACCCTGGACTATTGCCTCCTCTATTCAAAGTATCATCAAAGACTAACTCAATATTAGTGAGTACAAAATCACCATCATCATCATCGTCTAAATAATTAGGAATACCATCAGCATCAGTATCATCATCATTTAAATTACCATTTCCATTTAAGTCTTCTTCATTGTTAACTAAGCCATCATTATCATCATCAGCACTACAATCTAATACTGAAAAGTTAATCGTAAAACCTTCATTATCTCCAAGCACTAAAATGTATTCGTTTTCTGGCATATTATCGCCTTCAACAAAGGTGATTGTACCTGAAACTGAATTCCCTTCTGAATCTAAAACACTAACTACATCTAGTTCAGGATCTACATTTAGTAAACTTGATATAAAAGCTTTATAAGCATCGATATCGAAGTCTTCAGAGCCATTACTATCAGTATCACAAACTATGCTATTAAAACCATTAAACTGATCTATTGGTGTAAATCGCCATGCCTCACTAGCACTTCCCCAAGCACTCGTATTTCTTCCTGGTGCAGTTATTCCAACTAGCTCATCATTAATTGAAGCTTGTAGACCCAAAACCGCTAATCCTCCATTCCAATCCTCACAAACTGGTCTACTCTTAATATTTACTGTAATTACTCCTGTGTCTTCATGCATAACTATTTGTGAGGACGAAAATAAATATTCACACTGAAACTGAGCTATGTCTTCAAATACAGTATAAAATTTTCTATTAGGATAAACACCTGTTATTCCTGTATAGACTCCACCGGTGGTAGAAACCGAATTATTCATATCATGAAAAGGTCCTAAAATCCCAGGATAAGGCAAATCTTCTGAAGGTAACAAAACCGGATTGTCAAAACCAAGATTCCATTCTTGGAATTCATTTGCTAGAGCTGAATCAAAAGTCACTGTACCATTAGAACCAATAACAAATTCAGTTATATTTTGTGTTGTATAAAAACTAAAATTAAAAGGTATATCAATAATATTAGAATAGATATCATCGCTATTAAATTGAATAACATCTTCTTCTTGAAATTCTTGATAAGGAATTGACTCTACAACATAGTGGAATGTATTCTGAGAGAACCCTAAAATTGTAAACAAGATAAAAACTGAGAGTAAGAGTAATAGTCTTTTCATAAATAACCGATTTAGTAACAAGTTAGGAAAAATAAGATATGTTACCCAACTATTTTAGATATTTACTACATCGGCTTCAAAAAGTTCGCTAAAGTGTTTTATAAGCTTTTGCTTAACTTCAGTTTCATCAACTTTTTCTAAACCTAATTCAACATTGAGTGATGTGACCGCTTTCCCTTTAATTCCGCAAGGAATCATCAAATCAAAATACCCTAAATCTGCATTAACATTAAGCGCAAAGCCATGCATTGTAACCCAACGGCTTGCTCTAACTCCCATAGCGCAAATTTTACGTGCAAAAGGTGTTCCTACATCCAACCAAACACCTGTTTCGCCTTTACTACGTTCTGCTATAAGATCATATTCTGCTAGTGTTCTAATAATTACCTCTTCAAGAAATCTGAGATATTTATGGATATCTGTAAAAAAATTATCAAGATCTAAAATTGGATACCCAACAACTTGTCCAGGCCCATGATAAGTAATATCACCACCTCTGTTTACTTTGTAAAATTTAGCATGTTTTGCTTTTAATTGCGCTTCATCTACTAACAAGTTACTAATATCACCACTTTTACCTAAGGTATATACATGAGGATGCTCAACAAATAAAAAGTGATTGTCTGTTTCTAATCCAGCAGCTTCTCTCCTGTTCTTAATCTTTGTGTCAAGAATAGATTTAAAGAGCTGTTCTTGGTAATCCCAAGTCTCCTTATAATCTTTAAGTCCTAAGTCTTGGACTTGTACTTTTTTGTTCAATACGTTAATCCTCTAAAACGACATCTAAATTCATAAGTTCTGGCGACTTAATCATTTCCATGAAGTTCATTTTTAAACGAACGGTTTTACCATCTTCATCAACAATGGCTTTGTTGTTAGAAACCGATTTAATTTTTTTAGGAAAAGTATAAACCAAGGTATAGCTCATAGATTCAAAAACATCCTTAGCTTCTCCCATTTGCTCCATCTCTTCCTTTAAGGCTTTTAAATCGTCCTCAGACCTTTCAATATCATCTTTAAAAGATCTAGAAAACGATTTACCATCATATTTAAAATCAACCATTTCCAAACTATTCTCAGTAGCTTTAGCCACAGCTGTATTGTTAATCTGAGACATTTGACCTGCGCCTTGAGAATTCATATTCTTTGCTTCATCTAGTCTTTTAATAAGTTCTGGTAAATCATTAAAATTATCAAAAGAAGTTCCAATTCCAATATCAAAGATACCTTCAGCCTCATCCATTCGCATTTTCATTACAAAACTCTCCAATGCCTTTAAACGCTGTTGTTCATCTTTTGATAATTTAGCAATGCTATCAGCACGTTCTTCGAAAATATCCTTAAAATAAATGATACTATCCATCTTTTCTGGTTCCTTTTCTTCAGAAGAGCTGTCCATACCCATTTCCTTCATCTTTTCCATAACTCCTGCCATATCATAAGTCATAACAAACTCTCCAGATCCATCCTCTTTAAAAGTAATTTCTTCGGTAAAATTGCAACTTGTTAATACAAAAAGCAGTGCTAATATTGATAAAATATGTTTCATAATAATGTGTATGTAATGATTAGATTAATATTACAAAGATACATTTTTATCTGTCAGGATTATTAATAATAACTAATGCTGCTATAACTCCTGGAACCCAACCACAAAGCCATAGTAAGAAGACAATAATAATAGAACCACAACCTTTATCTAAGACAGCCAAAGGTGGGCAAAAAATAGAAAGTAATACTCTCCAAATACTCATAGTAAATATAAATTTGATTGATGATACCTATAAGTCGATAATTTGTAAAGTTTGTTACAAATGCTAAAAACGTTTTTAAATCTCATAAATTATAGTAGCTTAGTCCTATGAAGCGTGTTATCGTTGTATTGACACTATTAATTAATAGCTACAGTTTTGCTCAATATTCATTTACAGGATATGTTGATGCAGAACGATGGCAGAATACAGCTTACCTATCTATTGTTGAAGATTACAGAAAATTATCTGGAGTATATTCTGAACAAATCATAGCAAAAGCTAAAGCCGATTCTACTGGTTTCTTTAAGTTTGAAGGAAGTGCATTAGAACCTGAACAACGTATATATAGAATACATGTAGATAATTGCCCAGAAGACGACCAAGATTCTAATCATTTTGATGGACATTGTGAAGATAGTAAGGAGATTATTTTTATTGCCAGAAATAAAGACACCATTCACTTTCCACTAACTTTTGATAAACAGATGTTTTGTGATGTTACCTCAAATAATCCTAAATCATTAACTATTGCTAAAGTAGATTCTCTTAAAGAAGAGATGCGTTTTGCCTACACGGAAATTAGAAGTGAAGCTAATAGAAGGCTTAATGATAAAACATGGTTTAAAAAGCTACAAGACTTTGGTAAGGAACTCAACGAGCCCTTAGCCGAACTTTACATTTATTCGTTCTTATCTGATCGTAGTAGCGATTTACACGATTATTACCTAGAGGATTTAGAATCTAACCGTTATTATATTGGACTTCAAGATCGCTTAGCGTCATATTATGCAAATACCAAATATTCTAAGCAATACGACTCCGAATTAGCTTCCGATCAGTTTTCAATTACTAATAACGATAGATCCAATGATTTTGAATGGAACTATATACTCTTCGCTTTATTAGCCCTTTCAATTCTTGGCAATATCTTATTTTTTATTAGTAAAAAACGAAAGCAATCTCAGGAAACAAGCCACCTTAAAGCAAAACTTACAAAGCAAGAACAGAATATTTTAAACTGTGTTTTAGAAAATAAAACCAATAAAGAGATTGCAGAAACTATGTTTGTAAGTCTTAGTACTGTAAAAACACATACAAATAATATTTACAGAAAGTTAAATGTGCAATCTAGAGACGAAGTTAAAGATCTATTTAACAAGTAGTTAAGAAAATCAAACCAGGTACTAGTACCGATTTCAAACCCTATTTACTGTTATTTTTTTATAGAATTCATTGATGTTTGCTCCAGTATTAATCAATAAAAATTTTAATTATGAAACGAACAGTAAACACTTACCTTACATTAATTCTTATTAGTGTATTTAGTTTAGGATCTTTAAATGCTCAAGATATGGCTATGGCAGAACATAAAGCCAAAGTAGCAATTATAGATTTTGAAGCCGAGATTGTAGATTATGGTACAATTACACAAAATTCAGACGGATTACGTGTATTCACTTTCACGAATACTGGTGATGCACCATTATTAATTACCAATGTAAAAACAAGCTGTGGTTGTACAGTACCAAGTTACTCTAAAGCACCTATTTTGCCTGGACAAGATGGAACTTTAGACATTAAGTACAATACCAAAAAGCTTGGTGCATTCACAAAAACAATAACCGTAATATCTAATGCTGAGGGCGGAAATAAAATCCTTAAAATAAAAGGTAATGTTATTGCCTCAAAGTAAACTATAACTATGTTTAGCCCTTTTTCATAACTATGACAAAGGGCTTTTCTATACCATTAATCTAAATACATCCAATCATGAAACAAATAATCATTGCTTTTACTATTTTATATATTCCAATCTTATCCTCAGCACAAACATTAAATCATGAAATTACCAATGATGAAGAAACTCCTTTTCTTCTAGGGAAAATTGACAAAAAAGGCCTTGAAGGCGAACATTACAAAACCTGGTTTTCAGCAAACTATAATGCTTATGATCCCAATACAAACACTATCAAAATTTTAAAGGAAAAAGGTCTCAACAATTACAATATTCTTCTGTTTTTGGGTACTTGGTGTGGCGATAGTAAAAAGGAAGTTCCTAGATTGTTTAAAGTTTTAGAGGATTCAAACTTCCGTATGGATCAATTAACTGTTATAGCATTGAGTAGAAAACGAAATATGTACAAACAAAGTCCTGAGCATTATGAAGCTGGTTTAAATATTCATCGTGTACCAACAGCCATTTTTTATAAAGATGGTAAAGAAGTAAATCGTATTGTAGAGCATCCAATAGATAGTTATGAAAAAGATATTGAAAATATCATTACAAAGAATACATACAAACCAAACTATCAAATCGTTTCAGAAATAAATGATATTCTAAAAAACGAAGGTCTTAACGGACTTCAAAAGAAAACAAAAAAGCTTTTAAAACGCTATGATGGTAAGGTCTCTAGTATGTTTGAACTCAATACCTATGGTCGCATACTTTATGGTATAGGCGAAATTGAAGAAGCCCTTACAGTCTTTAGGCTGAACACCAAATTGTTTTCAGATCAACCAAGAACTTACATGAGTTTAGCAAATACTTTAGGTATAAGTGGAAACAAAGACAAAGCCATAAAAACACTTACAAAAGCAATTAAGTTGCATCCAGACAATCAAGACCTTATTGAAAATTTAAATAGGATTAAATCTAATTAGAAAGGTGTTTCGTTATGTTTTGAAATAATGTAATTTTGCAGTTCCAAAAGAATACGAATGCAACTTTCAGAACAAGAATTAGTAAGACGCGAAAAGCTAGGCAAATTAAGAGCCTTAAATATCAATCCTTATCCTGCAGATTTATTTCCTGTTAATCATACTTCAAAACAGATTAAAGAATCATTTGAAGACCAGAAACAAGTTGTAATTGCTGGTCGTTTAATGTCTCGTCGTATTCAAGGAAAGGCCTCATTTGCCGAGTTGCAAGATAGTGAAGGTCGTATTCAAGTGTATTTCAACAGAGATGAAATATGTATTGGAGAAGATAAAACCTTGTACAATGACGTCTATAAAAAGCTTCTTGATATTGGTGATTTCATTGGTATAGAGGGTGAATTATTCACAACTCAAGTTGGTGAAAAAACGGTTATGGTAAAAGATTTTAAGCTATTAAGTAAAGCGCTTAAACCATTACCTTTACCAAAGCAAGATGCAGATGGCAATACCTATGATGAGTTTAATGATGCCGAAATGCGATATCGTCAGCGTTATGCAGATTTAGCTGTGAATCCTCACGTTAAAGAAGTATTTGTTAAACGCACTAAACTTTTTAATGCCATGCGTCAGTTTTTTAACGATGCTGGATATTTTGAGGTTGAAACACCTATTTTACAGCCTATTCCTGGTGGTGCTGCAGCACGACCATTTATAACACATCATAATAGCTTAGATATTCCATTATACATGAGAATTGCTAACGAATTATACTTAAAACGACTCATTGTAGGTGGTTTTGATGGTGTTTATGAGTTTTCTAAAAACTTTAGAAATGAAGGTATGGATAGAACTCATAATCCAGAGTTTACTGCTATGGAAATCTACGTAGCTTATAAAGACTACAATTGGATGATGGATTTCTGTGAGCAACTGTTACAGCATTGTGCTATTGCTGTAAACGGAACTACAAAAGCCACTTTTGGCGAATATGATGTAGACTTTAAAGCGCCTTATGCTCGAGTAACTATGGCAGATTCTATTAAACATTTTACAGGATTTGATATTACAGGAAAATCTGAAGATGAGATTAGAGCAGCTGCTATAGGTATGGGAATCGAAGTCAATGACACCATGGGAAAAGGCAAACTTATCGATGAGATATTTGGCGAAAAATGCGAGGGTAACTATATACAACCTACATTTATCACAGACTATCCTAAAGAAATGAGTCCGTTGTGCAAAGAGCATAGAACAAATCCTGAGTTAACAGAACGTTTTGAGCTTATGGTTTGTGGTAAAGAAATAGCTAATGCCTATTCTGAATTAAACGACCCTATCGATCAACGCGAACGTTTTGAACACCAATTGAAATTGGCGCAAAAAGGTGATGATGAAGCTACTGAGTTTATAGATTTTGACTTTTTACGAGCATTAGAATACGGAATGCCTCCTACTTCAGGTATGGGAATTGGTATGGATAGATTAATTATGTTTTTAACTAATAATCAATCTATACAAGAAGTCTTATTCTTCCCTCAAATGAAACCAGAGAAAAAGGCTATTGCTATGACTGATGAGGAAAAAGCGGTTTTTAACATCTTAAAAACCTACTCACCTATAAATTTAAATGATCTTAAATCTCAGTCTGGCTTATCTAACAAGAAATGGGATAAAACCATTAAAAGCTTGACTAAAAATAGCTTAGCAAAGGTTAATAAAACAGAAGAAGGTCTGTTTGTAGTAATATTGTAATACCAACATGTTCACTATTCAATACACCATTTCATCGAATTCTTCTTGGAGATTCAAGCTATTTTAGTATTTTGCCATGCTATTTTTAAAGAAAAAGACCAAATCGATGAAAAAATTTAACTTTTTTATCTGCCTATTTGCATTGGTATTAATCTCATGTGGTGATGATGACGATGCCATGGTGCCACAGTGTGTTAACCCAATAAACTTGGAAGAATCAAATATTACTTTTGATTCCGTAGCGTTGTCATGGGACGATTTAAACAACACAAATTCTTTTACTGTTGAATACGGATTATCTGGTTTTGAACAAGGATCAGGAACTACAATTAATAGCACAGAAAACTCACTTTTATTAACCGGATTAACAGCGAACACTACATACGATTACTATGTGCAGACATCATGTGATGTTTCTAACGTAAGCTTGTGGTCAGAGGTTAAAAGTTTTACAACTCTAGCATCACCTGTGATTCCACAGTTTTTAACTAATCTTTCAGATTTGAATTTATTCTCTGGAAATCTTGCAGACCTAACACCAACGCCTTATGCTTTTGAATATGAGCTAAGTACTCCTTTATTTTCTGACTATGCGCACAAGCATCGTTTTATAGCTTTACCTATAGGCACTACATTAGGATATGAAGATGATGGACTCCCAATTTTTCCTGATAATACAGTTATTGCAAAAACATTTTTTTACAACAACGATGAACGTAATTTATCTTTAGGAAGAAAGATTATAGAAACAAGACTACTTATTAAAATAGAAGGCTCTTGGGAAACAGCAGATTATAAGTGGAATGATGCACAAACCGACGCTGTTCTAGATTTTGATGGTAGTGTAGTACCAATAACTTGGATAGATGCAGAAGGTGACATAAATAATCTTAACTATGAAATTCCGTCTAACACAGACTGTTTTACATGTCACCAAACCTTTAATGAAATAACACCAATAGGTCCAAGGTTAAGAACATTAAATTTTGTAAAAAATGGTGTTAACCAATTACAGCAATTTATTGACGAAAATTACATCACAGGTATATCGTCTTCAGATAATGTTTCAGCGCTTCCCGTCTGGACAGACGATTCATACACGTTAGAACAAAGAGCTAGAGCATATTTTGATATTCAATGTGCACATTGTCATATCAAAGGCGGTTTTTGTGAAACACAATCACCTTTACGCTTAGATTTTGAATCATCCTTTGACGATTCTAAGATTTTTGATCAGCGTTTTAGTATTCAATCACGAATCAGTAATTTTATTCCTGGTTTTAGTATGCCATTTATAGGAACTACTACTATCCATGATGAAGGTGTAGAACTATTACAAGCGTATTTAGACACCTTATAATTAGTCGTTAAAGAAATATTAAAAGTTCTTAGTTGTTTTAAAGTTGGTCTTATAATCGTTAATTTCACGCTCTAACTTTTAAACCAACAATTTTGAAACATTTTAATGCAAAGCTAGTACTCTTAGCTTCTGTATTCTTGGTATTGTCATGTTCTACAACCAAGAAAGCAAGTAAATCAAAAAAATCTGGAACAACAGCTATGGCTAAGCCACCAGCAAAAAAGCCAGGTAAAAACGATATTCAACCTTACAGTAAGGTTATTACAAAAGAGGCAAAAACCGACGAAGGTTTATTTGCTGTACATAAAATAGACGATAAGTATTTTTACGAAATCCCAGATTCTCTATTTGAAAGAGAAATGCTTATGGTTACACGTATTTCTAAAACTGCCAATGGTATTGGTTTTGGTGGAGGAAAACAGAATACTCAAGTGCTTCGCTGGCAAAAGAAAGATAAAAAAGTAATCCTTAGAGTAGTTTCGCATCAAGTCTATGCAGCAGATTCATTACCTGTTCATGAAGCTGTAATGAATTCTAATTTTGAACCTGTATTATACACGTTCCCAATTAAAGCCTTCAGTAAAGACTCTATGAATACAGTAATTGATGCTACCAACCTATTCAATAAAGATGTTAAAGCCCTTGGATTACCTCAATTTAGAAGAACACAATACAGAGTAACACGTATGGATGGTGAAAAATCGTTCATTGAATCCATTAAAAGTTATCCTCAAAATATAGAAGCACGTCATGTAAAAACGTATGCTGCTGGGAGACCTCCTTCTAACTCTAGTACAGGAACTATTTCTATAGAAATTAATAACTCTATGGTTTTACTACCTAGCGAACCTATGAGACGTCGTTATTTTGATGAACGTGTTGGTTGGTTTGCTCGTGGACAAGTAGATTATGGTCAAGAAAATCAACGTAGTAAAACACTAACGTATTTAGACCGTTGGAGATTAGAAGTTAAAGACGAAGATATGGCTAAATTTAGACGAGGAGAACTCGTTGTGCCAAAGAAACAAATTGTTTATTATATTGATAGAGCCACACCTGTGAAATGGCGCAAATACATAAAACAAGGTATAGAAGATTGGCAAGTAGCATTTGAAGCTGCTGGTTTTAAAGATGCAATCATTGCAAAAGATCCACCTTCAATTATGGAAGATCCAGAATGGAGCCCAGAAGATGTACGTTATTCAGTGGTACGTTATTTAGCATCGCCAATTCCAAATGCTAATGGACCTCACGTTTCTGATCCAAGATCAGGTGAAATCTTAGAAAGTGATATCAATTGGTATCATAATGTAATGTCTTTACTAAGAGGCTGGTTCTTTGTGCAAACAGCAGCTATTAATCCTGAAGCTAGAAGCCCAGAATTTAAAGATGAAGTAATGGGTCGTTTAATACGGTTTGTATCTGCTCATGAAGTAGGTCATACTTTAGGTTTACCTCATAACATGGGAAGTAGTGTTGCTTATCCTGTTGAAAAACTTCGTGATGCTGAATTTACTAGTAAGTATGGTACTGCACCATCTATTATGGATTATGCACGTTTTAATTATGTAGCGCAACCAGGTGATGAAGGTGTAGCCTTAATGCCAAATATTGGAGTTTACGATAAACATGCTATAGAATGGGGTTATAGACCTATTTTAGACGCTGCAACAGCAGAAGACGAAAAACCAACATTGAATAAGTGGATTACAGATCATGCAGGAGATCCTATGTATCGTTTTGGACATCAGCAAGCTGGTGATGTTGTAGATCCTAGTTCGCAAACAGAAGATCTTGGTGATGATGCTATTTTAGCTAGTGATTATGGTATTAAAAACTTAAAGCGTATTGTACCTAACCTAATAGAATGGACTACAGAAGCAGGAGAAGATTATGACGATCTAGGTGAAATGTATGGTCATGTAGTATCTCAATTTAATAGATATATGGGACACGTTTCTAACAATATTGGTGGTGTATATGAGCATTACAAAACAGCTGAACAAGAAGGTGCTGTTTACACACATGTTCCAAAAGCTCATCAGAAA
Source organism: Microcosmobacter mediterraneus (assembly GCF_031846265.1). Taxonomy (NCBI): domain Bacteria; kingdom Pseudomonadati; phylum Bacteroidota; class Flavobacteriia; order Flavobacteriales; family Flavobacteriaceae; genus Microcosmobacter; species Microcosmobacter mediterraneus. Next base: position 220,643 of record NZ_JAVRIA010000005.1, on the reverse strand, counting down.
AATTGCTTGGAATTTGTTATCGACAACTTATTTAAAACACCAGATTGGCTCATTGATGAAAACATATTTAATCGTATACAGTTTGTTGGCTCAGTAGAGCGTGTTAGAAGCACACAAGCCAGAACCTTAAATAATATTTTAAGTCTTGGTAAAATGGCTCGAATGATTGAGAATGAAACCATGAATGGTAACGATGCATATAAATTATTAGATATGATGCGTGATCTTAGAAATGGTGTTTGGTCAGAACTTCGTTCTGGTAGAACCATAGATACGTACAGACGTAATTTACAACGTGCACACATTGATCGTTTAGCATTTTTAATGACTGCACCAAATCAATCTGGCAGAACATTTAGTCCTTATGTTAAAGTTACACCTTTAAACACAAGTCAATCTGATGTAAGAGCTGTTGTAAGAGCAGAGTTAAACACGTTACAACGTAATGCTAGAGCAGCAGTTAGCAGAACTAGTGATCAAATGAGTAAGGTTCATTTACGAGATATTGTAGAACGAATCGATGCTATTTTAAATCCTAATGGATAAAGCATAAGAATTATTATACTCAAAAGGCTTCAATTAATTTTGAAGCCTTTTTTAATTTAGAATTTTTTCTATTTCAGAATTGAACAGTTTAAAATCTGCTAGATTATTATGATTTCCTCCTTCAATAGCTATAAAATTAATGGATTGTTTTGAGATTTCTTTTAGCTTTTTTCCAGAAGAAAAAGGCACAACATAATCGTCTGTACCATGAAAAATGGTAATAGGACAATCAACAGATTCTAAAAATTGATACGTTGGCATTTTGTATTTAAGTAATTGCTTAACAGGAAAAATAGGAAAGCGATGTTTAGCTACGTCAGCAATACTATAATATGGTGTTTCTAAAATAAGTTGTTTTACATCATGCTTTGAAGCTATATTGGCAGCAATACCTGTTCCTAGAGAACGTCCATAAACTATCACATCTTTAGAAGCATAAAACTGATTAATGTAATTGTAACATAACTCGGCATCATGATACAAAGCCTTTTCACTTAATTTACCAGTACTTTTTCCGTAAGTACGATAATCCATGATAAAGACATCATAGTTATAATCTACAAATCGCTCAGTAATTTTTCCCCATCGTGATAAATCACCAGCATTTCCATGAAAATATAGGATAACACCTTTTGGATCTTTAGCTTTAAAATGAATAGCATTAATCATTGCTCCATCTTGAGCATTTAGATTAACCTCTTCAAAAGATGTATTAAATTGAAACTGATAATTCTGTTCTAGCACTGTTGGCCTAAACATCATTTTTTCTTGTATAAAATATAATGCAGTTCCTATCATAACATATAATGCAAGGAGTATTAATGCTACCTTTTTAAGCCTTTGTTTTCGATTTTTTTGAGGAGTGAATGACATTAATGCTGGTCGTTGAAAGGTCTAAGATTTTAGATTCCGAATTAAGGATATCATCTAACATGTTATGATACGATTCAAAATTATTCAAATTTTTATGACCTCCACCAATTACTGTATGTAATTTGGTTAGCTTGGGATTAATTTGGGATAATTTCACACTAGTTTTATAAGGAATCAACTTGTCATGTGTACCATGAATAATATGAATAGGACACTGTACGTACTTTAACCATTTATAGGTCGGTAATGGATATTTCATTAATAATGATAGTGGCATAAATGGTGCATAGCGAGCAGTAACCTTAGTTAGACTGTAATATGGAGCATCCAGAATTAATAGTTTAGGATTATTCATAGATGCTAATTTAGCCGCAAAACCTGATCCTAAAGATCGACCATAGAGTATAATTCTATCTTCCGTAGTCATCTCTTTGAGTTTATTGTAGACTAATTGCAAATCTCTTTTAATTGCTTTTTGAGAACGTCTACCAGTACTCTTACCAAAACCTCTATAATCTACCATAAGTACATTATAACCATGCCTTGTGAAATCTACAGCAAACTTTCCCCACCCTTTTATACTCTTAGAATTTCCTTTTAAGTATAATACAACACCTTTACTCTCACCTTTAGGAAAAAATCGAAGCCCATTAATAACAGCACCATCTCTAGTTTCTAAATTATACTCTTTGGTTTCTTGATTATCGTAATTAAACTGAAAGTCTTTTGGAAGTTTCTCTGGCTTAAATAGCATATAATCTTGCAGATAATATAATGCTATACTTATAGCAATATAAATACTCAAAATTAATACAATGGTGGATAACCAATATGCCATAGACTATGTTATTGATACAAGATAGTAAAAATTGAATGATCTATTTTTTTGTTAAACAAATTATAAAATTGATTTTCAAATTAAACCTCGTAAAAGTTAGCAAGTCTTAATAGAGAATAAAAATTAAAAACATCATTACATGAAAAAATTAATCATTATTGCTATTGCTTTTGTATCCCTACAAACTATAGCTCAAGAACATCATAACAGAAGAGGAGATGACACGAGAAAGGAACAGTTCAAAGACATGAATCCAGAAGAGTTAGCACAACTAAAAACAAAGCACATGACCTTGCGACTAGATCTTGATGACTCACAACAAGATAAAGTATACGCTCTCCTTTTAGAACAAACAAAAGCAAGAAAAGAAAAAGCTGAATCCTTAAAAGGTAAAGAAAAGAAGGAACTTTCTAAAGATGAAAAGTTAAAAATGGCTAATGATCGTTTAGATGCTCAAATTGCCTTTAAAAAAGAGATGAAAATCGTATTAAATGAAGAACAATACAAAAAATTTGAAAGAAGTACTAAAAGAAAAGGAAAACACCAGAGAAAAGGAAAACAGAAAAGAAGATCCTAATCTGTATTTAATATTAATCTAGAATTTTAAGGTGTTGAACGGTTTTCAACACCTTTTTTCTGCTTGATAAAAAAAAATGTTTATTTTAGACTTCTTGAAAATCTAAATTAATCTGAATAATGAAAAAAATAATTACACTTTGCTTTTTTGTTTTTGCAATAGCTTTTGGTTCTCAAAATGCTTTTGCTCAAGACAACGTTTTTAAAGAAAAAGCATATCAAAAAACAGAGCAATTAAAACGCACTGTTAAGTTTAGTGCAGACCAAAGAGAACAAGTAGTAGCTGTGCTTACTAAGTACTATAAATATGCAAGTAGAGAAGCCTCTACTCCAGAAATAGCTGAACAACGCTTAACAAAAATCTCTAAATACGTGGATGAACGTTTAAAAGAAATTTTAACCGAAGAGCAATTTCAAGCGTTTAAAAAAGCAAAATTAGATTAGACTAAATTATTTAATTTATATATTAAAGGCAGTTTTATACTGCCTTTTTTTATAGCCTTTTCACAACATTTTTTACAGCAGCTATCGTAAAATCCAAATCTTCATAAGTTAGAGCATCAGATATAAACCAGGTTTCAAAAGCACTTGGAGCTATATAAATACCTTCGTTTAACATACCATGAAAAAACTGTTTAAATCTATCATTATTACCTAAAGCAGCAGTTTCAAAATCTACAACCTCATCTTCAGCAAAATGAACAGATATCATAGAGCCTAATCGATTAATCGTATGGGTTATAGCATGATTTCTTAAGACTTTTTCAATACCTTTATGAAGATATTTTGTTTTCTCTTCTAGTCTATTAAAAATGGCTTGGTCAGAATTCAAAGCTTTTAACATTTCTAATCCAGCTGCCATAGCAAGCGGATTTCCACTTAAAGTTCCTGCTTGATACACAGGTCCTAAAGGCGCTAAACAATTCATTATGTCATGGCGTGCAGCAAAAGCACCTACTGGCAGACCTCCTCCTATAACCTTTCCGAAGCAAACGATATCAGCATTGACATTAAATAATTCTTGAGCGCCTCCTTTAGCTAATCTAAAACCAGTCATAACTTCATCAAAAATCAGAACAATATTATGTGTATCACATAACATTCTTAAATCTTTGAGAAAATTAGCCTTAGGTGGTATACAACCCATATTTCCGGCAACAGGCTCAATAATAACACAGGCTATTTCATCTTTATTTGCTGCTAACAGGGATTTTACACTATCAATAGCATTATAATTTGCTAGTAAAGTATCTTTTGCTGTACCTTTAGTTACACCAGGACTATTTGGACTCCCAAAAGTTACTGCTCCACTTCCTGCTTGTATTAAAAAGGCATCACTATGGCCATGATAACAACCAGCAAATTTTATAATTTTATCTTTTTTTGTAAATCCTCTTGCTAACCTCACTGCGCTCATACAAGCTTCGGTACCAGAATTCACAAACCTAATCTTATCAATATTTGGCACCATACTAACCGCAAGTTTTGCAATTTCTGTCTCTAAAGCCGTTGGAATACCAAAAGAAGTGCCTTGTTTTGTGCGATTAATTACTGCATCTACAACTGGCTTAAAAGCATGACCCAAAATCATTGGTCCCCAAGAATTAATATAATCAATGTACCTATTATCGTCTTCATCATAAACGTAAGCACCTTGAGCACGCTTTGCGAAAATTGGTGTACCTCCAACAGCTTTAAAAGCCCTTACTGGAGAATTTACACCACCAGGAATATACTGTTCCGCCTCTTTAAATAAGGCACTGCTTCTTTGATAATTCATTAGTTTTTTATTTGCAATACTTGACCAAGAGAAATGGCGTTACCTTCAATATTATTTAGTTTTTGTATAGACTCAATACTAACACCATATTTTTTTGACAAAGAATATAACGTGTCGCCTTTTATCACTTTATGGGTAATAGCGTTCGAAGAATTTTTTCTAAGGCCTGAACTCTCTAGAACTTCTTGATCATATTTATAAAGCTCATAACGTTCAATTAGGCTGATTAGCTTTTGTGGATATTTACGATCTGTTGCATAACCTGCTGATCTTAATCCCTTTGCCCAAGCTCTGTAGTCGTCTGGCTTTAATTTAAAAAGTTTAGAATAGCGACCTCGAGTCGTCAAAAATTTGGAATGATCCTCATAAGACGAATTGGGATTATCATACTTCCTGAAACATTCTTGTCTGCGGTCATCATCATGATAAATTTTCTTGCCTGTCCAACCATGGCATTTAATACCAAAATGATTATTGGCTTCCAAAGATAAGCGCCCTTTACCAGAGCCAGATTCTAAAATACCTTGAGCTAAAGTGATACTGGCCGGAATTTTGTTTTTACGCATTTCGTCTTTAGCAATACCACTAAACCTATCAATATATGCATCTACGGATGTTATGGGTTTAGTTGACGATTCAGATTTTTTGATTTCATTTGGTGTTTCAGATTCTTTTTCTGTGGCACTAACCTGCTTGTCTTTGCTTTTATCTTTCTTAATAATAATCCCTTTTTTTGGACCACAAGAAAACACCAATAATACAAGTATTATATATAAGAAGTCAGATTTTATCTTATTCATCAATTTGAGGTAATCCTTTTAATTTTAAACGCTGATTCATACCTTTTATACCTTGTAATCCACCAGTATGAATCACTAATATTTTAGAGCCTTTAGAAAAATAGCCTTGCCGCTTTAGCTGAAAAATTCCATACATCATTTTACCAGTATAAATAGGATCTAAGGTGATTTTGTGTTGAGTTTTAAATTCGTTTAAAAACGTAATTAACTCATTATTTATTTTGGCATATCCACCAAAATGAAAATCAGTAACTAAATCCCAATTCGTTTTCGTTACAAATTTACGAATATCTTGTTGTAAAAAGTCACCTTTTAAGGCAGGAAATCCAAGTATTTTGTGATGCGGTTTAGCGCTATTAATAAGACCTGAAATAGTACCTCCTGTACCAACAGCACAGCAGATATAATCAAACTTAGAGTCCGCTTCAGTTAATATCTCTTCACAACCTTTAACTGCCAAAGTATTAGTACCTCCTTCTGGGATAAGGTAAAACTTACCAAATTTTTCTTTTAGTTGCAATATGAAGTCTTCTGTAGTCTTTAATTTATAATCTGCTCTAGATACAAATTCTAAATGCATACCACAGTTTTGAGCATAAGTTAATGTTGGATTTGTATCAATATCGTTTTTGAGCTCTTCACCTCTAATAACACCAATGGTTTTAAAACCAAATGCTTGGCCGCAAGCTGCCACAGCAGTAATATGATTTGAGAATGCACCACCAAAGGTTAAAAGTGTTTTTAAACCCTGTTGTTTGGCCTCAGTAAGATTGTATTTAAGCTTTCTAAACTTATTCCCTGAAATCACAGGATGCAGTAAGTCCTCACGCTTTATAAAAAGTTCATTATCAACAAACTGATTTGTTATTTTAGTATTTATTAACATTTTAACGATTAATATTAACTTTCATAGCCTTTATACACAATAATTGTTACATTTATATACCTTCGATATCATGTTACCCTAAATCTATATAAACCAATCACTTAGTGCGTAAAATATTTTACAGTTAAGTGATGTAAATTTATGGAAGTATGATAAAAAATTACTCGCAGATTAATATAAAAAAAGATAAATTTAACCTTAAGGGGTTTTTATTTATTTTATGCATAGCATTATTTAGTTATCAGTCTAATCAAGCTCAAACACCAATAGATTTTGAAGATTTTGAAACTGGCTGGGGAATATGGAATGATGGAGATGGTGGTGCTGGTGGTGGTAATAATGATGCGAACAGAGTTAATGCTTCTCAACCCAATGGTAACTGGGCCATAAACTTACAGGATAATAGTGGTGTTGCTTCTTCTATTTATACCAACGATATTAATTTAGCTACTTTTAACGAAGTTAGTATTTCATTTGATTATCATAGTATCGGCTTTAACCCTACAGAAGACTTTTTTGTCGAATTCTCTAACAATGGAGGAGCTGGATGGTCTATAATAGGCAATTATGTTGTTGTAACTGATTTTAATAATGGAGTAGATTACAATACAACTATACTAATTGACGATGCAACTTACTCCTTCAGTGCTAGTTCTAGATTTCGTATTCGATGTGACGCTAGTGGAAATGGAGATGATGTTTATATTGATGACATAGATATTATAGGTGACCCTCCTCAATTTAACGATGATTGTTCTGGCGCCATCTCTTTAACACCAAGTGTTGATAATACATGTAACGCTGTTACAGGTGACTCTAGCGGAGCAACTGAATCTCAGCCAGATTGTGTTGGTTTTGCAGATGCCGATGATGACGTGTGGTATAGTTTTGTTGCAACAAGTACTAACCATGATGTCACGGTTACTGCTGGATCGATCTATGATCTTGTACTTGAAGTGTTTTCTGGCACTTGTGCTGGTCTTACGAGTATAGACTGTTCAGATGATAATTGGCCCATTTTTGATCCTGATGAAGAAACCATTAGTCTTAATAGTTTAACTATAGGTGCAACTTATTATGTAAGAACCTACAGTTATGGAGGTGTTGGTAATGAAGGAACGTTTGATATTTGTGTGACAACACCTCCTACATTTACAAATGATGTCTGTGCCAATGCTATTGCATTGCCTAGTCCTGTAACATCTACTTGCAATTATACCAGTGCAACCAATGTAGGCGCAACAGATAGTGGCGTTGCGGATCCTGGTTGCGCATTTTACGTCGATGATGATGCCTGGTTTTCTGTAGTTGTACCTGCAAATGGGCAAGTAGATATCGATACGCAAACTGGTTCTATGACAGATAGTGGTATGGCAGTATACTCTGGGACATGTGCTGGAACACTCACATTAATTGAGTGTGACGACGATGATAGCCCTAATGGTGCAATGTCTTATATCTCAGTTACTGGAAGAACACCTGGAGAAACACTTTATATAAGAGTGTGGGATTGGGGAGGCGGTAATGGTACGTTTGGAATATGTGCTAGTACACCACCTGCATGTACTGCACCAAATGATCCAGCAGCACCAATAAATTTTGTAACGGTTACCAATAATTCTATTGATGGTAATTTTGGCGCTTCACCCGGAGGCGCAGATGGCTATTTGGTTCTTATGAATACAACAGGTGTAACTCCTACGCCACCTCCTGTGGATGGAACAACATATAATATTGGCAATACTATATCTGGTGCTACTGTGATAGACAATGATGGTAACACTAACTTTACCGCTAATGGTTTAAATGCATCCACTACGTATTATTTCTTTATTTATGCTTACAATAACACTGGCTGTAGTGGTGGACCAATTTACAGTATAGCCTCATTAAATGGAAATGAGACTACTGATGCACCATCTTTATGTATTCCTTCATCAACCGATGATAGCTTAGATTATATAGATGATTTTTCTGCAACAGGCAGCAATTCATTAACTAATAATAATACAGGAGCAGGTATCACTTCAACTGGATATAGTGATTTTAGACCATTATCTGTGAGTCAAATTGAAGGCGGAATTGTAAATTTTACTGTAGATTTTTCTGGTACATTTGATACTTATGGTTTTAATATTTGGATCGATTTAAATAATGATCTTGATTTTGATGATGCCAATGAAAAAGTATATACTTCTGGTGGCTTCTTTACTAATATAACTGATAGCTTTACTATACCAACAGGCATTACGGCTGGTACTTATGTTATGCGAATTAGAGCAGATTATTTTAGTACTGACCCTGACCCTTGTAATAATATATCATTCGGTGAGGCTGAAGATTATAATATAGTTATAACTGAATTATTGTGTGATGATAATCCAACTGATCTTTTTGCCTTAGTAACCTCAGGAACAACAGCAACATTAAGTTGGACAGAACCTCTTAATCCTCCAGGAAATGGCTATGACTACATCATATCGTTGGATGACTCTACAGTAACTCCAGGTGATGACATCACAGGTTCTACAACAGGGAACTCTGTAAATCTTTCAGGATTAACATCCAATACACAATACTACGTATTTGTAAGAAGCGATTGTGGTGGAACCGATGGTCAAGGTGTATGGATTCCTCTGATTTTTGACACCTGTGCTATTACTGTAACTACACCATCGGCATGTCCATTGATTGTAGATGAGCAAGGTACTAATCCTTTTGTAGCCGACCCTTTTGTATCAGATCCATCATTTTTAATTGGTTGTGGAAATCCAAGTGTTACGCTTGAGGCGCACTCTCAAATGCAAGAAACCACAAGCTATAGAGCCGAAAAAATTATTTATAACCCACCTATTCCGTTTTTTAATTTGGCTGCAAGCCCTATAAATGTAGCAGATGATGATGTTTGGGCTGATGCATACTCTACTATACCATTTGATTTTTGTTTTTATGGAAACACATATAACCAATTCCTAGTGGGTGCTAACGGAAATATAACATTTGATTCTTCTATAGCTCCGGGAAGTCTTTCTGGCTATGCTTTTTCTAATAATCTTCCAAGTACAGCAGGTGCATTATTTGAGCAAACCATTTATGGTGTCTATCATGATATTGATCCAAGTGCAAGCACAACTAATGAAATTTTTAGCAGAATAGTTAACCCAACAGACATTGGATGTAGGAAAATTGTTGTTGTATGGAAAGATGTACCTATGTTTTCTGATAATTCTATTTTATATTCTGGTATGATCGTATTACATGAAACAACTAATATTATCGAAGTATTTATAGAAGAAAAACGCATTGACGATAATAATGTTTTTCCATGGAATGATGGAAATGCTATTATAGGTGTTCAAGGGGATATCACACCATTAGCACCTAATAATCAATATGAGGTTGCTAATTGTAGAAATGGACTAGATACTAATTGGGAAACAACAAATGAAGCTTGGCGTTTTGTACCAGATGGAGCAGCAATAAATGCTACTTCAATAAATTGGTATGATGGTTCTGGCACCGCTGGTACTTTAGTTGGTACTGGAAGCACACTAACTCGCGGACCTGGTCAAGGAGGTACTTACACAGCAGAAGCTACCTACAATATTTGTGGTAATTCAATAACAGTAACTGACGAAGTTGTTGTTACACAAGGCTCAGGTAAAATCTGGAACGGATCAACTGGTCTAGATAACTGGACTAATGCCAATAACTGGACACCAAATGGAGTACCAACTTCGCTTGATTGTATTACAATCCCCGTTATTGGAAGTGGAAATTACCCTGTAATATATGGAGGTGATGATGGTGATGGGTTAAATTTAACTATTAATAGTGGTGCAAACCTTACACTCGACAATAATACTTTTGATTCTAATTATGCAACATTAACAATTGTTGATTTTATTGATTTAGAAGCTAGTTCGCAATTAGTCGTTAACAGTAGTTCTAGTTTAGTTCAAGTTAACGAAGGCGCTGCAAATGTTAATAATAATAGTGGCTCTGGTAATTTAGTTCTCAATAGAGATACTAATATAAGACAAGAAGATTACGTGTATTGGTCATCTCCTGTAGAAGTTTTTAGTTTATCTGGCGTTTATGGTGCCAATACACCTCCATATACTTATCAGTGGAGACAAACAATACCTAACGGATTTACACCACCTCCATCTGTACCAATATGCTATGGTGATTGGGAATCTTATACTGGTAATATGAGTCTTGGTAAAGGCTATATTTCAAGGGGTCCCATAGGTCATACAGCTGCAGCTTCAGTTTTTACTGCAACATTTATAGGAAAACCTAATAATGGTGTTATTACTCAACCTATAGTAAGTGGAAATAACAATATTTCCAACCCTAATTTTACATATAATCCATATGGAACTGATATATTAACTGTTACTCCTTTTGATGATAACTGGAATTTAATTGGTAATCCTTATCCATCAGCTTTAAGTGCAAACGCCTTTTTATCTCATCCAAATAATAATATTATAGAAGGTGCTGTTCATATATGGACTCATGGAAGTGCTCTTGGTACTTATCCTGATTCTTTCTATGATGATTTCGCTTTAACTTACAATAGAAACGATTACATTACTTACAATCTAAGTGGTGTGTCAAATCCAAATCCAACTTTTCCAGGTTTCATAGGTGCTGGTCAAGGGTTCTTTGTGTTAGCACTAAATGATAGCGAAACTGGCAGTGTTACATTTAACAATTCTATGCGAAGTAGAAACCATGACAATAGTGACTTCTACAGAATGAATTCTGATATTTCAAATACTAATTATGAAAATATAGAACGCCATCGTATATGGTTAAATTTATTAGAAAATAGTAGCGGACAAGCTTCAAGCACTTTAATCGGATATATTGAAGGTGCTACTCAAGAAAAGGATAGATTATATGATGCTTATACTTTTGAATCTAACACCATGAGTATCTACTCTATGATACATGATAAAAGAATGACTATACAAGGTCGTCAATTACCTTTTGAAGATGATGATTTAGTTCCTCTCGGAGTTGATGTATTAGAAGATGGAAGTTATACCATAGCAATTAATACCTTAGATGGTCTCTTTGAAGGCATAAATGGCCAAAATATTTATTTAGAAGACACGTATCTAAATACCATTCACGATTTAAGAACAAGTCCTTATACTTTTTCAATTGAAGCAGGAAGTTACGAAGATCGTTTTGTGTTAAGATATACTAATGATGCTTTAAGTATTAATGAGACAGAACTTAATACTGGTTTACTCATTTACGTTGAAGATAAATTAGTGAAATTAAAATCTAAAATTGGTCCAATAGACTCTGTTGTTGTTTATGATGTTTTAGGCAGAACTTTGATTAAAGTTGATGATCTTAACCAATTAGATGTAGTACTTAAAGACTTACAACCAAGTGAAGGCGTCCTTTTTGTTAGGGCTAAACTTACCGATGGTAGAGAGAAGATTCAGAAAATAGTGTATTAATTACAGATATTTTATAAAATTGAAAAACGACCTTGATTTTAAAAAATTAAGGTCGTTTTCGTTAGTATACGCTTCACGTTCAAAAGATATATTCTGATAAGCTTTAAACCTGTTTCTATGCTGAATATAACGACATAAAAACTCTATTGCATAACATATATAAAACGGTATAATCAATAATTCAAATTGTTGTTTCAAATGAATCAACTCATGATTAATTAACACTTTATTGCTTTTCATGGTATGATTCTTCAGAAATATAAACGGATAAAGCGTTATACCTAAAAATCCTTTTGGAATCAAATTTTTTAATACTACGATCATAAAATTTGTAATTCAAAATTCACGCCAAATTAATTTACCTTTGTAGTAATGAAGAAATTTGTCCCAATAGAAGACGGTGACTACTACCTAACTCCAGAAGGTTATAGATGCTTTACAGAGCAATATCACCTTAAAAGAGGTTACTGCTGCGAAAGTGGATGCAAGCATTGCCCTTATGGTTTCGATAAAAAAACAAATACTATAAAAAAAAACTAGGATCAACACCTATGACGTTTAAAGAACAAATAAGAGAAGGAATACCAAAAAAGTTACCAAAAACTAAATCTTATGATTTAGAAATAAACCACGCACCAAAACGTAAAGCCATATTAAACGAGGAGGAAAAAAAATTAGCGCTTAAAAATGCACTTCGTTATTTTAATAAAAAACATCATCCAACACTTTTACCAGAGTTTAAAGAAGAATTAGAAACGTATGGTCGCATCTATATGTATCGTTTTAGACCAGATTATAAAATGTATGCGAGACCAATAAATGAGTATCCTGCAAAATCTAAACAGGCAGCAGCAATAATGCTAATGATCCAAAATAATCTAGACTATGCTGTTGCGCAACATCCACATGAGTTAATTACTTACGGTGGAAATGGTGCCGTTTTTCAGAATTGGGCTCAATATTTATTAACAATGAAGTATTTGGCTGAAATGAATGATGAGCAAACGCTTGTTATGTACTCTGGCCATCCAATGGGCTTATTTCCTTCTCACAAAGACGCTCCAAGAGTTGTTGTAACAAATGGCATGATGATCCCTAACTATTCTCAGCCAGATGATTGGGAAAAATTTAATGCATTAGGTGTTACACAATATGGCCAAATGACTGCTGGTAGTTATATGTATATTGGTCCACAAGGCATAGTACATGGTACAACAATTACAGTATTAAACGGTTTTAGAAAAATAGGAAAAGAACCCAAAGGCAATATATTTGTCACCTCTGGTTTAGGAGGCATGTCTGGAGCACAACCAAAAGCTGGAAATATTGCTGGTTGCATAACCATTTGTGCAGAAGTTAACCCGAAAATAACACAAGTGCGTTTAGACCAAGGTTGGATTGATGAAAAAATAACTGATCTAAATGAACTCGTTTTCAGAGTAAAAAAAGCGAAAGAAGATAAAGAAACTGTTTCCATAGTATATTTAGGCAATGTTGTTGATGTTTGGGAAAAATTTGATGAAGCCAATATTCATATTGATTTAGGAAGTGATCAAACCTCGCTCCACAATCCTTGGGCTGGTGGTTATTATCCTGTTGGATTATCATTTAAAGCATCCAATGAAATGATGGCAAACAATCCTGAAAGCTTTAAAAAAGAAGTTCAAAAAAGTTTGAGACGTCATGCAGATGCCATAAATAAACATACAGAAAAAGGGACGTATTTTTTTGATTATGGTAATGCGTTTCTATTGGAAGCCTCACGTGCTGGCGCAAAAGTCTTAGCTGAACATGATTTGTCTGGTCGAGCGGAGTCAAGACCTATGACCGAATTCCGCTACGCTAGTTATGTACAAGACATCATGGGACCTATGTGTTTTGATTATGGTTTTGGTCCTTTTCGCTGGGTTTGTGCCTCAGGGAAACCTGAAGACCTAGAAAAAACAGATAAAATTGCCTGTGAAGTCCTTGAAACTATAATGAAAGATGCTCCAAGAGAGATTCAGCAGCAAATGGCTGATAATATTCAATGGATTAAAGGTGCGCAAGAAAACAAACTTGTTGTTGGCTCTCAAGCCAGAATATTATACGCTGATGCAGAGGGAAGAATGAAAATTGCAGAAGCTTTTAATACTGCAATAGCCAATGAAATAATAGGAACAGTAATATTAGGTAGAGATCATCACGATGTATCAGGTACAGATTCTCCATACAGAGAAACCAGTAACATATATGATGGCTCACGATTCACAGCAGATATGGCCATTCACAATGTTATAGGTGATAGTTTTAGAGGTGCTACTTGGGTAAGTATCCACAATGGTGGTGGTGTTGGTTGGGGCGAAGTTATCAATGGCGGTTTTGGTATGGTTCTTGATGGTAGTAAAGAAGCATCGAAACGTTTAAAGTCAATGTTATTCTGGGATGTAAATAACGGAATAGCAAGACGAAGTTGGGCAAGAAATGATGAAGCGATATTTGCTATTAAACGTGCTATGGAAACAGAACCTAACTTAAAGGTAACGCTTCCTAATGATGTTGACACTAGTTTATTAAATTCTGTTTAACCATAATATATAAGTCATGAAAACATTACTACAAAAAACAACATTGGTATTGGCAATTTTTCTAATAAGTTCTTGTAGCTCTGTAAAAGTAGCTTCAGATTACGATAAAAACACAAATTTTAATGACTATAAAACTTTTGCATTTTTAAAATCTGGAATTGATAAAGCTGAAATTAATGACTTAGATAAACGAAGAATATTAAGAGCTATAGAATCCGATTTAATAGCTAAAGGCTTTACTAAATCCGAAAATCCAGATATGTTAGTTAGTATATTTACTAAAGCAAGAGAAAAGGTAAATGTTTATAATAATGGTGTAGGACCATATTATTACAATTGGAATTGGACACCTTGGTATTGGAATAATTATAATATGATATCAAAATCTACAGAGGGCATATTATATATAGATTTGATCGATGCCAAAAAAAGAGAGTTAGTATGGCAAGGCCAAGGCACAGGATATTTAGTAACTAAGAGTAAAAAAGTAGAAAAAAAAGAAGAGCGTATCAATGAGTTTGTAGAAAAAATTATGGTAGAATATCCACCTGCTTTGAATTAAGAAAACTATACATTTAAGATATTTAAGCATCAACTCTAGTTGGTGCTTTTTTTATGACTTAAATATATTAGCCTATATTTGCCGACTTTTAACACCACGTATTATGATACTAGGTCATACAACCCGAAAAAACTTTACTCAAAATCCAAAAAACGATATACTCTCTGGACTTACAGTAGCATTAGCTTTAGTTCCAGAAGCTGTAGCATTTGCTTTTGTAGCTGGTGTTGATCCTCTAGTAGGACTCTATGGTGCGTTTATGATGGGAATTGTAACCTCTTTGTTTGGAGGAAGACCAGGTATGATTTCTGGTGCTACAGGTGCTATGGCTGTAGTTATGGTACATCTCATACAAAAAGGAAATGAAGTTGGTATAGGACTAGAAAATCCGATTGAAAATCTTGGACTACAATGGTTATTCATAACATTACTTTTTGTTGGAGGTATTCAGATATTAGCAGGAGTATTTAAACTTGGGAAATTTGTAAGACTCATCCCTCACCCTGTAATGATGGGATTTGTTAATGGATTAGCTATTGTGATTTTTCTATCACAACTTGGGCTATTCCCAAATGCAGTACCTAAAGATATTTCTGTTTGGAATAATACAGTAGATTGGCTCTCTTACTTGTTTTCAAATATTGAATTATGGAAAATGCTAGCCTTTATTGGACTTACAATGGGTATTATGTTTGGTTTACCTAAACTAACTAAAAAAGTTCCGGCAGCTTTAGTAGCTATAATTGTAGTAGCCTGTATCACTATATTTGGAAATATTGAAATGAGTACAGTTGGAAGCTTTATTAGAGAAGGTGGAGGAGAAGGTCTACAAGGAACATTACCAACTTTTCAAGATCAAATATTTGGTTTATTTAACACACTTTCTGGTCATTGGGATTTAATACTTTCAACAGCATTTATTTTAGCCGCTGTTGGTTTAATAGAATCTTTAATGACATTAAATCTAGTTGATGAAATCACAGAGACTAGAGGAAATGGTAATAGAGAATGTGTAGCTCAGGGTGGAGCAAATATACTTAACGGCTTATTTGGAGGAATGGGTGGCTGTGCTATGATTGGACAATCTATAATTAATGTAGATTCTGGTGGACGAGGAAGATTGTCGGGAGCCATTGCAGCTATAGCACTTCTTTGTTTCATTCTTTTTGGTGCTCCATTGATAGAACAAATACCAATTGCCGCTTTAGTAGGCGTAATGTTTATGGTTGTTATTGGAACATTTGCATGGAGTAGTTTCAGAATTATTAGAAAAATACCACTTTCAGATGCGCTTGTATTAATAGCAGTATCAGCAATCACTGTTTGGAAAGATTTAGCTATTGCCGTAATTGCTGGTGTAATTATCTCTGCATTAGTATTTGCATGGAAAAACGCAACTATGATTAGAGCTCGTAAACGTATTCAATCTGATGGTACAAAAACTTATGAAATTTGGGGACCATTGTTTTTTGGATCCATACAAAATTTCAATTCAAAATTTGACGTAAAAAATGATCCCGATAATGTTGAAATTGATTTTGTTGAGTCAAGAGTTAGTGATCATTCAGCGCTCGAAGCAATTTTTAATCTGGTTAATAAATATGAAGCTGAAGGCAAGTCTATTAAACTTAAGCATTTAAGTGAAGATTGCAAAGTATTACTTAGAAAAGCTAGCCCAAAATTTGAAGAAGTTATTATTGAGGCTATTGACGATCCACGTTATCATCTGGCTGCAGACCCAGAAAAATTTACAAAACCACTCTCTGAATACAATATATAATTACAGGCTATTTAACTAATAATCAATTTGTTATATTATAATATTTTAATTTAGAAATATAAAATAGTTGAAAATCAATTAATTAGACTACTTTCGCAACTTAATTTAATATATTTTAATATGAGTACTGGTACAGTAAAATTTTTTAATGATTCTAAAGGTTTTGGATTCATAACAGAAGAAGGAAGCGACAAAGATCATTTTGTACACATTTCTGGATTAATCGATGAGGTTAGAGAAGGTGATAAAGTAGAATTCGATTTAACAGAAGGAAAAAAAGGATTAAATGCGGTAAACGTAAAAGTTATCTAATATATCTTTTAAAACTTTTTTAAAAGCCTATCATATCGATAGGCTTTTTTATTGCTTACATCTGAACATTCATTTCTTCTGGAAATTGACTTGGGATACTTTCTGATCCTTCATCAAGCATTTGTCTTAAATCTATTTCAATTCCCCTTGCAATAGTAGAAATAGGAACATCGTTCGGTCCACCTTCAAACGGATTTTCGCCTGTTCTGGCTAAACGTTCCATGGTATGAAATGCCCAAGAAACAACAGCACAAAACGGAATAGCAATCCAAATAAAATATTTACCGACAAGGAAAAAGTCATCCACCATTGTATCACCTATTTCAGCAAATTCTGGAATCAAACCAAAGGGCAATAAAATTGTAAAAACTCTTGTTAGATATAAGCCCAAACTCGCATATTGCCGAGGATATGGAAAATTCTTTATACGCTCAGATTTTCCTTGATGAGTAAATAATGATTCTAGAACATTCTCAAGTTCTAAAAACGCGAATTCCCAGATTACACCTTTTTCTTTTAATTGTCTGATATGCTTTGATTGTAAATATAATAATGCGGTCTGCTTATTATTCTTAGACAGTACATATTTCCTTTCTTCTTCCGATAAATACATCATTAAATTATCATCAAGAGTTGATACTTCCTCAGGAATATGAATCATATTTCGCCATTCTTGATTTGTTTTAGCTTTATGCTGAGTTTCCCAACTTTTACGCTGACGCATTGCATATCTTAATGATGTCATCCATGCAATATGACGATAAACTAATGTCTTTTTATGCTTCTTCAATTCAACTTCAGAAATAGGTTCATCACAATGCTCATTAGTAACCATATCTTGCACTTTCATTCCCCAAGTACGAGAAGTATTGACTATTGCTCCCCAAATCATTCTTGCCTCCCAAATCCGTCCGTAAGCTGAATTATTTTGAAAACCAACAAGAAATGCTACAGCTGTACCTATCAATGCTACAGGAGTCCAAGGCACATTTAAAAATGTAAAGCCTAACACTTTATAAAGCACAGTAATTATTCCTGCATATAAAAGATATATTAGTGTTTCACCTCTAGTCCATAGAACCATGTCTTTGACCGAGTATCGTTTTTTGGTAAGCATTTAATTGATTTTAGTTCAATCTAAGATACAGAAATTCTAATATTATACCATTTGGATTAATGATCTAATAATGTTTCTATCTTAGCCTTTACTTTCTCTGTCGAAGGAATCATAGTTTCTTCTAATGTAGAATTTAAAGGAATTGCTGGCATATTTTCGCTTCCAATAGTCATCACTGGAGCGTCTAAATATTTAAAACACTCTTCTTGTATTTTTCCTGCCAAAGCTCTAGCAAAACTATTATTAGACGGTTCTTCAGTAACGACTAAACATTTACCTGTTTTCTTAACAGAGGTCATAATAGTATCTTCATCTAAAGGAAATAAGGTACGTAAATCGATAATTTCTATTTGATCTCGCATACCTTTTGTGGCATTATAAGCCCAATGCACTCCCATTCCGTAGGTAACAATAGTCAATGTCTCAACATGGTCTTGTTTCCAAATTTCTTGCAACACCCAAGCTTTGCCAAAAGGTAATACATAATCTTCACTTGGTTCTACAGATGTTGCACCATCGGTTCCTTTAACCTTCGACCAATACAATCCTTTATGTTCAAGAATTACTACAGGATTTGGATCGTAATAAGCTGCCTTCATCAAGCCTTTTAAATCTGCGCCATTACTTGGATATGCAATTTTAATACCTCTAATATTAGTGACCACGCTTTCTACTGAAGACGAATGATAAGGTCCACCACTACCATAAGCTCCAATTGGCACGCGCAAAATCATACTGACAGGCCATTTACCATTTGATAAATAGCAGCTACGACTTACTTCTGTAAATAATTGATTTAGCCCTGGCCATATATAATCTGCAAACTGCACCTCAACTATAGGTTTTAAGCCAACTGCACTCATACCTACTGTAGAACCTACAATAAATGCTTCTTGAATTGGTGTATTAAATACGCGATCATCACCAAATTTTTGTGCTAATGTTGCGGCTTCTCTAAATACACCTCCTAATCGACCACCAACATCTTGACCATAGAGTAAACATTCTTTATGCTCTCGCATAAGTTCTTCTACTGCAAACAACGCGCAATCTACCATCACAACTTTTTCGCCTCCTTCTGGCTCACGTATTCCTTTTTCTTCTGTTATTGGAGTCGGCACAAAATCGTTAGTAAATAAATCTTCAGGTTTTGGGTCTTCAGCCTTTAAAGCTTTTTCGAAATCGGATTGTACATTTTCTTTTGCTTTTGTTTCAATCTGGTTGATTTCTTTTTCAGAAAAACCTGCATCAATTAATTGCTGTTTTAATACTGGATAAGGATCACGAGAACGTGCTTCTTCTAAATCATCTCGATACCATTCCATGCGAACTCCTGACGTATGATGATTTAGTAATGGCACTTTAGCATGCACTAATATTGGACGTCTTTCTGTTCGTATAGTTTTTATGACTTTCTCCAATGCTTCATAGCTTTCTGTAAAATTTGCACCATCAATAGAAATAGCCTCTAAGCCGTGAAATCCTTGGGCATATTCATATGCATTTTGCGCTCTTGTTTCTGCTGCATTTGCAGAAATATCCCAACCATTATCTTGTACTAAATATAAAATTGGCATTTGCTTTAATGCTGCCATTTGAAAGGCTTCTGCTATTTCACCTTCGGTTACAGAAGCATCTCCTAAACTACATACAACTAAAGGTGCATCTTTTAATGTTTTATCTCCTAAGCCTTGCAATTCTTTGTATTGCATTCCCATTGCAACTCCAGTTGCTGGGATGGCTTGCATGCCAGTTGCTGAGGATTGATGCGGGATTTTGGGTTTATCATCATCCTTTAAGCTAGGATGCGAATAATAACTTCTTCCTGCCGAAAACGGATCATCCTTTTTAGCTAATAACTGCAACATTAAATCGTAAGGTTGCATGCCAAAAGACAATAACATAGCATCATCTCTATAATATGGAAACGCATAATCTTGAGGTAGTAATTGTAAGCCTAAAGCAATTTGAATGGCTTCATGACCTCTGGAGGTTGCATGTACATATTTTGAAACCTGTTTAAAATTAGCTTCGTATAATTCGGTCATCGCTTTTGCAGTACTAAGCTTGTCATATCCTTTTTTTAATATGTTTTTGTTCATATCTTTCTATCTACATCAAATTGTTCAAAATAATCAGCAACGCGACGCACAAAGCTTCCACCTAAAAAACCATCTACGACACGATGATCAAAAGATAAGGACAAGTACATCATACTTCTTATGGCAATTTCATCACCTTTTTCTGTAGTAATGACTTCTGGTCTTTTTTTAATAATTCCGAGCGCTAAAATGGCAACTTCTGGCTGATTAATAATAGGAGTTCCCATCACACTACCAAAGGTTCCTACGTTCGAAATAGTAAACGTACTTCCTTTAATGTCGTCACCAACTAATTTATTCTCTCTAGCTTTTTCTGCTAATGCATTTACATTCTCGGCAAGCGTTTTTAAATCTTTAGTATCTGCATTTTTAACAACAGGCACAATTAAATTACCACTTGGCAAGGCAGTTGCCATACCAACGTTTATATCTTCTTTTACAATAATATTTGAGCCATCTACAGAAGCGTTAATATTTGGAAAATCTTTAATCGCTTTAGCAACGGCTTCTACAAACAAAGGTGTGAAGGTTAGGCGTTCTCCATATTTTTCTTGAAACGCTACTTTATTTGCATTTCTCCAATTCACCATATTAGTTAAATCGGCTTCGACATAAGCCGTAACATGAGGTGATGTATGTTTCGAATACACCATATGATCGGCAATCATTTGGCGCATACGATCCATTTCTATCACCTTTCCTTTTCCTTTATCGAACGTTAATTGTGGAATTCTGTAGACTGTTGGATCTTGAGTGATTGGTTGCGCAAATTTATAAGAGCGACCATCTTCTATATATTGAAATACATCACTTTTTCGCAGTCTGCCATCAAGTCCAGTAACTGGAATTCTTGCCAGTTCCTCAAAACTAATATGATGTGTTTTCGCAATTTCAATAATTAAAGGCGAAAAGAATGTATTAGAATTAGATACATTAAATTTCTCTGCTGAAGCGACTAGAGGTTGCCTACGTTTAAATGTCTTCTTTTCTTTCTTAACCTCCTTCTTGTCATCTTGACTAGACTCTTTTTTCTGTTTAGATTCTTCTGAAACCTCTAATATAGCGATTACCTCTCCTACAAGAACAACATCTTTAGCTTTATACATAGTTTTCACTAAGATTCCAGATGAAGGCGCAGGTACTTCGTTATCTACTTTATCTGTAGCGACTTCTAAAATTATATCCCCTTCTTCAAAAGCCTCACCTTCGGCAACCAACCAATTAATGATGGTCCCTTCGGTTATACTTTCGCCCATTTTGGGCATTTTTAAATCAAATTTTGACATTCTTATTTATTCATAAAATCACGAAGTGTTTTATACACATCGTCTTGAATTTTCATAGTTTCAGGTACTTCTCTTAAAGGCACTACTTCTTTTAAACTGTCATGGCAATCGGCTGGTAATTGTTGATACAGTGCTGTACCTTTTGTTTTCCAGGCAATCATATCATCTGTCACTTGCTTAACAACTTTGGCCGGATTTCCAATCACTAAACTTCTATTGGGAATTATAGTTTCTGCCTTTACAAATGCCATTGCACCGACGATGCATTCGTCACCAATTTCAGCATCATCCATAATGACAGTATTCATTCCTATGAGACAATTCCTTCCTAAATTAGCACCATGGATAATAGCTCCATGACCAACATGAGCACTTTCTTTTAGCATAATTGATTTACCAGGAAACATATGTACTATACAATTCTCCTGAATATTTACACCATCCTCTAAAATGATTTGTCCCCAATCACCACGAATTGCAGCTCCAGGGCCTATATAACAGTTTTTACCAATAATAACATTTCCTGTTACTGCAGCCAAAGGATGCACAAAACTACTTTCGTGAACAACTGGTATGTAGCCTTGGAAACTGTATATCATTTTACTTAAATCCTTTTAATTTCTCTTTTGTAAACTCAGACAGTACTAAACGTCCACTTGTTTGAGCACGTTCAGCCAAAAGTTCATCCCAATCCTCTGTACCTTTCCAAAATACTTTTTTCATTTCTAGCATAGCTTCCGTGTTATAGGTACATAAATGCTCAGCAGTTGCTTTTACAGCTTCGTCTAATTCTTCAGCACTTTCATAAACATGAGTAAATAAACCTTTTTGTTTTGCCCATTCTGGCGGATAAAACGAATTAGCATCTATCGCGATTTGCGACATCGCACTCAATCCCATTTTACGTTCAATGGCTGGTCCCACAACGAAAGGTCCAATCCCAATATTTAATTCACTTAACTTAATGGCTGCGAATTTTGTTCCCATGCAATAATCAGTAGAAGCCGCCAATCCTACTCCACCACCAACGGTTTTCCCTTGAATACGTCCAATAATAAATTTTGGACATTTACGCATGGCATTAATGACATTTGCGAAACCTGAAAAGAATACTTTTCCCGTAGCAGCATCATTGATATTAATCAATTCTTTAAAGCTTGCACCAGCACAAAATGTTCTATCTCCACCACTCTTTAGAACTATGACTTTAATCGCATCATTCTGACCAGCTTCAGTAATCGTATTAGCCAATTTTTCTAGTATATCTCCTGGTAAAGAATTATGTGCAGGATGAAAAAATTCTATGTATCCTACTTCATTTTCTATATTAATCTTAACATATGGATCACTCATATTTTTCTTTTATTGTCATTCCTGCGAAGGCAGGAATCTAATTTTATTATTATTATTTATTCTATTGTGGATTCCTGCCTATGCAGGAATGACAAACTAAATTAATCCAAATTGTTCAAAGTGATGATTCAAATGCTTACGCTCCATTAAATACCACTCATATCTATTCAATTCACCAAAGACCATATTTGATAATGTGGCATCTGGATTCTCTTTAAAAAATTCTAAATAAGCTTCACGCTGTTCTTTAAATTTCTCAAGCGCTGTTGTAAAATCTTCATGCTTTAATTCATCTAGCGTATCTTTTTCCAGTAAAGGAAATTGACTGTTTTTTGGGAATTTTTTATAGTTCCACAAACTGTTTTTTACTTTCTCTAAAATCTTTTCTGGTGTTGAAATTTCAAAATCTTGAATTTCACCTGCGGCTATTTTATAGGTATATTCTAAATGCTCTAACATATGCTGAGGCGTCATAATGCCCCATTTTGGTTTTGTGTCTTCTGAAAGCTGACTTAAGCACTCTTCAATTTTTTCAGTAGTCATTTCAACAAAGGTTTCTTGCTTCTTCTGAACCATAGTCAATACGGTCGCTAATGCCACTAATTCGTCATCAGCATCAAAGATTTCTGCAAACCATTTTACAATGCCACTTGGATGCTCAGCCGAAGCTACATCACGATCAATTTTTTGCTTACAAGTCAACCGAACGTATATAGTATCATTATGATATAACGGTCTTAAGAAACGACATTCTTCTAATCCATAATTTGCAGATACTGGTCCTTTATTTGGATGCACAAATAATCCTGCTGCAGCCGAAATTATAAAATAACCATGTGCTGTTCTTTTTTCGAAAATACTTCCATCTAAGGATGTAATATCTGTGTGTGCATAGAAATGATCCCAAGTAATATTTGCGAAACCAATAATATCAGTATCTGTTATGGTACGCTTATGGGTTTTCATAGACATTCCAGTCTCAATATCTTCCCAGTGGTATTTAAATGGATGCTGTTCTGCTTCCTTATATTTTGCATTCTGTTGGTAAATACCAGTAATCTCTGTAATCGTTGATGGTGACCCTTGAATTGCTGTACGTTGTAAATAGTGTTTGATACCACGCATACCTCCCATTTCTTCACCTCCACCAGCGCGTCCAGGACCACCATGCACTAAATAAGGTAATGGCGAACCATGTCCTGTACTTTCTTTAGCGCTTTCTCTATTGAGTACTAAAATACGACCATGATGAGATGCCGCATTGACCACATAGTCTTTAGCAATTTTATCATCGTTAGTTGCAATTGAAGATACTAACGATCCTTTACCCATTTGAGCAAGTGTAATAGCTTCGTCTAAATTTTTATATGGCATAATGGTACTCACTGGACCAAATGCTTCACGTTCATGGATTACAGTATTTTGAAAAGGATGATCTGCTCTTAATAGAATCGGACTAATAAAAGCCCCTTTTTTAGCATCAGCTCCAATGGTTTCAATTTTATCCAAATCACCATAGACGATTTGAGCTTCTTTAGCTAAATCGTTAACTGAATCTCTCACCGCTTGTACTTGCTGTCGACTTACTAAAGAACCCATTCTAACTTCTTTAAGTCTTGGATCACCAATTGTTACTTTACCTAATGCTTTTTCTAATGAAATTTGAACATCTTCAACTAAGTTCTCTGGTACTATGATTCGCCTTATCGCCGTACATTTTTGACCAGCTTTAACCGTCATTTCTTTTCTGACTTCTTTGATAAATAAGTCAAATTCTGGTGTTCCAGGCACTGCATCTTCTCCTAGAATTGAAGCATTTAAAGAATCTGCTTCCATTGTAAATGGTACAGATTCTTGAATTAATCTTGGATGCGCTTTTAGCAAGCGACCTGTTTGTGCAGAACCTGTAAAGGTTACAACATCTTGAGATTCAACTGTATCTAAAATTGTTTTAACTGTTCCGTTTATAATTTGAAGCGCTCCTTCTGGTAAAATACCTGAAGAAATAATTTCTTTGGCTACTGCTTCTGCTAAATATGACGATGAAGGTGCTGGCAAGACTACTGCTGGAACTCCAGCCATCCAATTCACTGCACATTTTTCTAACATTCCCCATACTGGGAAATTAAAGGCGTTAATATGAACAGCAACTCCCTTTTTTGGCACCATAATATGATGTGCCATAAAACGTCCACCACGAGATAAATCGATAGCATCTCCTTCTACATGATAGGGTTGATTAGGAAATAATTTTCTAAGTGAAGCATTGGCAAATAGATTTCCGAAACCACCTTCGATATCTATCCAACTATCTACTTTAGTAGCACCAGTTCTATAGCTTAAATCATAAAATGCATCTTTTCGTTTTGTGAGATATAATGCCAATTTCTTAAGCATATTTCCACGTTCTTGAAATGTCATTTTACGAAGTACTTCGCCTCCTTTGGTACGTCCATAGTTTAGAATTTCAGGAATATCTAATCCTTCTATAGCAACGCTTGTGAACGCTTCACCGGTCACGGCGTCGAGGATTGGTGTTCCTTCTTCTTTTCCTGCAGTCCAATTGCCTTGAACGTAATGCTGTATTTTTTTCATAATTAAACGCGTTCTATAATTGCTGCATAACCTTGCCCAACTCCAATACACATCGTTACTAATGCATATCTTTTATTTTGCTCGTGTAATTCTAAAGCTGCGGAATAGGCAATTCGTGCTCCGGTAACACCTAATGGATGTCCGATTGCTATCGAACCACCATTGGGATTTAATCTTGAATCATCGTCTGCTAGTCCCCAAGCTCTTATACATGCTAATGCTTGCGCTGCAAATGCCTCATTAAGTTCTATAACATCCATATCATCCATAGTCAATCCAGCTTTTTCTAAAGCTTTATTAGATGCTTCAACAGGGCCAATTCCCATTATTCGTGGCTCAACACCAACCACTGCAGAACTTACAATTCTGGCTAGTGGGTTTAGGTTGTATTTTTTAACTGCATCTTCTGATGCTATAATCGTTGCAGCAGCACCATCATTTAATCCAGATGCATTTCCTGCTGTCACACTTCCCCCTTCTTTTTTAAAGGCAGCTCTTAACTTTCCTAGAACTTCTAATGAGGTATTTGGTTTTACAAATTCGTCTTTTGAAAACTGAATCGGATCTTTTTTACGCTGTGGAATTTCAACTGTTACTATCTCTTTTGCTAAACGACCATTTTCTTGAGCTTTTGAAGCTTTCATTTGACTCCAATACGCAAATTTATCTTGGTCTTCACGAGAAATATTATACTTCTCAACTAAATTTTCAGCAGTGACTCCCATGCCATCTGTACCGTAGAGTTTGTCCATTTTCGGATTTACAAAACGCCATCCGAAAGTAGAATCATACATTTTTGAATCACCACCAAATGCTGTAGATGGTTTTGCCATAACGTATGGTCCTCTTGTCATATTCTCAACGCCACCAGAAATAAATAGGTCGCCATCTCCTGCTTTAATGGCACGATTAGCGTGAATTATTGCGGACAGTCCAGAACTACATAATCTGTTCACAGTTTCTCCAGGCACTGTAAACGGTAAACCTGCCAGTAACGACGACATACGTGCGACATTTCGATTGTCTTCACCAGCTTGATTGGCACAGCCCATTATCACATCATCATAAGCATCTTTTGGAATGTTTGGATTACGCTTTACAACTTCTGCAATCACTAACGCTCCTAAATCGTCTGTACGAACAGCAGATAAGGTGCCTTTGTAGTTTCCAATTGGTGTACGAACACCATCTATAATATATGCTTCTTTCATATCTTATTTATTCTTCCCAGTCTTTTTGAGTTCTATAGACCACACCTTTAAAAAGTGCGACTAACTCATCACCTCGTTTTACTTCTACAATATTAAATCCTAATTTATTATTCACCTTTTCAATAACGCATTCCGCAACTATATAATCACCTTCATTTAATGCTTCAATATGATTGATGCTCGTCTCAATAGACACCGCATACTTACCATGTGTATTTGACGTAAATCCAAATGCTGTATCGGCCAATGTGTAACTAATGCCTCCATGTGCATAGTTCATACTATTCAGCATTTCTTTTCGAATGGTCATTCCAATTTTAACACGTCCAATTTCAGACACGATAATTTCAATTCCCATCCAAGTACTGAATGCATCTTGGCTTAGCATTTTATATGGAATTTTAGCGCCTTCCATTAAAAAAATGTTTTATTCTCACGATTCATTTTACGTAATAATGGGCTGCAACGATAGCGATCTTCATGGTATTCATCATACAATTTATCTAATGTAGCAACGCATTTATCAATGCCTATTTCATCTGCCCAAGCCAACAAGCCTTTTGGGTAATTAACCCCTTTGGTCATGGCGTTATCGATATCTTCCGCCGAGGCAACATTTAAAAATAATGCGTCGGCAGCTTCATTGATGAGCATGACTAAAACACGATTAAAAATTTGCTCAGCTAGTGCTTTATCTTCTGTTGGATTCGGTTTGGTTGCTCCTTCGGAATAATCGTAATACCCTTTTCCAGATTTACGACCTAAATAACCTGCTTCTGAAAATCGTTTTTGTGTAAATGCTGGTTTGTACCTAGGGTCGTAATAAAAAGCAGTAAACACGGTTTCGGTTACTGTATAATTTACATCGTTTCCTATAAAATCCATTAATTCAAATGGTCCCATTCGGAAACCACCCAAAGATTTTAAACTATGGTCAATAGTTGCAAAATCGGCAATACCTTCTTCATAAATTCGTAATGATTCTCCATAGAAAGGACGAGCGACTCTATTAACAATAAAACCTGGTGTGTCTTTAGCGACAGCTACTACTTTTTTCCAATCAGATATCGTATCAATAGACTTTTGAAGCACAGCTTCAGATGTTTGAATAGCTGGAATGACTTCTACCAATTTCATTAAAGGTGCTGGATTGAAAAAATGAATACCAACACAACGTTCTGGCTTTTGCAATGATGCAGCAATTGATGCTATAGATAAACTAGACGTGTTTGATGCTATAATACAATCATCGGCCACATAACTTTCCAATTCTGAAAATACGTTCTTTTTAATATCAAGATTTTCAACAATGGCTTCGATCGTTAAATTCGCATCGGCTAAAGCTTTCAAACTATCTACATAACTAATGTTGTTTTGAATTCTAGCTTTCTCATTTGCATCTATTCGACCTTTTTCAATAAGACGATTCATTATTTTCTCTAAAGATGCTTTTGCTTTATCTAAAGCATTTTTGTTCGAATCGTATAATTTCACCTTACAACCAGCGGTTGCAGCGACTTGTGCAATACCACTTCCCATTGTTCCAGAACCAATAATTCCTACGTTCATATTATTTACCTTTAAATTCTGGTTGACGTTTTTCTATAAATGCTGCTACACCTTCTTTATAATCTTCACTATTTGCTGCTTCAATTTGTAATTTAGATTCTAATGCTAATTGTTCGTCCAAAGTATTTGTCATAGATTGATTAAACAACTCTTTAATAAATCCAAGCGCTTTTGTTGGCATATTCGCTAATTTAAGCCCAAGTTTGTTAATGGTGTCTTCGTATTCATCTAAAGCAACACATTTATAAATCATTCCCATTCTTTCAGCCTCTTCAGCGCCAATTTTATCACCTAACATGGCCAATGCTGATGCTTTTTGAAAACCAATTAGTCGCGGCAAAAAGAAAGTTCCTCCACTATCTGGCACCAAACCAATTAAGCTAAATGCTTGAATAAAACTTACTTTTTCATGAGCAACTACAATATCGCAAGCCAAAGCTATGTTGGCACCTGCACCAGCTGCAACACCATTTACTGCAGCTATAACTGGCTTTTTAATAGAACGTATTCGAGTTATTATTGGATTATAATGTTCTTCCAATATTTTTTTAAATCCTGGATTTAAATTTGGATCTGTGACCTCTTTTAAATCTTGACCAGCACAGAATGCTTTACCACTTCCAGTCAAAACTATTGCTCTAACGTTTTTATTGGTTTCACAATCATCCAAAATAGACTGCAAACTTAAAGCCATTTCTCGATTGAAGCTATTAAATACTTCTGGTCTATTAAGCGTGATGTGTGCTACTTTGTTTTCAATTTTTAAAAGAATTGAATTATTACTCATATCTTAATTTTTATAGTCTATTTAAGACATTTAAAATAGTCGAATGGCTCAAGGCAATCGTCACACTGAAATTGTGCCTTACATGCTGTTGAACCAAACTGACTTATTAATCTTGTGTTTTTTGAACCACAATTGGTGCACTTAACCAACCGCTTTCCATTTAGCAATACATCTTTGTCTGCGTCAGCTTCTAAAGGTGCAGCTATGCCATATTCTTCTAATGCTTTTCGACCTCTTGGTGTAATCCAATCGGTCGTCCAAGCTGGATGTAAAATCAAATCAATTTCTGATTGATAACCTATATTTAATAATTCTTTTTTTATATCATCACCTATCACATCCATTGCAGGACAACCACTGTAGGTAGGTGTGATTTCTACTTTTACAAGGCCATTACTAACAGTTGCTGAACGAACAACTCCCATATCCATAATTGATAGTACTGGAATTTCTGGATCAGAGATTTTTTCCAATATTGGAATTAAAATATCATCAATATTTTGTTCAGTTGTTATCATTTTACCATTCCATGTTTGGATAGGTACGTTGCATATATTGCAAGTCGCTTAATAAATATCCTAAATGCTCTGTATGAATACCTTCTTTACCTCCTTTTTGGAACCATTTAGTCTCAGGAGTTACAAGCCCAGCTTCTTCTAATAGCTGATTTACTTGGCTATAATACGTATCCTTAAGCTTTGTAACATCTACACCAACACCTTCTTTCACCATCGCTTTATCTTCTTCTGTTTGATGAAACAATTCATCTGTATAGGTCCATAAACTATTAATAGCATCTTGCATTTTTTGTTTACTTTCTTGAGTGCCATCACCTAAACGTTTAACCCAATCCGATGAAAATCGTTCATGGTAGCTCACCTCTTTAATACACTTATTTGCAATCGCAGATAATGTTAAATCTGTACTTTTTTGTAATTCTGAAAGAAACGCTAAGTGATAGACATCAAACAAAAATTGACGTGTCATTGTAAACGCAAAATTGGTATTAGGTTGTTCAACTAGTAATACATTTTTATAGTCTCTTTCTTTACGGAGCATAGCGATATCATCTTCAGTTCTTCCATCACCCGCAATTTTAGCTGCATACTGAAAATAACTGCGTACTTGACCGAATAAATCCAAAGAAATATTTGTACACGCGATATCCGTTTCTAATGTTGGACCATGACCACATAGCTCTCCCATTCGTTGACCTAGAATTAAACTATTATCTGCAATACCGAGAATATAATTATATAGATTTTCGTTTTTCATTACATATGTTTTACTTCGTCAGGTAAATCGTAAAATGTTGGATGACGATAGACTTTATCTTGAGCAGGTTCAAACAATTCTCCATTGTTTTCCGGGTTTGAAGCGGTAATATTTTTAGATTCTACAACCCAAATACTTACACCTTCATTTCGTCTTGTATAGACATCACGAGCATTTTCAAGTGCCATTTCGGCATCTGCTGCGTGAAGGCTACCACAATGCCTATGTTCTAATCCGTTTTTACTTCTAACGAAGATTTCCCAAAGCGGCCAATTTTTTGTTGACATAATCTTATGTTTTAAACTGCTTGTTTTTGTTTTCTTTCTTTTTTCTTTTGGGCATGAGCCATTGCTGCATCACGCACCCACTCACCGCGTTCCCAAGCACCTACTCTAGCCTTCATACGTTCTTTATTGCAAGGACCATGACCTTTTACGACTTGCCAAAATTCATCCCAATCAATGTCTCCAAAATCATAACTACCTTTTTCTTCATTCCATTTTAAATCTTGATCAGGGATTGTTAATCCGATTAAATCGGCTTGGGGCACAGTTTGATCAATAAACTGCTGACGAAGGTCGTCATTAGATTTACGTTTCAATTTCCATTTCATAGACTGTGCTGTATGGACTGAAACATCATCTGTTGGACCGAGCATCATCAAACTAGGCCACCACCAGCGATTTAAAGCATCTTGAGCCATCTCTTTTTGCTCAGGTGTTCCGTTTGCCAATTTCATCATGATTTCGAAGCCTTGACGTTGGTGAAAACTTTCTTCTTTACACACACGAATCATCGCTCTAGCATAAGGACCATAAGATGTATTGCATAAAGGCACTTGATTAATGATAGCTGCACCATCTACCAACCAGCCTATAGCACCCATATCTGCCCAAGTGATGGTAGGATAATTAAAAATACTCGAGTACTTTGCTTTTCCGGTATGTAATTGCTCATACATTTCGTCTCTTGAGATTCCTAAGGTCTCTGTTGCCGAATAGAGGTACAATCCGTGTCCAGCTTCATCTTGAACCTTAGCTAGAAGGGCAACTTTTCGCCTTAAGGAAGGTGCACGCGTAATCCAGTTACCTTCAGGTAGCATACCGACAATTTCAGAATGCGCATGCTGAGACATTTGTCTGATATGCGTTTTGCGATACTTTTCGGGCATCCAATCTTTAGGTTCAATTTTTTCATCACGTGCAATTCGTGCTTCAAATTGTTCTTCTAGATTTCTAATTTGATCTTCACTCATTTTCTCTAGCTTTTAGCATATGGTTTTACCCTTTTAGCTGATTCAACTTTAATCTTTCTTTTTCAATATATTTTGATATTCCTCGACTTTACTCGGAAGGACACTTTTTTACTCACAAGACCAATGCGCGTTAAGGATGGAGCAATTGTTGGAGCTCATCTTTGATAGCGACTTGTGAGAGCCTGACTCTTCATCGCTCTTTTTAGAGCTATGCAGAGTAACGCCATTATTTTATTATACATCAAAATCTACTACAACTTTTTCTGTTATAGGAACGGCTTGACAACTCAAAACCAGATTTTGACTCACTTCTTTATCGTCTAATGCATAGTTGATTTTCATTTCAACTTCACCATGTTTAACCTCACACTTGCACGTACTACAAACACCACCTTTACATGCAAAAGGCAAATCGGCTCCAGCACCTAAAGCTGCATCTAAAATATTATCATAGTCTTTAGTCATAGTAAATTCAAACTCTTTTCCTCCATCTACTATAGTTACTTCTATACCTTCTACATTTTGTTGTGCTAAGCGCTCAGCTCGTTTTATATCTTCTTCAGACAATCCAGTAACAAACAATTCATAATGCACTAATTCTTTAGGCAAGCCAACATTTACCAAATACTCGCTTACATAATTCACCATTTTTTCTGGACCACAAAGAAACACTTCATTTGTATCAGGAATATCAATAAATGTCTTTGTTAACACTTCCATTTTTTCATCATCAAATCGTCCATTAAACAATTCAATATCTCGACGTTCTTTAGTTAAGAAATAATAGATTTCTAATCTGCCAAAATAGGTGTTTCGAAGCTGTTCAAGTTCTTCTTTAAAGATAATAGATTTTGCAGTTTTATTAACATAGAACAGTTTACAAGTTGAATGAGGTTCAGCTTGCAGATGTGCTTTAATCATAGACAAAACAGGAGTAATTCCGCTTCCTGCAGCAAAGAAAATATAGTTTTTTGAGGCATTAGGCTTTACCTCTACGCCAAAATTCCCACTGGGAGCCATAACTTCCATGACATCACCTGATTTCACCTTATTATTGATGAAGGTTGAAAACTTTCCACCAGGAATTTGCTTAACGGCAACTTGCCATTGATTATCAAATGGAGACGAGCATAAAGAATAGGACCGTCTTACATCTTCATCATTAATATCGGCTTTTAAGGTTAAATGCTGCCCTTGACTAAACTTGAACGATTCTTTCAATTCTTCTGGAACATGAAACGTTACGACCGAAGTATCTTCAGTTTCCTTATAAATATCAGCAACTTTTAAGTTGTAAAAATCTGCCATACAATAATTACATTCATTTAACTAACACTTGTTAGTTTGATGAACAAAGATACAAAATAATATTCTTAACTACTTGTTAATACCTTCTATGAGCACCACACTTAAACTTTGAGACAAGTCCTTTGCATCAAGATCCTCTTTCTTAGGTATCCATAAATACAATGAACGCAAGGTAGTTAACATGGAAAACATGATTATTTCTGGGCTATTATCTTTAATTTCTGAGGTTGAAATTCCTTTTTGAATTAAGCGTAGGAAGTTTGCTTCATATTCATTTCGAAGCTGCAAATAATAATCTAATTGTTCTTCTAAGTGCATCCAATCGTTATTTAAAGATGCCATTCCATTAGTATTATTAGCAGTAATGTCTACATGAAGAGACACAATTTGTTTTAATTTTTCAATATTAGATGAATCAGATTCAATAATACTATTCATTCCTGCAGTAAACTCTTCTGCAATTGAAATAATAATTTTCTTAAGAATATCTTGTTTTGAAGAAATATGATTGTAGAGACTTGCAGCTTTAATTCCCATTGCTGATGCCAGATCACGCATAGTTACTGCACTATACCCTTTTTCTTTAAAAAGCTTAGCTGCTGTACTAATTATTTCTTCTTTTCGTGTTTCTGACTTGGGATTCAAAGTTTGATATCTATGGAATTAAATGTGTCACTTTCAGTAATAGGTGTTTCATTATATTTTAAAGTCCAGCCTAAGGAATTAGTAAGAATGTAGAATTTAGATAACTCACTAATCAACCTATTTTTGGCATTAGATTTTAAAGATGAGTTTTCAATTTTAGTCATTAAAGACTTACTAACAGTTTCTTTAATAGCGTTATAATCTTCAGCCTCAAAAGGATTTAAGAAATCGGATTGCACATCGTAATATTCTAAATCTGGGCTAATTTTGATTTCTTCTTCAGGAATTGATATTAAAGTAAGTATCTTATTAACCTCATCAATATCATATTTAAGTTTACTGAGATCGTAAGCAATAGTAACATCGGCATTTACTACTACCAATGCTTTTTTGTCGGCAGTAAAAAAATCGCCAAACACTTCTTTTGAGTTTTCATAATTAAAGACCTCACTGAAATGACCTTCAGTGACTACTAGTTTTCCTACATTTTTGAGTTGTTCTTGTATTAACGCAGAATGTTCTTTAACAACAATAGTAGATTTATCATTAGTACATTGTTTATAACATAGAATAACAAGAAGCGTTAATACAACACCAAGTAAGACCTTTCGCATAAGGTAAAATTACACAAAAAAAACGTTAGTCTCTTTCTCTACTGAAAGCCTGACTAACGAATTTTCTCCTTACTCGATTAATAGCAATTCAAAAATACAATATAGCTGTATTAGAAATGTTATATAAATGTGAACTATAATTTACTAAAATGTAATTTATTTATTTTTTAAATCTAATTTCTCAGCAAAATAATCACAAAAATCTTGCATTGTTGCAGTCATTTTTTCATCCTGAGTTGCTCTATGGTAAGTCTTACTCATTGCCACCAAAGTCTGGTGGATAAACACCTTCATTTCATCAACTGGCATATCTTTAGTCCACAGATCTATTCTTAGTGATTCTTGTGCTTTACTATCCCAAACCGAAAGCATTAATGCTTTAGCCTCTTCGTTAGATATACCTCCATCTTGTGCGGACCAATTTAATTTTTCTGGTACACGATTTTCATCTAACTCAACATTCAACTCAATCTTAGAAGTCATAGTTTTTGCCATTATTGTTTTGGTTTATACTTTGTATTATTAAAAATTTCATCTGTACTTTTTTGCATCATATCTAAAAGTGAAACTTTATTATCTTTCATATACTTTCTCACGATTTGCCATCCTATAAATTGTCCTATTCGTCCAGGTGAACTATTATCAATCTCTAAATAAAACTTAGAAAACGGAGCCACGCTAATAAACTGACTAGGTAACTTACTATCTGTACTAAATAACAGCTCTCGTTCTACAAAATAACTCCAAACGTGACTCTCATTATCCTGAGCCCAACTAAGTTCTTGTGGAGTATATCCTATTTTTTGAGCATCAGTTTTAAATGGAATGATTATATCTTTAAAATAGAGGAGTTTACCATAATAAATCATTTCATCTAAAAATGTTTTTTTAGATGAAGGGTAGATATAGTTTTTAGCGTATTTTTCCGCTAAGTCAACAACAATATACTCGGATGAGAAATTCTTAGAAATATACTGTGGAATATTACTATAAAACCTGTGATCTTTACCCAAATAATTATCTAAAGCCACTAAAACTATGGAATCTGTGACGACCACTTTTTCTCTATATCTAACATTATTAGTAAGGGTTATGACTCTAGGTTCATTAAAAAATTGATCATAATATTTAAGATGTTGAAAAAGCAACTCTAAATCCTTCTGAATAGTTTTAAAATCCTTGTATGCTGCTGTAACTTCATTTCTCAATTCTTGCTGAAGTGTATCTATCATCGTTTCTACCCAAACAGAATCTGGAACCCGTTTTGGGAATAGAAACGGGAAAGCTGTCTTTAATTTTGTAAGATCATTAGGATTTGCATTAGAAAAAGCTGTTTCAAAACGTTCAATACTAAAATCTACATCAATTTTAGTTATTTCGCTATTAATTTTAGCATCCTTCTCACAGGAAAAAAAGGCAATTAGTACAACTAAAAGAAGATAAAAGTTCTTCATAAAAACTTAGATGTTTATTAATTTTTATTACTACTAGGTTTCCGTTATTTTTGTCTACAAAGGTACACTTCTTACAACTAAAACGAGAAAAATGCAAACAGAAAACGTGACAAAATACATAGTAAACTGGTTAAAGGATTATGCTTCTAACGCAAAAGTAAATGGTTTTGTTGTTGGTGTCTCAGGAGGTATCGACTCTGCTGTTACGTCTTCGCTTTGTGCAGAAACAGGTTTAAAGGTTTTATGTATTGAGATGCCAATTCATCAAGCTGCGAGTCATGTTACCAGAGCTCACGAACATATTACTCAGCTAAAAGAACGCTATTCAAATGTTAGTGATACTAGAGTTGATCTCACTCCTGTTTTTGAGGAGTTTAAAACTGAAGTTTCACTTGAGGGCAAACAAGCAACCGTAGATATGGCTCTTGCAAACACTAGAGCTAGACTAAGAATGACCACATTGTATTACCATGCAGGTTTGTTGGGATTATTGGTTGCAGGGACTGGAAATAAAGTTGAAGATTTTGGTGTTGGTTTTTATACAAAATATGGTGATGGTGGTGTAGATTTAAGTCCTATTGCTGATTTGATGAAATCTGAAGTCTATGCAGTTGGCGAATATCTAAGAGTACCTCACTCTATAATGGAAGCTGCACCAAGCGATGGATTGTTTGGCGATGCAAGAAGCGATGAGGACCAAATAGGAGCATCTTACCCTGAGTTAGAATGGGCAATGCAAATGCAAGATGAAGGAAAATCTTTAGAAGATTTTGAAGGAAGACAAAAAGAAGCTTTTAAAATTTACATGGACTATAATAGACGAAATCAGCATAAAATGATACCAATTCCTATTTGTGAAATCCCTAATAAATTCAGATAAAAATTAAGTTTTTATTATAATTTTAATAGAGTTGTTGTTATTTTAATTAATTTTGTGTGGAATCTCCACTACACTCATATTTACTTAATCGCATTAATCTGACTTTAATTAAACTATATAATTGTCATGATCAAAGTTTTAGTTGTTGATTCTCATCCTATCGTTAGAACTGGTTTAAAACTTCTTCTCGAATCTGCCAACGATATTCAAGTTGTTGGAACAATTGGTAGTGGTATTGAGATATTTGAATTTGTTCGTAGAAATGCTGTAGATATTATTATTTCTGAAGTAGATTTACCTGAACTCAATGGAATTACAGCTTTAAGAGCCATTAGAAAAGAATACAAAAACATTAATGTCGTCATGTTCAGCAATCAACCTGAAGAAATATATGCTATAAGTACAATGAAAGCCGGAGCATCAGGATATTTATCAAAAACAGTTAGTACTGATACCATCATAGATGCCCTACGAAAAGTAGCTAATGGAGGTACTTTCTTAAGCGAAAGTGTTAGTAAAAGCATGAAGTATCAAGATACTAGAATGACTAAGAGCAGGCTTTTTAAAAGACTATCTACAAGAGAGGTTGAGGTTTTAAAATTATTGTCTTCTGGTAAGAAAAACAAAGAAATTGCTCAAGAATTAGATATCAATGAAAAAACGGTTAGTACTTATAAAGCAAGGCTTTACAAAAAATTAAATGTTACAAATTTGGTTGATTTAATTCACCAAGCTCAGCATCATGAGCTTACTAACTAACTACTTTTCCTAATTTCCTTGACAATAACATTTTAAGCCCAACATAATCTTTTACATCCTCTAATATAGATGTCGTATTTGCACCTTCAACTATAGACTCATTCTGATATTCTTGCACCTTTTGATCTATAAGATAACATCTTAGACTAAGGATGGTTTGCGTTACTAACTGAGCTATTGTATTATTCTTATCTTTTGTAATAATATTTTTACGTTCCCAGTCGTGTAGATTATACTTTTCATCATCCATAAGAATAGATGTAACTTCACTTGCTAAGTCTTGTTCTAAGTTATTTATAAATGATCTAGTAGAAAATTCTTCACTTTGATGAAGATTATCTATTAAAGTATAGTATAGCTTTTTAAATGACATGTTCGAAAATTGCATTTCATCGTCTTGAAGGTCTAAATATATTTTCTCAAATACTCTAGATTTATGTATGACTGGTTCTAACTCTAAATCGCCAGTAGTTTCATTTTCTTTTAGTACTAAGTCTTCAAATTCCTCAGATGTATTTCCATAAAGCAACAAAATTTCAATAATCTTACGCTCTAATTCATATTGAATATCAATCTTTTTTTGTGGCTGTTCTTTTTGCCTAATAACATCAAAAGCTTTTTGTTCTTGTTTATAGGTTTTATTAGCTTCTTGAAACGTTTTTTTATCAATTTGAGCTAAAGTGCTAAAAAGAACATCTTCACTTATGTCCATGATTTTAGAACATTCTTGGATATAAATTTCTTTCTTTATATGATCTGGTATCTTAGCTATACTATTTACTATTTCTCTTATAGTCTCAGCTTTCTTAATAGGATCATTATTAGCTTCTTTGACCAATAACGATGCTTTATACTGAATAAAATCTTTGGCATTAGTATCTAGGTACAATGTAAGTTCCTCTAATGTATTATTCTTTGCAAAGCTATCTGGATCGTCACCTTCAGGGAAAGTACAAACCTTAACATTCATCCCTTGCTCTAGTATTAAATCTATACCACGAATAGAAGCTCTTATGCCAGCTGCATCTCCATCAAAAAGTACAGTAATATTGTTAGTGAGGCGATTAACTAGTCTTATTTGTTCTGGTGTTAACGCTGTACCAGATGAGGCCACAACATTTTTTATGCCTTTCTGATAAAATTGAATAACATCTGTGTAACCTTCAACCAAATAACAGTTATCTTCTTTAGCTATACTCTGTTTGGCAAAATATATTCCGTATAAAATTTTACTCTTATGATAAACTTGACTTTCAGGTGAGTTAAGGTATTTAGCAGCTTTTTTATCGTTACTTAATATACGGCCACCAAATCCTAAAATACGACCACTCATACTATGAATAGGAAACATCACTCTACCTTTAAAGCGATCAAAACGTTTATCTTCTTTAACTATAGTTAGCCCAGTTTTCTCTAAAAATTCTAACTGATAACCGTTACCGAGAGCGTCATCTGTAAAAGCTTGCCACTCATCTAAAGAATAGCCTAGGTTAAATTTCTTAATAGTATCTTCATTGAAACCACGTTCTTTAAAATAACTGTATCCGATTGCTTTTCCAGGATCAGTTTTATGCAAAGTCTTCTGAAAATATTCATTAGCATAAGCGTTAACTAAATACAGACTCTCTCTAGCATTAGCTTGTTCTCTTTGTTCATCGGACTGCTCGGTTTCCTCAATTTCTATATTATATTTTTTTGCTAAATACTTAATAGCTTCAGGATAGGTAAAATGTTCATGTTCCATTAAAAACGTAACTGCATTGCCACCTTTACCACTGGAGAAATCTTTCCATATTTGTTTTACAGGAGACACCATAAAACTTGGTGAACGCTCATCGCTAAAAGGGCTTAGTCCTTTAAAATTTGAACCTGCTTTTTTTAATTGCACAAAATCACCAATAACCTCCTCTACTCGAGCGGTTTCAAAGACTTTAGATATGGTGTTCTGTGTTATCAAATTTAATATAGTTAAGTAAGGATGTAAATTTAAGATAAAGTATCTGTTTTTGAAATTTAATATAGTATTTAGATTACTGTATTGTTTTTGTATAGGTCATTTTTAGTGTTAAGATGGGAATTTAGCCCTATAATGTCCTAAATAACTAAAACAACTTATTATGAAATATAAATTACTTTTACTAACACTTATTATTACTACCTTAGGATATTCTCAAAATGCACCAATAGATTTCGAAACAGGTGGTCTTGGAGCTAGTTGGACATGGACTGTTTTTGAAAACGACACTGATCCTGCTTTAGAAATTATAGCAAATCCAGTTTCTTCTGGTATTAATACTTCTGCAACTGTTGCTAAGTTTACTGCTTTACAAACAGGAGCTCCGTTTGCAGGTTGTGAATCTATGCATGGTGCTGATATAGGCAGCTTTATGTTTGACACAAACAATAGCACTATAAAAATTATGGTTTATAAATCTGTAATTAGTGATGTAGGTTTAAAATTTGCAGATGTAAATTCTGCAGCCTTAGTTGAGATTAAAGTTCCAAATACTGTTGTTAATGAATGGGAAGAGCTAACTTTTGACTTTTCACCATATATTGGTTTATTTCCACAAACTGTGGATCAAATCATAATTTTTCCAGATTTTGATAATTCTGGAAGAACTCAAGACAATATCATTTATTTTGATAACATCACATTTGATGATCAAATAATTACACCTGCTCCAATGGTTCCTGCTCCAACACCAACGATACCAGAAGCTAATGTTATTTCTGTATTTAACACAAATAACCCTTACACTGATATTACAGGAGTAGATTACAATCCGTTTTGGGGACAATCTACGGTTACAACTCAAATAGATATTATGGGGAATAATACACTTAAATATGCTGGATTAGATTATCAAGGCACTGATTTTTCAGGGAATGTACAGGATGTTTCTAGTATGAGTTACATACACGTCGATTATTGGTCTAGTGATGCAACTGCTTTACAATTTTTCTTAATAAATCAATCTACTGGTGGAGCTGGTGAAAAATTTTATGACTTTGCTGTTGAAGATGGAATTACTAATAATACTTGGGTAAGTAAAGATATTCCGTTAACACACTTTACTAACCAAGGGTTTAGTTTATTAGATATCATGCAATTTAAAGTGGTTGGAAATGGCACTATTTATTTTGATAATTTAATCTTTTCTACACAACCATTATCTGTTAATGATTTTAGTGATTTAAATGTTTCTACATATCCTAATCCTACATCTGATTTATGGACTATTGAAGTTTCTAATAGCTTAATTAAAACTGTAACCATTACAGATATCTTAGGAAAAACAGTTGATTTTATTGAAGTAAATTCGGATAAAATTCAGATCAATGCAAGTTCTTTATCTAGCGATATTTATTTTGCAAAAATTACTACAGATCAAGGGTCACAAACCATTAAATTGTTAAAGAATTAAAATAGCGCATAAAAAAGCTCCTTTACTGGAGCTTTTTTATTAGTTATAATAATTGTTATTTAATCAAAGTCAAAGCGTACGCCTAAGGATATATTATTCTGATCTATAGCTTGATCTTGAAATAATGGATTAAGGTCGTATTTAAAATACAGACTCGTATTACCGCGACCAACATAAGCACTTAGTCCATAGACAAAATCTGAAGCGTTATAATTACGTCTTATCTTTTGCTTTACACGATCTCCATTTTCTTTAAAACGAAGTTTTTGTTGTGTTCCGATTCTAAAACCTGCGTAACCTCCAACTCCGATTTTAAATTTCTTATGAGTACTATATCTAAAATAAGTATCTCTTTCAATCTTTTTTGAAGGACCAAACTCAAAATGTACAGGAAATACAAGGTTTGTAACTCTAAACTCCGATTCTCTTAAATCACTTGGAAAAGCCTCTAATGTTGTAGTTCCTCCATTTTGAACAAAGTACTTATCATCTTTAGGTGATAATTTATTCCATTGAAAAGAAAATCCATATTTAAGACGTATTGCATTAGACTCCTTTAATAATCTACTTTTCCAAGCCCAACCTAACTCTACAAAACCAGAGGTAAATGCATAGTAATCGTCTCCTATAGTTTTACCATCACTTAGTGTATGATTCCAACCAATAGCAAAAACCAGGTCACTACTTGTACGTCTATCATATACACGTGGCTTATTTTTCTTTTTAATAGAAAGCAAATTCCAGCTTTCTCCATCTTCATTACTAAATGATAAACCAAATGTACTATTTGTATTAGAGTCAGGATCATAACTATAATCATTACGCTCCAAGAGTGCTATTTTATTATCAATAATAGCTATTCTATTTTCAATATTAAGAGCTCGTTTTTTTGCAAGCTCTTTTTTGATAACATTAGCTTCACTTTCTGAAATTTCACCTTTCTCCAAGCGTTGATTAATCGCTTCAATTTCAGTTTTTAAAAATTCTCGCTCTTCATTTTTAATTGTTTCTTTTAAATTCTTAAGCACTTTTATTTGAAAAGAATTCTTTGTTTTAAGGCTATCTTTAACAACCTCTTGTGCATTAATTTGAGTAGCGCTTAAGCATAAGATGAGTAGCACTACATACTTTGTAATAGTAGTCATAACTGTTTGTTTTTAATTGATGTTTATTTAGTTATTACGCTCGGCAACTGCAGTTTTTACCGTTTCGTAGTTTGATTTAATTGCTTTAAATACTCGTGTTCTAAAGGATTGCTCTAATTCAGTTTCAACACCTTCTAACAAG
Organism: Microcosmobacter mediterraneus; assembly: GCF_031846265.1. Lineage (NCBI taxonomy): Bacteria > Pseudomonadati > Bacteroidota > Flavobacteriia > Flavobacteriales > Flavobacteriaceae > Microcosmobacter > Microcosmobacter mediterraneus. The sequence goes on along the minus strand of NZ_JAVRIA010000005.1, from coordinate 178,712 downwards.
GCATCTGCATCAACTGTTTTAGAATTTTCTTTAAATAATTTATCTTTAAACAACTCTTTTTGAGCTAATGTTAATAATGAATCTATTTCTCTATTGGTTACTGCAGAGCCATCGTTATGAAGTGTTTTAATTTCTGCCATAACTTCCTTAAACTTTTGCTCCTCAAAGGTTGTTTTATTTTGGACTAATGATGTCACTAACTCTTCTTTTCTGAGATCAGAGCTAACTTTATTTTCTGATGGCTGATAAGCTAAATCATTTATAACAGGTTTTTGTTTCTTTGTGTCAATAATTTGCTTTATTTCATTAGCAGAATTCACGTTTTTAGATTCTTTAATCTCTTTATAATCTGTTTCTTTTACTGCCATTTTTTCTTCAGAAGCTTCAGATAATGGATTTTGTTCTATAATTTGGATTTCTTCTAGTGGCTTATCAACTATTTCTGTGGAGATTGATTCATTTTCTTTTTCAAAAAATATAATTCCACTATAGATTAATAGCGCTATACTAGCTGCAATTCCTAACCACCACAAACCCTTTTTACTATTTGATTTATCATTATCATCTAATCGATTTGATAATGTCGACCAAGCTTCAGCACTAGGTTGTATGGTTCGTCTTTCGAGCTTTTCTCTCATATTATCTTCAAACTTAATTGGTGCCATAACTCGATGTATTTAATTCTTTAATTTTTTGTTGAAGCATTTGTCGTGCTTTAAATAATTGCGATTTAGAAGTGCCAATAGAAATCTTTAACATCTTTGCAATTTCGTGATGTTTATAGCCTTCAATAGCATACATAACAAACACCATCCTATAGCCTTCTGGTAAACTATCTATAACTTGCTGGATCTGTGCAACTTCAATGTCAGATTTAATGTTATTACTGAAATCTTCATTGACTTCGATCTCTTCAACAGCAAATTCTATAGTCTTTTTTTGTCTTAAAAACGAAATAGATTCTCTTATCATAATTCGTCTAATCCAACCTTCAAAACTTCCTTCATTTTTGAAGGATTTTAAATTTGTAAACACTTTGAAAAATCCATTTAACATTGCCTCTTCGGCTTGATGAATATCTTTGATATAGTATCTGCAAACACTCAACATTTTTGGCGCATGAAGCTCATATAGGACATGTTGTGCCTCACGATTATTTTTAATCGCTTTTTTTATAAGCTGAGCTTCGTTGTTATGAAGTTGGATAACTTTCAAAAGAGGGTTCATTTTGTCTTCTATTTATAAAGACGCAAAAATTATGCAAAGGGTTGTCTAAAGCGTTAAAAATTATTTTTTTCTATCTATAACATAGTTAACCATAAGCTCTAAAGAGGCTTTATATTCTGTGTTTTCGTAAACGCTCAATAGCTCCAAAGCTTCGTCTCTAAAGGATTTCATTTTTGCAACAGCGTAGTCTAATCCATTATTTTGCTTTACAAAGGCAATAACTTCTTTAACCCGTTTTTTATCCTTATTATAATTTTTTATAGAATTAATAAGCCACTTTTTATCCTTATTGGAGCAATTATTAAGGACATAAATTAAAGGAAGTGTCATTTTTTGTTCTTTGATATCAATACCTGTTGGCTTACCAATTTTTTCTTGTCCATAATCAAATAAATCATCTTTAATCTGAAACGCCATACCAATGAGCTCTCCAAACTTGCGCATAGTTTCAACGTCTTTAGATTCTGGTTTTACTGAAGCTGCACCAAGACTACAACAAGCGGCAATCAATGTTGCGGTTTTTTGTCTAATAATATCGTAATAAATAGCTTCTGTAATATCTAACTGACGTGCTTTTTCTATTTGAAGTAACTCGCCTTCGCTCATTTCGCGTACAGCAACAGAAATAATTTTAAGTAGATCAAAGTCATTATTATCAATAGAGAGTAATAATCCTTTAGAGAGCAAGAAATCTCCTATAAGTACTGCAATTTTGTTTTTCCAAAGCGCATTGATAGAAAAAAAGCCACGACGTCTGTTACTATCATCTACAACATCATCATGTACCAAAGTTGCTGTATGTATTAACTCAATAACCGAAGCACCTCTGTAAGTACGTTCACTTACAGTACCATTATTGAGCATTTTTGCCACTAAAAATACAAACATTGGTCGCATTTGTTTACCCTTTCTGTTAACTATGTAATGGGTAATACGATTTAATAAAGCAACTTTACTAGACATAGAAAGCCTGAACTTTTGTTCAAAAAGATCCATTTCAAATGCTATAGGCTGCTTTATTTGTTCGGTTATTTTCAACTTTGAAGTTTAACTATACAAAGATACTGTATAAAGATGTTTTTATTTTAGGATTTATTCCTGTAAAGTGTTTTATCTACAGATTGAACCATTCCATTTTTTTCCATTTTAACACCAATAAATGATTCTATTTTATCTGCTGCGTCAATAGGGTTTTGCAACACATCTTTATAGTTTAAATAAATAAGCTCAACTCCAGGTTCTGAATCTTTCCAAGCTTCTACCTTTTTGAGCTGCTTCTTAAATGCATTTAGCAATTTCACAGGAAGTTCATCTGGATTTCTCCCAGTCATTATCTGTTGTGACTTTACTACCTCATTTAAATCTCTATTCATAAAAATTATTTTGTATCGAAACTTAGAGTCAAGATGTTTTAGTAAAGGTGCCACTACTTTAACAGATTTATTTTCAGCTTTACTTAACCAAGAATTATCTTTGTGAATAGACATCACTGGTTCATATTCAAAATAACCTTTAGGATTAGAACGATCTGCCTTTCTTTTCTCATCAGTTAAAACTTTTATTCCTCCTTTATATAACATTTGCATCATCATAGATGTTCCTGATCTTGGTAAACCAGATACAATTACAATTTGATCTTTTTTGTAGGAGTTTGTGTTTTTATCTGTAAGGTTTAATTTTTCTTCAATATTCTCAATAGCTTGTTCAGCTTTATAGAATTTTTTAGGTGTTAATCTAGAGGCAGTTTCATAGGCGATTTTTGCATTTTCTAAATCGCCTAACTTATCTAAAGCTCTACCTAACACATAATGCGCTTTAGAATAGTATTTAACTAATTCAATACTAGTTAAAGCAGATTCAGCAGCTTCTTCATATTCTTTTAACTCTATCAAATTTTCTGCTAAGGCTGCGTGATATTTAGCTTTGTCTGGTTCAATTTCTACAGCACGCTCATAAGCCATTTGAGCATCATCAAATTTACCTAATGAATAATTACATAAACCTATTTTATACCATATTTCAGGATTATTACCTCTTCGTTCACTCTTTGCCTTTTCTAATACTTCAATTGCTTTTTCTGATTTACCAATTCCATGAAGAATTGACGCTTCAGCAAAGAAAAGAGCATACTTCACATCTGTTTTAACACTTTTAAGTTTTTTAAGATAATCTCTTGCACTTTCGTAATCCTTTTCTTCTAAGCTTATTGTTACAAGATCCATAAAGTAAGAACTCACATCAATTGGTTCCTTTTCTTCTATTAATTCTAATAATATTTCTTTTGCTTTACTGTAATTTTTTTTACCGAGATGAACTCTTGCTAAATTCTGTTTTAAATCGCATTTAGTTTTATGTACAGCTATTTCAATTTTCCCTTCAGGTTTATCTATATAACCAAGTTCTATTAATTGCTGCATTGTTTCTTCATCTGAAAAAACATCTAAACTCTCCTTATCCTTCAACTCACCAAAATCCCCTTTTATGTTTTCCCAACTATCAACATACTCAATTTTATTAGGGTTTTTAAAAATCTCTAGAGCTACTTTACCATCCATATCTCTACCGACTGGCAAATTAAAATGATTTAATATAGTTGGTGCAATGTCTATTAAACCAAGACCATAAACCTTTTGATTCTTTTTTATATTAGGTCCTGTTGCTACAAACATTCCAAATTGCCTATGATCCATAGCTGCTGCTGCCTGAACTTTAGGCATATTAATCAATCTTTTATTTCCTGATTCAAAACCATGATCAGACATTATTATTACTGTAGTATCATCATCAACCAATTCTAATGTTCTTTCTAACATCATATCCTGAAATCTATATGCTCCAGCAACAGCATCCTTAAAAATTTCATATTGATCTTGATTTACACCTTTAAGTTTTGGTGGATGAAATTTCATATAAGAATGACAAAAATGATCAATAAGATCATAATAAATAGCCATAAAATCCCAATTGGTAGTTCTAAGTAATCTAGTTGCAGCATTATGAATTGAGACATTCTCAGCAAGAACCTTTCCTGCAGGAAAAAGCCCGTTATTTTTTTCTTGATCAATTTTAGCTGCTAAAGGAATAAATGGTAAAATATGCTCACTTGTTACTTCCTGAGGAAACATTATTAAATCCTTAAAATCAGTAACCAAAGATTCTGGATGTATCGTTCCTTTTTCTAGTGGCTTCCTTTTTTTAGGATCTATAGAAACTTTTTGAAATTTATCGGTAATTACTACACCATTAATTGGTTCTGCAGGGAAACTTGGCCACCAACCAACTAGATTACTCTTAAAACCTTTGTGATGTAATATATTCCATACAGTCCTTGCTTTTCTTGAATTTGTAGTTACTGGTCTAACACCTTTGTTATCTTCCATAACTTCTATGAAGCCTAAAACGCCATGTTTATCAGGAGTTTTACCAGTAACAACAGAAGACCATAACATTGGAGAATATGGAGGATTCATAGTACTCATATTACCATGGACTCCATTTTGTATCATCTTTTTTAATGTTGGCATTTGACCATTAGCTATTAAAGGCCAAATTATTTTCCAATCAGCTGCATCCCAACCTATAACTAATAGCTTATTCTTTTGCATTAGGGTTTGCTTTTATTGATTTCTTCTTAATTTCTCTCCAAGCCTCAAATGCAATATCTCCATAAGCAAGTAAGCCTAAATTACTTTTTAACGGTATTTCAGATAATTCAATTTGTAGCTTTTCTTCAATATTACTATTTGAGTTTTTCACAGATTAATTTGTTTTAGAAAGATAAAATTTATAATTTTAAAAGATATGCTAGTTATAAATTAATTAAAAAACGAAAAATACATGAAAAAAACTACTTCTAAAAAGCTTTCAAAAAGACTTTTACAATATGGTGCATTTTCCGCTGCCATAATGGGTACTACAGATGCTAGTGGTCAAATTGTTTACACTGATATTGCAGATGAAACAGTCGATGCCGCTAATGCTCGTGTAGCAATTGATATTAATAATGACATGATGGGTGATGTCCTATTTGGTGTAGGAACAGGATCAACAGGGTTTGCTTTTGTTTTCCCAGCATCGAGTTCAATGGCTCCAGGCTACAATGCTAACTTATTTAATGGTTTTACCTCTGGTGCATATGCTTATCCATCTAATTTAACCGCAGGTACTGCAATTGATGGTACAAATCCAACATTTGGCGGCCAAAGAGGAGATTTCAACTATGGAAGTTGTGGTTATCCTAATAGTCAATTTTGTGATGGTATGGATGGTTATGTAGGTGTTCATTTTGACGTAGGTGGCAACACACATTACGGTTGGATTAGAATCCAAGTTGCTTCAAGTGGCGCAACAATAGTAATTAAAGATTATGCATACAATGCTACACCTGGAGATCCTATTGAAGCTGGACAAACCTTAAGTGTAACCGATTTTGAAGCTAATAACTTTAGTCATGTTTACAGTAAGGATACTAAAACTCTATCTTTAGAGTCTTCAATTTTACCATTAACTGGGATTGAAATTTATAATGTACTAGGTAAAGTAGTCATTAATAAATCCTTATCTAATACTCAAGAATACATAGACATGAGTACTGTATCTGATGGTATTTATTTAGCAAAAATAAAAGTGGAAGGTGGATCTAAAACTATTAAATTCATAAAGAATTAAAGCACGTTCTCAATCATAAAAAAAGCGACTAAATAGTCGCTTTTTTTATTGTGTTTTATTGGCTAATTGACCACAAGCTGCATCAATATCTTTACCTCTAGATCTACGAACTGTTACTGTAATATTATTACGTTCTAAAGTATTAATATACAAATCTAAAGCCGCTTTATTAGCTTGCTGAAACTCACCATCGTCTATTGGATTATATTCAATGAGATTAACTTTACTTGGCGCAAATTTGCAAAACTGAACTAAGGCGTCAACATCTTTCTTAGTATCATTAATACCTTCCCAAACCACATATTCATAAGTGATTCTATTTTTTGTTTTGTGATACCAATATTCTAAAGCTTCGCGTAAGTCTTTTAAGGGAAATGTGGCATTAAATGGCATTATGGATGTACGAACCTCGTCAATTGCTGAATGTAAAGACACTGCTAATTTAAACTTCACATTTTCATCTGCCATTTTCTTAATCATTTTTGGCACTCCAGAAGTTGATACAGTAATGCGTTTAGGTGACATGCCAAGACCTTCGTTAGTTGTAATTTTATCAATAGCCTTTAAGACATTATTATAGTTCATTAATGGTTCTCCCATTCCCATAAACACAATATTACTTAAAGGTCTATTGTGGTATAATCTACTCTCGTTATCTATAGCAACCACTTGATCATAGATCTCATCCGGATTGAGGTTACGCATACGTTTTAACTTTGCAGTTGCACAAAATCTACAATCTAAGCTACAGCCAACTTGAGATGATACGCAAGCTGTAGTCCTAGTTTTTGTAGGTATTAAAACGGACTCAACTACTAATCCATCGTGTAATTGCACTGCGTTTTTTATTGTACCATCTTCACTACGCTGAATTTGATCTACTTTTATGTGATTTATAACAAAATGTTCTTTGAGCATTTCTCTGGTACTAAGAGATACATTAGTCATGTCCTCAAAACTATGTGCAGACTTTTTCCAAAGCCACTCATACACTTGATTACCTCTGAAGGCTTTATCGCCTTGAGAGGTAAAAAAGGCTCTTAGTTGCTCTTTAGTTAAGGCTCTTATATCTTTCTTCTTAATTTCCATGTATTGCAAAAGTACTAAAGGTTTAAAGCCTTAGCATAAAAAAAGCCTTGAAATTTCAAGGCTTTATATGTATTGTTATTTCTATTATTAGATGATTAACATGGCGTCACCATACGAATAGAATTTATATTTTTCTTTTACGGCTTCATCATAAGCTCTTTTAATAAAATCGTGACCTGCAAAGGCTGAAACCATCATTAATAATGTGGATTTTGGTGTATGAAAATTGGTTACCATACTGTTAGCAATACTAAACTCGTAAGGCGGAAAAATAAACTTATTGGTCCAACCTGTATAATCGTTTAAAGTTCCTTCTGATGATACAGAACTCTCTATCGCTCTCATTGACGTAGTACCAATGGCACAGATTCGCCTTTTATTTTTCTTCCCATTATTTACAATTTCAGCAGCACGTTCATCTATTACAATCTCTTCACTATCCATTTTATGCTTAGACAAATCTTCTACCTCAACTGGATTAAAAGTCCCTAAACCAACATGCAAAGTAATCTCTGCACGCTCAACACCTTTAATCTCTAAACGTTTTAATAAATGTTTAGAAAAATGCAAACCAGCTGTTGGTGCTGCAACTGCACCTTCATTTTTTGCAAAAATGGTTTGATAACGTTCTTGATCCTCAGGCTCTACATCTCTTTTAATATATTTTGGCAATGGTGTTTGACCAAGTTCATTTAATTTGGTTCTAAACTCACGATATGATCCATCGTATAAAAAACGTAAGGTTCTTCCTCTAGAGGTGGTGTTATCAATTACTTCTGCAACTAAGGAGTCGTCTTCTCCAAAATATAGTTTATTACCAATTCTAATTTTTCGGGCTGGATCTACAAGAACATCCCAAAGACGTTGATCCTCGTTTAATTCTCTTAATAAAAACACTTCGATACGTGCACCTGTTTTTTCTTTATTACCATAAAGTCTAGCCGGGAACACTTTTGTGTTATTTAATATCATCACATCACCTTCATCAAAGTAATCTATCAAATCCTTAAACTGTTTATGTTCGATGGTTTGATGCTCTCTATTAAGAACCATTAATCTGGCTTCATCTCTATGCTCTGCAGGATGTTCAGCTAGTAATTCTTCAGGAAGGTCAAAGTTAAAGTGTGATAATTTCATATATGTATTGTTGATTTAAACGGCTGCAAATATACAATCTCAATATAGGCCTTGTCAAGTAAATAAAGGTTTTTATTACTAAAACATTTATGACAACACTATTGCCTACCAAAAACGTCTAATAAACATATTAAAATCACTTTATTTAGATTACCACCATCAAGGTAATGGTAGGCCAATTTTTAATTAGCTGTTATTTCTCGTAGTTTAATTCCTATAGACTCTAAATCTCTCCAAAAGTCTGGATATGACTTTGAAACTACAGCTGCATCTTTAATTATAATAGCGGTTTTGAGAGCTAAAGGCGCAAATGCCATAGCCATTCTATGATCGTTATAGGTTTCTATTTCGACAGACTCATTTACACTTTTAGTAGCTTTTAAATGTAAAGTGTTTTCAGTAGTATTTACTTCACCTCCAAGTTTTTCTATTTCGGATTGTAATGCTATTAATCGATCTGTTTCTTTAATCTTTAGTGTATGTAATCCTGAAAGATGACATTCTACTCCTAATCCAAAACAGGTCACTGCGATGGTTTGAGCAATATCTGGCGCATTAGATAAATTAAAATTAATAGGTGTGCTTATTTTAGTTGTTGATTTGTGTAGCCTAATACTATGCTCAAAAAACGTTGTTTCTACTCCAAAATTCTCATATAAATTTGCTAATACTGCATCACCTTGTAAAGACCTTGATTTATATGATTTTAAGGTTACTGTTGTGCCAATATCACTCAACGCAATTATACTATAAAAGTAAGATGCTGAAGACCAATCAGATTCTACTGTAAAGGTCTTAATATTAATACTTTTAGTTAGAGGTTTTATTGAAATGATCTGATTATCAAAATTAGTTTTCACACCAAGTTCTTCTAATAAGCTCAATGTCATTTTAATGTAAGGTACTGAGGTTATTTCACCTTCTAAAATAAGTTTTAATCCATTAGGTAAAGAAGGTGCTATTAATAATAAAGCAGAAATGTACTGACTACTTACATTAGCCTTTAGAGTTACCTTATGCTTTGTTATTTTTGATGGTGTTATCTTTAAAGGTGGAAAACCGTCTTCGTTCACATAACTTACATCAGCTCCTAAATCTCGTAGTGCTCCAACAAGAATTGCAATTGGTCTTTCTTGCATTCGTTTAGAACCAGTAATAACAACGTCTTGATTTGTTGTCGTAGCATAATAAGCCGTAAGAAAACGCATTGCTGTGCCTGCATGATGAATATCTACAAGAGTATCATTAGACGCAATTGCTTTTTGCATTAAGGATGTATCATCTGAATTTGAAAGGTTCTCTAATACTATATTAGAATACAAGGATTTTAATAACAAAAGTCGGTTAGATTCACTTTTAGAGCCAGTGATTCTAATAGTTTTTGAAGATTGTATTTTTGATTTATAGAGCTTTAAATCCATTGTAAAATAACACTACCTATTTAGATTTGGCAAAGCTATTTTAATTTTTCGTTATTATGATGCCTATCGTGATCTCTTTTTGTTTTCTTAAGCATTTTTTTATCAAAAGCTGCTTGGAGATCTATACCTGTTTGGTTAGCCAAACATAATACCACAAAAACGACATCAGCTAGTTCTTCTCCTAAATCTTTATCTTTATCTGATTCCTTTTCGCTTTGTTCACCATAACGACGTGCAATAATTCTAGCAACTTCTCCAACTTCTTCTGTAAGCTGAGCCATATTGGTTAATTCATTAAAATAGCGAACACCATGCGTCTTAATCCACTCATCCACTATTTTTTGGGCATTTTTTAATTGCATACTATGATTTTGTAAGTACTATTTGTTCGGTTTGTTTTTCTACTATGTTTTCAAAAAAGTCTTTAAAAACAACATAATCTTTGGGTAAAATTATTGAAGATTTAAGATCTAAGTTCACGCTGAGTTGTAAATATTTTCCATTTAGCTTTGCGACATAACTAAATTTAGCACCATTATCTCCAAACTCATAGGCAATACTCTCTGGCATTGACTCAACAGTATAACCTTCAGGAAGCATAATATTTATGAGGTATTTATCTTCAAAAGGAATAACAAAATCTATTGGATATTTACGTTCATCTAATTTAAAAGGACTCTCTTCAGTTGCTAAAAATAACAAAGGTGAAAAATATAACTTATCGCCAATCTCTTCCATAGCATCAGATAACTCATAATCGTAAGTAATTTTTACAGGTTGTGTAATATCTGTTTTATTATCAAAAATTAAATTAGAAATAACGATGTCTCCCTTATTTTTCTCTAAAGATTTTATGTGGTCTGCTTCAGCTAATTGACCATAACGATTACGATAATTTAGAGCTGTGTAAGATGTAATACTTTGTCTTACTTTACCTGAAGCTGAAAGATCTGTATTGAGTTTTACATTTAAAGAGGTAGCCTCTGTTGCTTTTTTATTAGAGCGCAACGTAATCCAGTAGGATGAGCCATCATCTTTTAAAACACGACCTTGCCAATTTAAAGTACGCTCTGGTAAAACATTTATCATACTGTATGGCTCAGAAGCATCAAGTAATGCATAGTTATCTCCATTTTCTACAATACAGATGACATAGTTAAATCCTTTTCTTGTAGGGAATAACGGAATACCATTATTACGCGTACTCACTAATACAGGATTTGCATTTACACCTTGAGAACGTAACATGGCAACTAAAAGTAAATTAATATCTGCAACATTACCTTCGCCTTCTAAATAGGCTTTTCGTGTACCCTTTTGTGCTCTGTAACCATAAATACCATTCCAACGTACTTTAGATTTCACATAACTTTGTAATACAAATGCTTTTTCAAAAGGATCATTAATATTAGATGCTATTGACGCAACATCATTTTTAAAAAACCCTGAACGGTTTAATTGATTACCAAAATCACTACTTTCATAAATGGTTTTAGATACTTTTTCCCAGTTAGTAGAAAATGATTTTTCTGTTGCACCATATTGATTTAATATCGCAGCTAACTCAATACTCATTTTAGATCTGTAATTATTTACATTACCTGAATACGGTTCAGTTTTTAAGGCTGGCACATTATCCTCGTTAATTTTAATAATGTTTAATTTATATTCAAAGGAGTTCTGTTGATAATTTCTACTTGCTGAAACAGTGGAATTAGTTCGACTACTGGTAGTGACTCTAGCACTTCCTTTTGAAGTAGATTCAACGAGTTTTGGTACAAAAAATGCTTTAGAATTAAATTGTTTGTTATAAGCATAGTACTCTGGTGTAGACACGCTCATCTCTAATCTATTGATTGGTATATCATATTGAAATATTAAATCATCAATAACAATAAAGGGGGAAACAATCTTATAGGTATAGTCTATAACGCAGCCTTCTTTAATATTAGGCATGGTAATGGTATTAATCTCTGTGAATTCATTGAAATCTTCCTCAAAAATTCCATTTTTCTTTAGTTTTTCTTTTTCAATCTTACCACTTACTAAGTTATAAGTGTAACCCTTTGCTCCATTAAGTTGTTCTTTACTTCCTGATCCTCCTTCGTATAAATACAATTTTTTAGTAGCCCAATCAAAACCTTCTTTGTTATAAATTTTTATTCGTTCTGTTATTTCGCGTTGCTGCATAAAACCATCAGATTGCGTATAAATAAAACTCACTGTTTCTTTTCTATATAATACTGCAGCCGAAGCCGTAGAATCTAAAGGATGTACTTTTTCTTCTAATTCTGCTTTAGATATTTTTCCAAATTTAAAGTCTTGACAAAATGCTAACTGCATAGAAACAAGACATAAAAGGATGGTTAGGTTTTTCATATGGATTGGTTGATTTATTTTAATTTCTTCAAAACAAGTTTTGCTTTATCGTGTTTTACTATTGCTTTTAGAAAGTCTCTAAAGGCTTCATATTCCGATTTGTCATAGCTACCATTATTTAAAATATAGGTGCGTTTATATTCTAAAACATTATCTCCTTTTTCTTCAATAGACATCTTGTAAGTTCCAAATTTATTTTCGATAGCTATCGGTTTTGGCAATGCCTCTATCTCTAATGCTTTATCTATGGTAAAGGTAAAGGCATCAATATCTGTCCAACCTCTAGCTATTTCTATACCCTGAGTTCTATTATCATAACGAGTTGGGATAGCTGTAATTTTATTAAATGCATTGGGCTCTATGAGGTAACGCGTACCACTTTTTTTACCATAACTAGATGTTTCAATTACTACATCTTCTTTAAACTCTATGAGATCTTTATCATTTTGCAATGTGATATCATTAATTGTAAGATTATTTATATTATCCCAATAATCTTTATAGTGGAGCTTTTGCTTTTTCGGTGTTAAAAGCTCTACGAAATCATGCAAACCATATTGATAACCATAAGTTTTAATAGACACTTCTGCTTTTAAAATTCCGTTAACATCAAAACTTGCGTTTGCTGTTGTAGTCTGAATATTTTCTTCGGTTTTATAAACTGTAGTATGTGCTATTTTTCCACCTTCTGGTGTTACTAACAAAACATCTCTATCATCTGTAAAGTTAGATACATAACCAAAGGGATTTGTTTGACTTGTACATTCTAAAAAAATATTTTCATCGTCTGTTGGTAAGCATAAAATAACGTGATTGCCTTCTGTGGCAGAGAACTCTTTATCTATATTAGTAATATCTTCTTTACCATACACAACAGTATAATAAGCCTCTACACCTACTTCCTCTAACAAGGCTTTTGTATAGTTTGTAAGCCCTTTACAATCACCATAACCTAATCTGTCTACATCACTAGCCAACATTGGTTTCCATCCACCAATACCAACTTGCACACTGATATATCGTGTTTTATTTTGCACATACTCATATACAATCTTGGCTTTTGCCTCATTAGTTTGGGCATCTTTAGTTAAGGATCTAATTTCTTTTTTAGCCTCTTCAGAAAGTTCAGTAGTTCCTAACAACAAATTGTTGTACATCCATTGACCATAATCACTCCAATCGGTGTTTTTTCCTTTAACACCTTCCATATCAAACTCTGTAAGTGCTACTTTGAGTTCTGGCACATAACTTAATAATGAAGGTGCATACTGTTCTTTTTTTATTGCTTTTAAGTGTTCAGCCTTATAATGCAACTCTCCTAATTCTGTGATATTATAATCTTTAAAATTTGAAGCTTTAAACTTTAACTTTATATCTGTATTATTTATGATCTTATATTCTGAAAATTCTGTACTCATATAGTAATCTAAAACAGGAAGCCAACGTGGCACAAAGGCTGTGGTTTTGTATTCCATCTTACATTCAAAAACTACTGTATAAGGATATTTAACAGGTGTGTAATCTAGATACTTAACTCTACTATCTGAATATAATGTACCTCCTGGAACTGCACTTTCATCTACAAAATCTTTTTTCTTTATGCGCTTAATTTCTTTACCTAAGGCATCATAAATTTTCGCTTCTAAAGATTTAATAACTCGCGTATCATCGTATCCAGCAACTGCTCCATGTTTGTATTTACCATACTCATTGTATATGGTGACTATACGCTTTGAAGTGAACGTAAATCTATTATAATCTTCAATTTCAACAACATCTAATTCGTATCTTACAACTGCGTTTGCATTTTCAGAGAGCTCATCAGGTATTGTTATGGCGATTAGCTTATCTGATTCTTGTGCATTACTTACAGTAAAAAGAGCAGAAATAAAGACGAAGGTAAAGAGGTATTTTAACATATCTTTAATAAAAATAGAAATAATAAGGAGATAAAAAAATATTTTACGACCAAGAATTAAGACTTATTCTTTGAGTCAATAATAATGGTTACAGGTCCATCGTTTCTTAAATCTACTTTCATATCTGCACCAAATTTTCCGGACTGAATGGGTTTACCTAAATCTGATTCTATTTGCTTAAGGAAGTTTTGGTACAATGGTATAGCAATTTCTGGCTTTGCTGCTTTTATATAACTTGGTCTATTACCTTTTTTGGTACTTGCATGTAACGTAAACTGACTTACAACTATAATATCGCCATCTTTATCTTTTACAGATGTATTCATTACACCATCATCATCATTAAAAATACGAAGACTAGTGATTTTTTTACTCAACCAAATTATATCTTCTTGTGTATCTTCATTCTCAACACCTAATAATACCAAAAGACCATCTTGGATTTCTGCTACTTTATTAGAATCAATAGTAACAGAAGCTTTAGTTACACGTTGTAAAACTGCTCTCATAATTTAATTTTCATCAAAATTATCAGTTCTGTAATGCTCGTCTTCGCCTTCTAAAATTTGAATATAACTTCTGTAGCGTGAATAAGCCACCTCATCTTTATCTAATGCCTCTTTTACTGCACATTTTGGCTCTTTTAAGTGTAAACAGTTATTAAACTTACAGTTTTGTTTTAACTTAAAAAACTCAGGGAAATAATCTCCAACTTCTTCATCGTCCATATCAACGACACCAAAACCCTTAATACCTGGAGTATCTATGATCTTTGCATCAAAGCTTAAATCAAACATCTCAGCAAATGTTGTGGTATGCTGACCTTGCTTGTGTTGCTCTGATATTTCTTTAGTTTTAAGATCTAATGATGGCTCTATGTTATTAACTAAAGTAGACTTACCAACACCTGAATGACCTGCAAACATTGACACTTTACCTTCCATTAAAGCTTTAACCTTTTCTATATCTCGACCAGTTTTTGCACTAATTTCAAAACAGCTATAACCAATATTTTCGTATAAGCTTTTTAAAAATTTAACCTCAAAAATCGCTTCTTTATCATAAGCATCAATCTTGTTAAATAATAGAATAGCTTTAATTGAATACGCTTCAGCTGTAACCAAAAACCGATCAATAAAGCTCGGAAAAGTCTGTGGATTATTTACAGTTATCAATAAGAATACTTGGTCTATATTAGAAGCAATAATATGTGTTTGCTTGGATAGGTTTACAGACTTTCTAACAATATAATTTTGGCGTTCTTGTATTTGATGAATAACTCCTGTTACCTCATCATTCTTGGTTTCCAATTCAAAAGACACATAATCTCCTACAGCAATAGGGTTAGTGCTTTTAATACCTTTTAGTCTGAATTTTCCTTTTATTCTACACTCGTAAGATTTTCCGTTAGGTGTTTTAACGGTGTACCAGCTTCCTGTAGATTTATAAACGAGTCCTGTCATTATGAGCTAAATTAAACAAAATAAGAGTTCTATACCTACCATTAATTTATCTTAATAAGATATTTAAATATGACGCACTATTTCTATTAAACAACATTTCAATGAGATTTAGAATGCAAGTGTTTAGAGTTTTGTACTTTAACTAAAGTCTCTAAACAAAAAAGTTAAACACTTTTTAAATAGATATCAAATTATTGGATTCTCTTAAAATAAAAAAGTATTTTTATCTATTATACCAACTCAAACAACTAACCAAATGCGTCATTACCTCAATATTTTTATTGCGTTATGCATTACTGCGTTTTCTTTTGGACAAATAAATACTTACAAAATTGGGTTTTTATTAGATAAAAGTTCAGTAGAGATTGAAGTTCTTTTAAAGGAATTATCTTCAGAAATTTCTGCAGTTGTTGGCGAGGATGCCAAATTAGAATTTCCTGAAACTAGCAAACTAGTTAATAACTTTGATTCTGCTGTTGCGCTAAATAACTACAATCAATTATTACAGAATAGTACTGATATTATAATTGCTTTTGGAATAGTAAATAATGCCGTTATTTCTAAAATAGGAAACTATCAAAAACCCACTATAGTTTTTGGAGCCTTAAGTGAAGAACTACTTGTCAATGAAGCACCAATAACTAGTATTAACAATTATACATCAATTACCACTTCACAATCTTATACTGAAGATATTAAGTTGTTAAAGAAATTAGCAAACCCAAAAGCTCTTGGTATTGTTATAGAAAAAGCATTCACCGATAATTTACCAATTACTGAAACATTTGAGAAAATTGGAAGTGATTTAAATTTGAAAATGACAATAATACCATTTGAATCTTTAGCAGACATAACTTCAAATCTATCTGATGTTGATGGTGTTTATTTGGCTGGTGGATTTTATTTGTCTGATGCTGAGATGAAGCAACTTGCAAATGTCTTAATTGAAAAAAAATTACCCTCATTTACTGCAAATCCTGTAAAAGATGTAAAAAATGGCATTCTGGCATCAAATCATGACCAATCAGAATTGAATCAATTTTTTAGACGTATAGCATTAACAGTAGAGGCAGTTGTTAATGGAGAAGGCTTATCTGGCCTGAGCACTAAACTGGAATCTAAAAGTACTTTAACAGTAAATTATAATACAGCCGAAAAAATAGGACTTCCATTGAAATACAGTTTAATCGCTACAACAAGTTTTGTTGGTAACCCTAAAGAAATAGTTACTGATAAAACTTACACTTTGGTAAGTGTAATGCAAGAAGCCATTGCAAAAAACCTCGAGTTACAAACCATTGAAAAAGATATAAGTCTAACAGAAAAGGATGTACAGCTTGCAAAAAGTGACTACTTACCTAATGTTACAGCTGGAGGAACAGGAAGTTATGTTGATCCTAAATTAGCAGAAGTGAGTAATGGTCAAAGTCCGGAAATAACAACCTCTGGTAATGTTACTTTACAACAAACAATTTATTCTGAAGCTGCAAACGCAAATATTAGCATTCAAAAATCACTTAGAGACGCACAACAGGAGAATTATAATAGTGAAGCCTTAAATACAGTTTTCAATACAGCAACAGCGTATTTTACAGCTTTAATTTTAAAAACAAACTTATCAATTCAAAATCAAAATCTTGAATTAACTAAATACAACTTAAAAATTGCTACGGAAAACTATGAAGCTGGACAATCTGGGAAATCAGATGTGTTGCGATTTAAATCCGAAATGGCTCAGAACACTCAGCAGATGGTGGAAGCAATTAATCAATTAGAACAGGCTTATTATGTATTAAATCAGTTGCTAAACAACCCTATTGATACTAAAATTGATGTAGAAGAAGCAGAATTGCAAGAAGGAATTTTTAGTAATTACAATTACGAGCAATTAGGCCAATTTCTTGATGACCCAACATTAAGACAGCCCTTTGTGAAATTTCTAATTCAAGAAGCAATGGCAAATGCACCAGAACTGAAAGCCTTAGATTATAATTTAAAAGCAACAGAACGCAGTGAACGATTATTTGGTGTTGGACGATTTTTACCAACAGTTGCACTGCAAGGTCAGTATAATTATGAGTTTTCTAGGTCTGGAGCTGGTTCTAGTTTTCCAGCGAATTTCCCTGCTTTTCCAGATGGCTATTACTCTGTAGGTCTTAATGTATCAATCCCAATATTTAATCAAAATAAACAACATTTAAATAAACAAATTGCTTCTATTCAAAAAGAACAACTTGAAATCTCAAGAGATAATATTGAGTTAAGTATTGAAAAAAACATTAATGATGCTGTCTTAGACTTGGTAAATCAAATATCTAATATTCAACTATCAAAAGTATTTGAAGAAACAGCTAAAGAAGCCTTGGATTTAACCCAAACTTCTTATGCAAATGGAGCTGTAAATATTGTGCAGTTACTAGATGCACAAAATAATTATGTGCAAGCACAACAAGCCAGTGCTAATGCAACTTATAATTACTTACAAAGCTCAATGCAACTAGAACGTTCCTTAGGCTTGTTCTTTTTATTACAAGACGAAAGTGAGGGCGAAGCTTTCATTCAACGCTTTTTAGAATTCACACAAAATAATGATTAATACTTTTAACACTCATATGATAATGCTATCTAATCAAACCTTTAAAATAAGCAGCCTAATTATGATATTTCTACTACTAGGCTGCGGTGAAAAAGAAGTTAAAGAAGAAGTGGTTATAAGACCAGTAAAATATAGTGAAGTCACCTACTTAGGTGGAGAAAAAGCCAGACAATTTAGTGGTACTGCCAAGACAGAAAAAATTGTTAATCTAAGTTTTAGGAGTAATGGAATCATTACTAAACTAGACATGAAATTAGGGCAAAAAGTTAAAAAAGGTCAGCTATTAGGAACACTCGATAACGTTAGTGCTAGATTAAATTATGAGTCTTCTATTTCATCTAAAAATAGCTCAGAGTCACAAATGAACACAGCTAAACTATCACTAAATCGAGTACGAACTTTATACGAAAAAGGTAGCGCTTCTTTAAGTGATTATGAAGCAGCGAAAAATTCATACAGAACAGCAGTAGCAAGTTTTGAATCTTCTAAACGAAGTGTTGCCATTCAACAAGATCAAATACGTTTTGGTTATCTCTATGCACCAGAAGATGGAGTTATTGCCTCAGTCTCAACAGAAGTTGATGAAAATGTTACTCCAGGTCAAGTTGTTGGTATTTTAAATGCAGGTACTGCCATTGAGATAGGTTTAGGCTTACCAGAATCTGTTATTAATGCAGTAAAAAAAGACATGAAAGTTAAGGTAAGTTTTACAGCAATTGAAGGAGAAACATTCAATGCTATAGTTACTGAAGTTGCGCCAGCTTTAGATGCTAACACATCTACATACCCAATTACGGTAATGGTAACCGATTCGGACGAACGTATAAAAAGTGGTATGGCTGCAAATGTTCTTTTTGAATTTGTTGATGATGACTTAGGGAAAAATATGCTCGTTGTACCTGCAAGTGCCGTAGGCGAAGATGGAGATGGACGATTTGTTTTTTTGATTGAAGGTGATAAAGATAAAGCTACTGTAAAACGACAAGCAATTACTATTGGCAACCTAACACCTGAAGGCTTTGAGGTGAAAACTGGCTTAAAGGTTGGTCAAAAGATTGCAACTGCAGGATTACAGACATTATTAGATGGACAAGTCGTAAAACTAAACTAAGCTTAGATGAACTTAACAGCATTTTCCATCAATAGAAACCGAATTACATTTACGGTTCTTACCACAATTTTAATTATGGGTATGGTATTCTACCAATCTTTATCAAGAGATAGTATGCCACCTTATACGGTTAGAGTTGCTACCGTAGTTTCGTCTTTTCCAGGCTCAAGTCCTGAGCGTGTAGAACAATTGGTGACTGATAAAGTTGAAAAAATAGTACAAGAATTGCCTGAATTAAAAAAGGTAACAAGCACATCTAGATCTGGTCTTTCTGTGGTCACTGTTGAACTAAAGGACCAAGTAAAACCAAAGGATCTACAGGTTGTTTGGGACAGGCTAAGACGTAAATTAACTCAATTACAAGGTTTACCCTCTGGAGTAAACCCAAATCTTAATGATGACGGTTTAGGTGAGGTTTTTGGTATAGCTGTTGGTCTAGTAATTGACGGTTATTCCTATGCCGAGGCTAAAAATTATGTGGATGACATAAAAGATGACTTCATTAAATTAGAGTTAGCAGCAAAAGTTGAAGTTGGTGGAGTACAAGATGAACGTGTATTTATAGAATTTGATAATACAAGATTAAAAGAATATGGATTATCAGCATCTAAATTACAAAGTATTATAGGTTCTGTAAATATATTGAGTTCTGGAGGTGAAATTAATTTAGAAAATGAACGTATAATCTTAGAACCAACTGGTAATTTTAATTCAATTGAAGACATAAAACAGACGTTAATTCCTGTTGGAGATGGTACTCAATTAGTACATTTGGGAGATATTACCACTGTTAGACAACATTATATTGATCCGCCTAAACAATTGGTAACTGTAAATGGGCAAGAAGCCATTTCTATGCATATTAGTTTAAAAGAAGGTGCCAATGTAATTCAACTTGGAACAGATCTCGATTTAGTGATTAAAGAATGGCAAAACAAACTTCCTGTAGGTCTAGAGTTAAAACGTCTATCATCATTAGACACTTATATAGATAATAAGATTAGTGATTTCATTGTCAATTTAATACAATCCATTACAATTGTTCTCATTGTAATGTTAGTATTTCTTGGCTTAAGAACAGGTGGTATTATAGCAAGTCTAATACCTATGGTAACTATAATGACTTTAATGTTGATGGGAGTTATTGACATGGGATTAAACCAAGTAACTCTTGCAGCACTCATTATGGCTTTAGGAATGATGGTAGATAATGCCATAGTAGTGGCAGAAACGATTTTAGTAAAGATGGAGAATGGAATTGAAGCTAAAAAAGCTGCCATTGATGCATGCGGTGAATTATTTACGCCTCTTCTTATTTCAACTTTAACAACCTCTGCAGCATTTTTAGCTTTTTATATGGCTGAGTCTACTATGGGCGATATCGTAGGTCCAATTTTTGTAGTCATTTCATTGGCATTATTATCATCTTGGATTCTTGCGTTAACAGTAATAACATTATTATGTTTTTTATTCCTCAAAGTCACCCCTAAAGCTGAAAAAAAGGAATCTTTTATAGATAAGATTATTAATAAACTAAAGTTATATTACAAAAACCTCATCTTAGTGGCATTATCTTATAAAAGGCTTGTGCTCTTTGGTATCATCGCTGCTTTTTTTCTTTCACTTCTTGGCTTTGGTAAAATTCCGTTTGTGTTTTTCCCAGATAGTGACCGTAATATGGTGACTATAGATGTTAATTTACCTCAAGGTTCGCGTATTGAAGCAACCCAAGAGGTAATAGAAGCTATTGAGGTATTTATAAAGTCTGACCTATTAGTAAATGAGAACAGAGTTAATGGAATATCTGATTGGTCTTCATATATAGGTGAAGGACCATCTTCTTATGATCTAGGTTATTCTACTGATGAACCAGATGCAAGTTATGCTCATATCTTAATAAACACCTCAGATTTTATTTACAATAATGAAATTGTTGAAAAATTAGATGACTATTGTTTTAATAAATTCCCTAATGCGGATATTAAAGTTGGACTCTTAGGTTCTGGTGGAGGTGGTACTCCAATAGAGATTAAAATTTCTGGAGACGACCCAGATATTTTAGCAAGTCTATCAGAACAGACTAAACAAAAGCTAAAAACAATATCAGGCACTAAAAACATTAAAGATGATTGGGGACCGAAAACTAAAAAATTTGTTGTTAATATTGACCAGAATAAAGCCCAAATGGCTGGTGTTACGAGTTCAGACATTGCAACATCTTTACAGACTGTTTTAGATGGTTTCCAAACGGGTGAGTATCGTGAAAATGATAAGTCAATCCCTATATTAATGCGAAGTAATGAGAGTCAACAACAAACATTAGCATCTATTGAAACTCTCAATATTTATGCTCAAAATTCTGGGAAAAGTGTACCACTATTGCAAGTC
This sequence comes from Microcosmobacter mediterraneus, assembly GCF_031846265.1. Lineage (NCBI taxonomy): Bacteria > Pseudomonadati > Bacteroidota > Flavobacteriia > Flavobacteriales > Flavobacteriaceae > Microcosmobacter > Microcosmobacter mediterraneus. The sequence goes on along the minus strand of NZ_JAVRIA010000005.1, from coordinate 157,314 downwards.
GCTAGTATTGAGCCAGAATGGCAATATGCTAAAATAAAACGATTAGATATTGACAGAACTATTAATGTAAGTTCAGAATTAAATGCTACCGGAAATGCTTCGGCAATAATGAAAATAATAACACCACATATGGAAGAAGTTACTAAAGAATGGCCTGACGGTTATACTTATAAATTTGGTGGTGATTCAGAAAATACCGCAGAGAATATGGGAGCAGTTATAAGCTATTTACCACTTTCTGGCTTTATAATTATTCTTCTTTTAATCATTCAGTTTAATTCAGTTAGAAAAACAGTAATGGTAGCCTCTACTATACCATTAGGGATTATTGGTGTTGTAATCGGATTACTTATTTTTCAGGAGCCATTTGGATTTATGCCGTTTTTAGGTGTAATATCTTTAGCAGGTATTGTTATCAATAACGCTATTGTATTAATTGACAGAATTCAAATAGAAGAGAGCGAGATTAAACGACCAATTGAAGATGCTATTATTGCAGCATGCCTTCAGCGATTTAGACCAATACTATTAGCAACTTTCACTACTGTTTTAGGTTTGATTCCGTTATATTTAAGTGGAGGCGAAATGTGGGAAGGAATGGCTGTTAGTATAATGATTGGCTTACTATTTGGTACAGTAATAACCTTACTTTTTATCCCTTCTTTTTACAGCATCTTATTTAAGGTAAATTATAAAGATTATAAATTTAATGAGTCAATATTAGATGACTAGTGTCTAAGAATGATTGACAAACTTTACACATATCGTTTTGAATTATTCCTTTTCACGCAGCTATTCATATTATTTGGATCTTTAATAATACCAATAGTATGGTTTGAGTATTGGGTTATGCCAATATTCTTATTACTTAATATTGCAGCTGGTGTTTTACTTGTATCAAAAAAGAAAAGGCTTTCACGTATTTTATTTCTATTTGTCTTTATTTCAGTTATTGGATTATTTTTAGGTTTTACCAAACCCGATTTTAGTGAAAAGTTTAATTATCTAAAACTAGTATCATACTTTATTTTTTATGCTATTGTAACTATAGAAATAATTAAACAAGTTTGGAATGCCAAAGTGGTAAGCAAGAATGTAATATTAGGTTTAATAAGTGGCTATATATCTTTAGGCTTATTAGCATTTTTTCTCTGTCTTAGTATTGAAATACTATATCCAGAATCATTTTCAGGACTTGTTTCAATTGGAGATACCGATATGACTGAGAGGCTCATGTATTTTAGTTATATAACTCTAATGACCATAGGCTATGGAGATATTTTGCCAGTTACATCAATTGCACAAAAGGCAACAATGTTTATTGGCTTAATTGGGCAATTTTATCTTGTTATATTAACAGCAATCGTAGTTGGAAAATATATTAATCAAAAAGCAATAACTGAATAAAAAAACTACCTCCCAATTGTCATTCTGCCTATTTTGTCTTCAGATTTTCTTGATGAATAAATAATATAATCTTTATCGGTCTTTCTATGATATACTCGTGGTCTTAAAACAAGTTGATATTTCTCTACCTTTTCTTGGTCTAATCTTGTCATATTTCCTTTATCGTCAAACATTACAGCTACAGGAACAGCTTTATTATAATTACCTAACCATTTTATATCTTCAATATCTGTAACACCATAATTTTTTTTGTTGTCGTTAAAAATGACAGTGAGCTGCCCATTTTCATAAATCGGCATTGCGCTAAGATATTCTGGACCTTTACCCATTACACTAAGTGGTACCATAATTCCGCCAGAGACTGTAAAATTTCCATTTCCGGAAAATCCGAATAATCCAAGTGATAATACTGTAAAGCTAGCACGTTGTTTTTTGGGTATAACATTAGACCATTCTACAGAACCATCAACACCAAGTGAGGTTACAATAATCTCATTATTAATATATGTTATTGGCGTAAAGGCTAATGGTCCAATACCAGAAGTTCCACCTTCTACAACAAGCTGATATTCTGATAATAAAATTAATCCACCATCTTCTTTTTCTATTAAACTATGGGTTAAATAATAAGGTTTTACATCTTTACCCTTTTTAGCTCGTCGTTCTCCAATGAGTTTTACTTTTGTGTCATAATCAAACTCATTAAATTTTAATTGTTCTACTTCATTTGTATTAACATCAATAACTGAAGAATATACACCTCTGAGATCTTTTTTTGCTTTTCCATTTTTTCTTACACCAGAATAAAAGCCTGCTAAATGGAGTTTACCAGAACCTGTAGCCAACATTTCGCAGTTAATGATTTCTTTATCTGTAAATTTTATATCAATGACTTCTTTCTCATAGTTATTAGAACTTTTAAAGCAAAGTACCTGAAACTTCTCATTATTAGTCATAGACTTACGATCTCTAAAACTTTCGTTAATGACGATAAATACATCGTCATCAAAGCTTACATCGAAATCTGCAATAGTAAATTCTAATCCTCTTCTATCTTCATATGGAACTTTTTCAATATACTCCATTGCTGTATCTAGATTGGGATCTAAAAGTTTTACTTCGTATTGTATAACGTCTTCTTTGTTAAACTGAGTAGCATGCATAATGAGTAAACGATCTCCTGTTGGCGAGTCTTTGAAATAGAATGCACCTTGCTCTCTTCTTTTAGTCACTTTTGTAGAAAAGAGTTTAACAACATTATTGCTTAATTTACCGTCTAAGGCAACTTCTACACCAAATAAATTTGATATCTTTTCTTTTCGGTCATAAACACTTCCAAATACATAAATTCTATCTGCTATAACAGCAAGATCTTCAAATTCCAGATCTTTACCTTTCATATCTGGAAGCTCAATTTCATTGGTAGAAACCAAACTCATTTCTGTGCTTTCAAATACTTTGATGTAGTACTTGTTCTTTCTGCTGGCTAGGGTGTAAATTTTACCATTAAACTCTGTAGAGATTCTAACTATTTTTTCATCATCTTCAATGATCTCTTCTCCATATTGCAGTGTAATATGGCCAACTTTAGTCTGTGCCTTAATAGTGAGAAATGGTAATACTAGTATTACCAGTATAAATTGTTTAATCATAAATAAGTAATCTTGTTGTTGTTTAGAACTTCTATTTTTTCTTGGTGAAAATAGGCTTTTGATTTTAAACATTAATCGTTAATAATCTTTTCTTGGTGATTAATCGATTCTTGGTGAACCGCTTTAAACACTCTAAGAATAAATTCTTCACTCAAATTTTTCTCTTCACCTTGTAATATCATTTTACCGAGAATTTCATTCCAACGTTTAGTTTGAAGTACTGCAACGTTATGCGCTTTTTTAAGTGCTCCAATTTCGTCAGCTACTTTCATCCGCTTTCCTAACATTTCTATGAGTTGATGATCAATAACATCGATCTGAGTTCTCATGGTATTAATCTTATTTTTAAACTCAGCAGCTTCGCCAACTTCTTTTCTAATTCTTAGATCTTTAGTCATCTGAATCAATGTATTAGGCGTAATCTGCTGTGCAGCATCACTCCAAGCTTCGTCTGGTGTATGATGCGTCTCTACCATAAAACCATCATAGTTTAAATCTAATGCTGTCTGTGATAAATCGAAGATAATATCACGACGACCAGCAATATGAGATGGATCTAAAATTAATGGCAAATCAGGAAATCTGTTTTGCAAATCAATAGCTATTTGCCATTCTGGGTTATTTCTATAACGTGTTTTTTCGTAAGTGGAAAAACCTCTATGTATAACGCCTAAATTTTTGACATCTGCTGTGTAAAAACGTTCCACTGCTCCTAACCATAAAGCTAAATCTGGATTTACAGGATTTTTAATTAATACTGGTTTATCAGTTCCTTTTAGAGCTTCGGCAATTTCCTGAACTATAAATGGGCTCACTGTTGTACGTGCTCCAATCCATAGAATATCGACATCGTGTTTTAATGCTAAATCGACATGATTTGCATTTGCAACCTCAGTAGTAATTTGCATTCCTGTTTCTTGCTTTGCTTTCTGAAGCCATTTTAAACCAAGTGCACCAACGCCTTCAAAATTTCCAGGTCGAGTCCTAGGTTTCCAAATACCTGCTCTAAAAACCGTTGCATCACTATTTTTTAATTGATGAGCAATCGTTAATACTTGTTTTTCGGTTTCTGCGCTACATGGTCCAGCAATAACTAAAGGATGATCTAATCCGAAGTTGTCTAACCATGTTCTTAATTCTTTCTTATTTTCCATAGTATTTTTAAGTCTTTTCTATACTTTAATAATTCCTTCTAATATGTCTTTAATATGATTTATATCTTTCATTTCATCGTAAACGCTTTCAAAATCACCTTTTTCCATCAGTTCTTTAAACTGCGTAAGGTTGGCAATGTATTCGTTTAATGTTTCAATAACATTAGTTTTGTTCTGTTGAAAAATTGGTGTCCACATTGCTGGGGAACTTTTTGCCAAACGCACTGTACTTTCAAATCCAGAACCTGCCATATCAAAAATATCACGTTCATTTTTCTCTTTTTCAATAACTGTTTTACCTAACATAAACGAACTGATATGTGATAAATGTGACACATAAGCAATATGCTTATCGTGTGCTTTTGGATTCATATATCGAATGCGCATACCTAAGTCTGAAAATAATTGCAAAGCTTTCTCCTGAAGTTTAAAAGCTGTTTTTTCTACTTCACAGATTATCATTGTCTTGTCTTTAAACAAGCCATGGATTGCAGCACTCGGTCCTGAAAATTCTGTACCAGCAATTGGATGCGCTGCTAAAAAGTTTCTTCTGTTTTGGTGTGATTCTATAGAATAACAAATATCTTCCTTGGTTGAGCCAACATCAATGACCAAAGTATGTTCTGAAACCTTATCTAGTATGTCTGAAATGCTATTTACAGTTGCATCCACAGGAATTGCAATGATTACTAAGTCCGCATTTGTGATATCTGAAAGCATAGCCTTTTTATCTATAACGTTTAAGGCAATGGCTTTATCTAGGTGTGTTTCATTATTATCAATACCAAAAATGATAGTTTCAGAATAATTTGCTTTAATATCTAAAGCTAAACTTCCACCTATTAACCCAACGCCTATTATATATACATTTTTCATAAACTAAATTATTGACTTACTCTTGCTATAGCTTCCTCAATCTCTTCTTCTGGTGCACACAACGAAAACCTTATGTAACCTTCTCCATTACTGCCAAAAATAGTTCCTGGTGCAATAAAAATGGAATGTTCTTTCAGTACTGCATCAATAAAATCTTCAGATTTTAGATTAGGAGGTAGTTTTGCCCAAACAAACAATCCAGAAGCATCTTTATCATAGGTGCATTTTAATCCTTCAGCTAGTTTCCAAACTAATTGACGTCGTCTTTGGTAAACACTATTTAAACTTATATACCACAAATCTGAGCATTTAAGTGCTTCTATAGCACCTTTCTGAATACCATAAAACATACCAGAATCCATGTTACTCTTCACCTTTAAAATTGCTTTAATATATTCTGAATGACCTAAAATCATACCAACGCGCCAACCAGCCATGTTGAAGGTTTTACTCAAAGAATTTAATTCTAAACAATGTTTTTTAGCATCTTTATAATAGAGAATACTTTTGGGCTTATCGTTTAAGATAAAACTGTACGGATTATCATTAACAACGAGTATATTATGACGTTTTGCAAAAGCAATAACAGTATCATAAAACTTATGCGTTGCTAGAGCTCCTGTTGGCATGTGTGGATAACTAATCCACATTAATTTTACTATAGATAAGTCTTGCTTTTCAAGCTGAGAAAAATCTGGCAACCATTGATTGTTTTCTTTTAGATCATAAAACACAGGTTCTGCACCTACTAATTTAGTTACTGAACTGTAGGTAGGATATCCTGGATTTGGAATAAGCACTTTATCACCTTTATTTAAAAAAGCCATAGATATATGCATAATACCTTCTTTGCTTCCCATTAATGGTAGTACTTCTGTTAATGAACTTAACGATACATCAAACTTATTACGATAAAAATTCTCGATCTCTTCTCTTAACTCAGGTAGACCTTGGTAACTTTGATACTTATGTGCTATTGTATCAGCTAAACTCTCTTTTAAAGACTCTACAACTCTGAAAGGAGGTTCTAAATCTGGGCTTCCAATGCCAAGATTAATTATAGGTTTACCTTGTGCTTTTAGAAGAGCAACTTCTCTTAATTTTTTTGAAAAGTAGTATTCTTCTACCGTTTGCAATCTTTCTGCACCTTCTATCATAGTTTTGCGTTTTTATATTCTCCTAGTACTTTAATTTCAACAGCCATAATCTTCATTATCGCAATCGCCTTTTTATAATCTTCATAATCTGTAAAAGTAACATCAACAAAAAAGGCATATTTCCAAGGTGTTTCAATTTTTGGCAAGGATTGTATTTTAGTTAAATTTAATTTACAATCACTCATAACATTAAGAATTGCCGCTAGACTTCCTCGTTGATGATCGAGTTCAAATTTTAATGACGCTTTATTAATTTCAGATTCAGAAATTTCGTGATTCTTCCTTTTTACAATGACAAATCGTGTTTCGTTGTGTTTAATAGTTTGAATACTTTCGGCTAAAATATTAAGGTTAAACAATTCAGCTGCCAAATCGCTTGCTATAGCTGCAATTCCTTTGAGCTTATTGTTGGAAATCCGCTTTGCTACTTCAGCAGTATCCTTATCCTCAATGAGTTTAATATGTGGCTGATTTTTAAAAAACTCTTTACATTGTAATAAAGCCATTGGGTGCGAATACACTTCTTTTATGTCATTAATAGATTGATCATTTAAAGCCATTAAATGATGCTGAACATTGAGGTAGTATTCGCCAACAATATGTAAATTATGAGCGTCGATTAAGGCATAATTAGGAATAATAGAACCTGCAATAGAGTTTTCTATAGCCATAATAACAGCATTTGTATCTTTAACCAACAATGATTCTACTGCTGCATCAAAAGACAAGCACTCAACAATATCAACAAGGTTTCCAAAATATGCTTTAGAAACAATATGATGAAACGATCCTTTTATGCCTTGTATAGCAACTGTTTTTATCACTAGAATTCTTTAATTTTTTATAAATAAAAAAGTCTCGACTTTTTAAATCGAGACCTTAATTTATATGATATAATTAATTAGCACATACTTGGTCTCGTTTCTTTATAAAAGAAGTAAAACCAGCTGTAATATGTGTGAACTAAATTCATTAATCGCATTTGTTAAGGCTAAAGTAACCAATAAATTAAAAAATCAAAATGAAGAACACGTTTTTTTTATTTAGATCGTTGATTTAATACTTATTTTTACATCAAAGTGAATTTTATATGTCAATAGAGGTCTCTAACATTACAAAAACCTACGGAAATCAGAAAGCTCTGAGCAATGTTTCATTTAAAGTTGAAAATCCTGAAATTGTTGGATTTTTAGGCCCAAATGGTGCTGGTAAATCTACCATGATGAAAATTCTAACCACATATCTTAATGCTTCTGAAGGTGAAGCAAGTGTTAATGGCTTTGATGTTTTAAAATCTAAAAAAGACGTACAACAAAGTGTGGGTTATTTACCAGAGCATAATCCTTTGTACCTAGATATGTACGTTAAAGAGTATTTGCAATTTAATGCTAGTGTATACAAAACAAATAAAACCAGAATTGATGACGTTATGGATTTAACTGGTTTAACCTCAGAGTCGCATAAAAAAATTGAACAGCTCTCCAAAGGTTATCGTCAACGTGTTGGTTTAGCCAATGCACTTTTGCATGATCCTGAAGTTTTAATTTTAGACGAACCTACTACTGGTTTAGACCCTAATCAATTAGTAGATATTAGAAATCTAATAAAAACTGTAGGGAAGAAAAAAACGGTGTTCTTGTCTACACATATTATGCAAGAAGTAGAAGCTATGTGTGATCGTGTTATTATTATAAATAAAGGTGAAATTGTTGCAGATAAAAAGTTAGATGAACTTAGAGCAGGACAAGAACAAGTAGTTATTGTAGAATTTGATTTCAGAGTTGAAGATGCATTTTTACTTAAACTCCCAAAAGTTAAGTCTGTAAAAAATACTCATGCTTTTGTTTATGAAATCACCTTTTCTTCTACTGACGATATGCGCTCCTATGTCTTTGATTTTGCTCACGACAACGAATTAAAGATTCTTCAACTTAACCAGAAAAATGCCAGTTTAGAAACTTTGTTTAGGGAGTTAACTAATTAATAATTACAACTTGCGATGGCAGAAATTTTACCTGATATCTTCAAATTAATAGGTGCTTGTTTGAAATGGTGCTATTATTTGGGCAAAAAAAGGTTTAAAGATATTTTAGAAGAGGAATGGAATACACGATTAGGTTTTTTTGTAGTAATGATAATATTAGTAATACTTTTTGATTCTCCTTCTACTGAAAAATAAGTTGACCTGTATATAACTGCTCTACATTAACAGTTGGTGGTTGGTTTACAGAAATAAGATCTCCTGTTCCTCGAAGTTGTCCTGTTAAAGATTGTTGAGGATTAATAATCATATCATTAGAGCCACGATGATTAATTATTACATCTTGAGCTAAAAGATTAGCACCTTCAAAACGTCCAGCTCCTGAGGCAAAATTAATATTGAGGGTTTCAACAGTTCCTGTAATGTATTGCGAAGACAAATTATTTGTAATAATTTTTAATTCATTTGCATTAATATTAAGTCTAAAGTCTCCACTAGTATACGTTCCTGGAGCAAAAAAATCTTCAGAAGATAATGCTAAGTTAGGATAACTAAGGATACCATCTGATGAAATATCATATTGCGTTGAGCTTCTTATTTCCGTAAGATTGGGAGCCGAAACATATACTTTTGTAGATATATAATCTCTTACATAATTGCATGTATTATTATCAGTCAAAATTAGCTGATTTCCTTGTAGATTAACCGAAACATCTCCAATTAAGTTTTCTCCAGATTCGATAATAATACGATATTCAGTGTCTTGCTTTAGAATAAGTTCAACTCCTCTATTTACTAATATTCTTGAAAATGGATCTACTTGAACTTCCTCCTGAACTATTGGTCCTGAGGTTTGAAAGCAATCGCTAGCATTATTGCTATCACATGATAAAAAGAACAATATTCCTAGTATGCAACCTAATATTTTCATAATCTAATACCAATTCCAAATTCAACTGCTTCTGCTTTCGCGCCATGTGATTTTAAGGTTAATGCACCAAACCATTTCTTTCCAAAATAGCGTTTAACACCAACTCTAATGTACGTTCTTCCCTCAAAATCAAAAGGATAATATACATAATAACCTAACTGTGTTAAGATAGAAAGTTTATTAATAAATAACTCGTGACCTACAAATACACCAACACGTTTATAATCTTCATCTCCAGAAACATTCTCCTCAGGAAAAGAAACAGATTTATAATAAATTAACTCCTTTAAAAAGTTTGAGAAAAAAACATCTGTTCCTAACTGGATAGCACTTTTACGACTTAAGCGTTTATCTGTATAAGCAGAGAGGATATAAAATGGAAATTGACCACTATCTATAACATCACTTTCATTAATACCACTTCTAAATACGATGTTATAACGAAAAGGCTCAGTATACTTTTCTTCTTCTAAATTATCAATAAAATCTTCATCTTCATCTTCAAAATTATAGTTTACACCTAAGTTAAATGTTATAGAATTTATACTCGCATTTGGCGCTTTTACATTAGCGTTTGAGTAATGTAAAAGTGACAATCCTGCTTGGAAACCAAAATTTTTAAAGATGCGTTCCTTCTTATAGTTAAGCATTAAAAATGTACTACTCAATAGTTTTGAACCAAAGGCAACATTTTTAAAATTATCAACTTTATCATACGGATTTGTTGTATATGCTAGACCTTGGCCTATACGTAGCATTACATATCTTTTGAAGAAATAGAAATTAAAATGTGCATATAATCCATAATTATTACCAAGAACAGAATTTTTTAAATTTTGATATGAGAATGTTATACCATAATCTGGATAATTATAACGTTGTTCCCAATCATTATGACCAAATGTTTTCTTATTCCAACTTAAAAGAAACCCTTCAGGATGTCCTGTAATAAGGTGTAGAATATCATCATTATGTAAAGCTATGTTACCTTTAAAATAATTTAATTCTAAATACGACGAAGTCTGCTTTTCTATTTGAGCATAAAGAAAGCTGGTAGTCATTACTAAAAACAAAAATGCTTTAAACCTCATCATTTTTTTTGAATGATGCCAAAGGTAAAAGAATAATTGAAATAGAGTTAGGAGAGTTTATTTAAAGCTTCTTCTAGCAACTTAAAGATTGTAGAAATATCCTCTTTTTTTGCAGTACCTACAGATAACCTAAACCAGTTAGACTCCAATGATGTCCCAAAGGCATAAAACGGAACAACTGCTAATTTTGCTTCATTTAATAAATAGCTGGTTACCGCTTTAATATCTTCTAAAACTTGTCCGTTTTGTGTCGTTTTCCCAACCAAATCAAATTGAACTGTCAAATATAAAGCTGCTTCAGGTTCAATTGCATCAACCGAATAGCCTTTAGATTTTAAATCTTGGAATCCGTTGTAAAAGGAAATTAACCTATCGTCTAATTCGCCTTTTATCCAACCTAAATACTTAGAGACTTCAGCATCTTGCTTTAAGAACGAAGCTGTTGCTATCTGTTCTGCTTTAGGAGACCAGGCTCCAATATGACTTAGCATAGCTTTCATTTTAGAAATCACATGCTTTGGCCCAAAAGCCCATCCTACTCTAACTCCTGTAGATGCAAACGCCTTAGAAATACCGTCTACAAAAATGGTATAATCTCTCATCTCAGAGTTTAATTCTACAGGATTGTAATGCTGCGTTTGATTATATGTTAATTGCCAATAAATTTGATCGTATAGCACATAAAGTGGTTTAATATTTAATGTCTGCCGTCTTACATTCTCAGCTATGACTAAGTCACAAATTTCAGATAAAGCTTCTTTTGTAAACGTAGTTCCTGTAGGATTCAAAGGCGAACATAAAGCCACTAAATTAACATCTCTTATTTGTGGTTTTATGTCCTCAACTGTAGGCATAAATTTATGCTCTGGTTTAGTCTCTACAACTACTGCGTTGTTCCTAGCTAAATAGGTGTAAGCATCATTATTCCATGATGGAACAGGATACAGGACTTTATCACTAATATCTAAAACTGTTTGATATGTTGCGTAGATTAAAGGACGCGCTCCACCAGAAATTAAAATTTCATCTGAAGCATAGTCTAAGCCTAAACGCCTAGATAAATAACTAGAAACCGTATCTCTAAGCTCTTGCATACCATTAGCTGTAGGATAGTTTGTATGATTAGCTTCATAAGCATCAATAATAGCTGATTTTAAGGCTACTGGAATTGGAAATACATTTGGATTAAAATCACCTATAGTTTGGTTATAAATAACCTCACCTTGTGCTTTAAGTGCATTTACTTCTCCTGCAATTTTTATGATTTCAGAACCTTTTAAACCTTCAGCTAATTCTGATGTTTTCATGAAATGTATTTAAGTTTGGTTAGTATTTTTATGTGTTGCAAAAATACGATATAAAGACGGTTTCTTTTTACCAAAAGCACTAAACTTAATAACAAATCTGGCTAAAAAATCTGAGATGCTATATCATAAATATTATCGGATTTTCCCATAGAATAATAATGTACTAGAGGTACATTTTGAGCAATAAGCTCTTTGCTTTGTGCAACACACCATTCTATACCAACTTGTCTCACAGCCTTATTATCTTTACATTTTACAACATTCATTATAAGCTCGTCTGGAAGATCTACTTTAAAGCGATGCGGAATTAAATTCAGTTGCTTTTTTGTAGCTATAGGTTTTAATCCTGGAATAATAGGAACGGTAATGCCTTCGGTTCTGCATTTGTTTACAAACTCAAAGTACTTAGAATTATCAAAAAACATTTGTGTAACGATATAAGTTGCTCCATTTTTAATCTTCTTTTTTAGAAAATGAATATCACTATCAAGGCTTGGAGCTTCCATATGCTTTTCTGGATAGCCTGCAACACCTATACAAAAATTTGTTTTTGATGAGTTCTGTAATTCATCATCAAGGTATTTTCCTTTATTCAGATTCTGAACTTGAGCCACAAGGTCACTAGCAAAATTGTGACCTTCTTTTTCTGGCCTAAAATAGGTTTCACTTTTTACAGCGTCTCCTCGTAATGCCATAACATTATCAATTCCTAGGAAATCTAAATCTATTAAGAAATTCTCGGTATCTTCTTTGGTAAATCCTCCACATAAAATATGAGGAATAGCATCTACTTGATACTTATTTTGAATAGCTGAACAAATACCAACAGTTCCTGGTCTTTTTTTGACCACTTTCTTTTCTAGTAATCCATTATCTAACTCTTTATAAATGTACTCTTCTCTGTGATAAGTGACATCTATAAAAGGTGGTTTAAATTCCATTAAGGGATTAATGTTATCAAATATAGAATCAATATGTTGCCCTTTCAAAGGTGGCAAAATCTCAAAAGAGAATAGGGTTTTACCATTGGCATTTTTAATGTGTTCTGTTACTTTCATAAAAAATATTTACTTGCTTAATTCAGCAAGGGTTATACTATTTTGTAGTAAAATATGCTGCTACTAAAGCAAGGATTGCAAGAACAAGTAACTGTATAGCAAACTTTACTTCTAGTTTGTGTTTTTTCATCATTATTATTTTTAATCTTTAACAAGATTACTACATTTATATAATTTAATTATTTTCAGATTTATAATAAATTGTTATATCTCTGCTAGGTTTGGGTTAAGCCATTTTTTTGCTTTTTCAATTGAGATTTCGCGACGTTTGCTATAATCTATCAATTGATCTTCTGTTATTTTTCCTAGCCCAAAATATTTAGCCTCTTCGTTACCAAAATAATACCCAGAAACACTTGCAGCTGGCAACATTGCAAGACTCTCAGTAAGTTTAACACCAATATTTTCTTCTACATCTAAAAGCTTCCAGATGGTTTGTTTTTCTAAATGATCTGGGCAAGCAGGATAACCTGGAGCAGGACGAATACCTTTATAGTTTTCTTTAATGAGCTCTTCATTAGATAATTCTTCATCATTAGCATAACTCCAATGTTTTGTTCTCACTTCTTTATGTAAATACTCTGCAAAAGCTTCAGCCAATCGATCGGCTAATGCTTTTATCATTATAGAATTATAGTCATCGTTATCAGCCTCAAATTGTTCAGCTAGTTCTTGTGTTCCAAAACCTGTAGAAACACAAAAAGCACCAATATAGTCCTCAATACCAGATGTTTTAGGTGCTATAAAATCGGAAAGTGCAAAATTTGGAACACCTTCTCGCTTTTTGAGCTGTTGACGTAGGGTTAGAAATTTAAAATGCTGTGCTTTAGCTTTAGGTGTTTCAGTGACCTCTCGACTGCGCTCGAGGAGACAGGTTTCATTAATTGTTACAACAATGTCGTCATCATTTACTGTATTGGCAGGAAACAAACCAAATACTGCTTTGGCTTTGAGTAATTTTTTATCAAAAACACGCTTCAGTAATTCCTGTGCATCCTTAAATAATTCTGTAGCCTGTTCACCAACAATATCATCATTTAAGATATTTGGAAATTTTCCGTGCAAATCCCAACTTCTAAAAAATGGTGACCAATCTATATAAGTCTCTAACTTAGTAATATCAAAATCATTTAAAATTTGGACACCAAGCTGTTTAGGTTTAATAATTTTACTTTTACTCCAATCTATTTGATACTTTTTATTTCTGGCTTCTTCAATAGAGATATATTCTTTACGCTTACCACGCGTAAGAAACTGCTCTCTAAACAGATTATACTCTGTTCTAATATCATCTTTGTAAACCTTATTATTGTCTTGGAGTAAATTACCAACAACCGTTACTGCTCTTGATGCATCATTGACATGAACTACTGTGTTTTGATATTTTGGTGCAATCTTAACAGCTGTATGCGCTCTAGAGGTTGTTGCTCCTCCAATGAGTAATGGAATATTCAAATTTTCTTTTTCCATTTCACTAGCCAAATACACCATCTCATCTAATGATGGTGTAATTAAACCACTTAACCCAATAACATCGACATTTTCTTTTTTTGCAGCTTCGATAATACGTTCTGGTGGCACCATAACTCCTAAATCTACGATTTCATAATTGTTACATCCTAAGACAACACTCACAATATTTTTACCAATATCGTGAACATCGCCTTTTACAGTAGCCATTAGTATTTTTCCAGCCGATTGTGCTTTACCATCTTTTTCTGCTTCAATAAAAGGTTGCAGGTGAGCTACAGCTTTTTTCATTACACGAGCTGATTTTACTACTTGTGGCAAAAACATTTTACCACTGCCAAACAAATCTCCAACAACATTCATCCCAGCCATTAAATGACCTTCTATTACTTGGATTGGTCTTTCTACAGATTGTCTAGCTTCTTCAACATCTTCAACAATAAAGGCATCTATTCCCTTAACTAAGCTATGTGTAATACGCTCTTGTAATGCCTTTGATCTCCATTCTAAAACTTTGGTTTCATTTTCCTTTTGATTTCCCTTAACCGACTCTGCAAAATCCAGTAAACGCTCAGTAGCATCATCTTTTCTATCTAGCAATACGTCTTCTACATGATCTAGTAAATCTTTAGGAATACTATCATAAACCTCTAACATAGCAGGATTAACAATCCCCATTGTCATCCCATGTTTAATAGCATGATACAAAAATGCGGAATGCATAGCCTCTCTCACTGTATTGTTACCTCTAAAAGAAAATGATACATTACTTACACCTCCCGAAACATGAGCATGTAGCAAATTGTCTTTTATCCATTTGGTAGCTTTAAAAAAGTCCAAAGCGTTCTGTCTATGTTCTTCCATTCCTGTTGCAACTGGAAAAATATTTGGATCGAATATGATGTCTTGAGGAGGGAAACCTATATTTTCAGTCAAAATCTTATAGGATCGTTCACAAATTTCAATGCGTCTTTCATAATTATCTGCTTGACCATCTTCGTCAAATGCCATAATAATTGTTGCTGCTCCATAACGTTTAATCAGCTTTGCTTGTCTAATAAACTCTTCTTCGCCTTCTTTTAATGAAATGGAATTGACTACCGCTTTTCCCTGCACAACCTGCAAACCTGCTTCAATGATTTCCCATTTGGAACTATCAATCATAATAGGAATACGAGCAATATCTGGCTCTGAAGCGATAAGATTTAAAAAATGAACCATGGCTTCTTTACCATCGAGCATTCCTTCATCCATATTTACATCTAGAATCTGAGCTCCTCCTTCTACTTGATGTCGCGCCACTTCTATAGCTTCATCAAATTTTTCTTCTTTAATAAGCCTCAAAAACTTTCTAGAACCTGTAACGTTTGTACGCTCTCCAACATTGATAAAATTACTTTGAGGAGTAATTACCAATGGCTCTAAACCAGATAATTTCAGTTGTTTAGTTGCCATAAGCTTCCTCTTGGATTTTTCGTGGTTGATATTTTGAGACTACTTCAGCTATTGCATTAATATGATCCGGACTTGTTCCACAGCAACCACCTATTATATTTATCAATCCATCTTGGAGGTAATCCTCGATTAAAGCTTGCATTTCTTTTGGAGACTGGTCGTACTCGCCAAAAGCATTAGGCAAACCAGCATTAGGATGCGCAGAGGTATAAAATTCTGTTTCTCTAGATAATCGTTTTAAATATGGCTTTAATTGCTCTGCACCTAAAGCACAATTAAACCCAACACTTAACAGCGGAATATGCGATATTGAAATTAGAAAGGCCTCTACTGTTTGACCTGACAATGTTCTTCCACTAGCATCTGTAATCGTCCCCGAAACCATAACAGGAATATCAATTTGTTGTTCTTCTTTAACCTCTTCAATAGCAAATAATGCTGCTTTAGCATTTAAGGTATCAAAAATAGTTTCTACTAATAGCACATCAACACCTCCAGAAATTAGAGCTTCCACTTGCTCTTTGTAGGCAATTCGTAATTCATCAAAAGTTATGGCTCTATATTCAGGTCTATTAACGTCTGGTGATAAACTTGCCGTTCTGTTCGTTGGCCCAATACTTCCTGCTACAAAACGAGGCTTTTCAGGATTTGACTTAGTGAATTCTTTAGCAACTTCTTTGGCTAATTTTGCAGATTCATAATTGAGCTCGTAAACTAAATCTTCCATGTTGTAGTCTGCCATTGCAATTGATGTCCCAGAAAACGTATTGGTTTCTACAATATCTGCTCCTGCTTCAAAATATTTTCGGTGCACCTCCTTTATAGCTTCTGGTTGCGTTAAGGATAATAAATCATTATTTCCTTTTAATGTCGTTGGATAATCCTTAAATCGTTGACCTCTATAATCCTCTTCGGAGAAATAATATTGCTGAAGCATAGTTCCCATTGCACCATCAAGCACGAGGATTCTTTTTTGTATTTCAGTATTGATATTTGGCATTCCTGATATTTTAATTCGTTGTTATCAGGAAAAGTGAAGACTTCTGTTTCCGTTATCTGTTCTGCAATTATACAGTAGAATGTAGCACCTTTCTTAAAAATTAAGAGGTTGCTAAGGCTTCAAAGGGTCTAATCCCTCAACCTTTCGTGATAACAATCAAAATGTGTTTGAACTTTAAAGAACAAAGATTGCAATAAATTAAATTAAATTCCAAATGTGATAGGTAATTTTTCTCTTGTGATAGAAATTCCATTTCTGTTTTGTCATTAGTTTTTAACTCTTTACATTTGCACTTGAAAAATTGAAGAGGAAGGATTTGACTGATTGCAACCTCGATAAAAAATGCTAAAGGCAGTGAAAACTTCCTGGTAGAATATTCGTCAAATCCATCCTAACTTAAAATAGTAATTATGCCATATTTATTTACATCAGAGAGTGTTTCAGAAGGACATCCTGATAAAGTTGCTGATCAAATTAGCGACGCACTTATTGATAATTTTTTAGCATTCGACCCTGAATCTAAAGTAGCTTGTGAAACCTTAGTTACTACTGGACAAGTTGTCTTAGCTGGTGAAGTAAAGTCGAATACGTATTTAGATGTACAAAAAATTGCTAGAGAGACTATCAACAAAATAGGTTACACTAAAAGCGATTATATGTTTGATGGTAACTCTTGTGGTGTGTTTTCTGCAATTCATGAGCAATCCGAAGACATTAATAGAGGTGTTGACAGAGCCACTAAAGAAGAGCAAGGTGCAGGAGACCAAGGTATGATGTTTGGGTATGCTACTAATGAAACAGATAATTACATGCCTTTGGCTTTAGACTTGTCACATTTAATTTTAAAGGAATTAGCTGATTTAAGACGCGAAAATAAAGACATTACCTATTTAAGACCAGATTCTAAAAGTCAGGTGACTATTGAGTATAGTGATGATAATGTACCTCAACGCATAGATGCTATTGTTGTCTCTACGCAACATGATGATTTTGGAAGCGACGAAGAGATGCTTGCTAAAATTAGAAATGATATTAAAACTATTTTAATACCTAGAGTAGTCGCACTAGTTCCAGAGCACATTGCAGCTTTATTTAATGACCAAATCACCTACCATATTAATCCAACAGGAAAGTTTGTAATTGGTGGACCTCATGGTGATACAGGATTAACAGGCCGTAAGATTATTGTTGATACTTACGGCGGAAAAGGAGCTCATGGTGGTGGAGCTTTCTCTGGAAAAGATCCTAGTAAAGTGGATAGAAGTGCAGCTTATGCAACAAGACATATTGCCAAAAACTTAGTTGCGGCTGGTGTATGTGATGAAGTTTTAGTACAAGTAAGTTATGCTATTGGTGTTGTAGAGCCAACCTCTATTTTTATAGATACTTATGGAACGTGCCCTTTTAATATGACTGATGGTGAAATTGCTGAAAAGGTTAAATCCATTTTTGACATGAGACCTTCTTCAATAGAGTCTCGATTAAAATTAAGACAACCAATGTATAGCGAGACTGCCGCTTACGGACATATGGGACGACCAAGTGAATCGGTTTCTAAAACTTTTGAACAACCCAATGGTGAAGCTAAAACTATGGATGTAGAGTTATTTACTTGGGAAAAATTGGACTATGTAGATAAAGTGAAAGCCGCTTTTAATTTATAAAAAAATGACACATATTAAAAAGCCAGCTCTTAAGCTGGCTTTTTGATTTTATTATATCTCATAACGCAACCTAAACGTTATATAACGTGGTTGAATAAATGTTTCTGAGCTAGATACTGAAAAGTTATTAGAGCCATTATTAATTCTAGATTTTGTGTTTAATAAATTTGTAGCTCTAATTTCATATTCAAACTTAGCGTCTCTATCTTTTCTGTAGGATAAAAATGCGTTCCAAAAATCAAAGGATTCTGTATCTCCTCCTTCTTGTCTTTGACTTGTATAGGAATAATCGGTTCTAAAAGTCAATGACTTCCAGATGTATGCATCAAATTGAATGGATG
This sequence comes from Microcosmobacter mediterraneus, assembly GCF_031846265.1. Taxonomy (NCBI): domain Bacteria; kingdom Pseudomonadati; phylum Bacteroidota; class Flavobacteriia; order Flavobacteriales; family Flavobacteriaceae; genus Microcosmobacter; species Microcosmobacter mediterraneus. The sequence goes on along the minus strand of NZ_JAVRIA010000005.1, from coordinate 138,770 downwards.
GAGCGCTTGTGTAAAACTTAGTTCTAGTTGCACCTTGATCATTATCTGCAATTGAAAAATTATAACGTAACCTTAAATTTGGTGCTTCTCTGTAATTTGTTCTTAATTCTGCTCTATATCCATGCGTATAGTTTTCGTTGACCGAACGTTGATTCTGTACAAACTGATTAAACTTGGAGTAATTAAAATTTGCTGATAATCTTGCTCTTATTTTTCCAAATGTTCGTTCAAATCTACCAAAAGCTGTTACAGTTTCATCAGCAAAAGGTGAATTAAATACAGAACTACTTCTAATTACACTTTCAAAATTAGTTAATGGTCTTATCTGATCTACTCTACTGTTATAGTTCACTGTGGCAACAACATTCGTATAATTAAATAAATTAAAACTAAAATAATTTAGACTTAAATTCTGTGATAAAGCATTTTCTAATTCTGGATTACCAACAAAAATATTATTGTAATTATTTAATACTATGCCTCGTGCTAAATTAGTAACATCAGTAAATTGGTTTTGCATATTGTATCTAAATACCAGTCTTTCACTTTTCTTTAATTGTAATCTTACATCTAAATCTGGTAAGACTCTAAAAAAGTTATCCTTATATTCTTCACCTAATTGCATATTTCTGTTACCATAAGCATGCATCGACACTGCTGGTGCTATAGTAAACTTACCTGTTTTAATGGTATATCTTGCACCTAAATAAATATCACTGAATCTGTAATCGGTATCGTTAGTTGCTATACCTCCATTATCTATTGGTGTTGGAGTAAATACAGAGTTATCGTCTAAGAATTGAAACAGTCCAGAATCAAAAGTTTGACGACTTAAAATGGTACCAAAATAAAAATTGATATTACTCTTTGTGTTTAATACATTCCAGTAATCTAGTTTAGCATCTAATTGATTAGATTTTACACGTCGTTCTTGGTTAACATTGTAAGCAAACTGATTTTGATCTAATCCTAATCCTGCAGCAGTATTGTCATAAGTGTCTCGTAACGAAGGATCTGGGTCATTATTATTGGTAGGATCATTATCTAAAACTGCATTATAAAACGGATCTTCATCTTGTAACAAATGTTGTGCAGATAACGCAAAAATATTGGATTCGTTTAAGGTGTAGTAATAATTTACATTCTGGTTAATACTGTAAGGTGTTGTTTCTTCAAATTGATCTGTATTACCGATTACTGTTGAAAATACATTTCTATCTTCATACTCCTTAGACATCCTTGATAAGATATCATAATCTAACTGATTATTAACATTGGGTTTATAGGTTGCACTTAATTTAAGCATTCCTAAATCACTGCTTTGACGTGTTCTTGAAGTGGTAGTCTCGTTTGGTATACCTAAGTTTGAGTCTGTATAGATTACATCACTCTGGCTTTGTAATAATGTTCTAGTACTATTAAAAATTGCAAAACCACTTAGGTCTAATGCCTTATTTGGTGAATAACTAAAGTTACCTGCTAAAAATTTAGTTTGCACATCTACAGCGTTGTTTGAGTTTGCAAAACCTAAGTTATTATTACCTAAATTAAGGTTTGTTCCACTACCTTGACTTGGTGCTCTAAACCCTCCATTGAACCTGAAGAAGTCTTGTCGTGTAAACACCACATCTCCAATATTATTAAGATCTCCTATTAGGTTTATACTATATTCTGGACTGTAATAAAATAATTTAGGTTGAAATATATAGAGTTCATTATCTGTTGAAGCACCTCCACCTGCTGTGACATTTCCAAACCAAAAGTTCTTTTTACCCTCTTTTAGCTTAATATTTATGGCAATATTATCCATGTTATTAGTAACTCCTCTTGTTTGAGCAACTTCAGAATAATTTTTTAGAATTTCTACCTTATCAACAGCATTTGAAGGGATATTTTTAGTTGCAGTTTTGGTATCACCATCAAAAAAATCTTTTCCATCAACCATAACTTTACCAACTCGTTGACCTTCTACTTCTATCTCACCATCATCATTAACTTCTACTCCAGGTAACTTTTCCAAAACATCTTCTAATTTCCGTTCAGTTCCGTTTTTAAATGAATCTGCATTATATACAATAGTATCACCTTTAATAGTTACAGGCATTTCATAGGTAAGCTCCACGGCATCTAATGCATTATCCACAACCATAGTAACATCTTTAAGGATATTGTCTTCTTTAGTTTCAAGAACTTCCTCTATCGTTTTCATACCTAAATAACTAATTTTTAAATCGTATTTAGTATTCTTACTCAAGTTTAAAATATATTTACCTTTATCGTTGGTAACACCAAAAGATTCCAAGACTTTAGTCTCTTGATTTATTGCAATAACATTGGCAAGCTCTAGCGCTACTCCTGTACTGTCTTTTACTACACCTTGCACTTTTATTTGAGAAAATCCATACGTACACGTCAGTAATAGGATGATTAGTAATTTATATTTCATGGTTGATTTTTAAGTTGATTATTGTCAATACAATTTCAAGCATACAGGTATATGCTAATTAATTTTGATTACTTTATTTAAATGATAGGTATTAATTTCTTCGAGATCCTCCTCTGCCTCGACCTCGATACATAGAGCGCATCTCTTCCATTTTCTTAGTAATGATTTCAGCGTACTCTTTCTTAGTAACTTCTTCACCTTTATCTGGTGCTTCTATCTCTTCTTTCTCATCAGGATTCATAACAATTTTAGAGCATAGTATTGTTGTTCTGTCAGCATTGACCTCTAAAATTAATCCTGGAAGTCCCCAAAAATCAGCAGGACCTTGGTTGATTGGAATCTCTGGTGTATACCAAGCAACAACTTCAATTGTCTTTGGCACTTCTATTTCATCCATGATACCAGCTTCTTTATCCTCTGAAGCTTTATCTGTTGAATCTTTTTTCTTATCCTTACCTCTATCTCTACGTCTCATACTACGCCAATCAAACTCATCGACAGTTTTAGTTGCTGTAGCCTTGTAACATGTATATTTACCAATCTGCTTCGTTTCAGAACCCATTTTCCATTCTAATGTTTTCAGTTCTTCCTTAATTAAAAACTGCTTACCAAAAAACTCTTGATCTTGAAGAAATTGTTTGTCTTTAACATTTTTGTATTGAGGTCCAGCGCTAAAGCTATTTCCCATCATAGAACCCCAACCTCCACCTGATCCTGGAGCACCAAGGCGTTCTTCTTCTTTGTAAATAGACTCTGTTTTGCTAAACGTTAAAACATAAGTCTTCTCTAGGAAACTTTTCATTCTGTCTGCAATCTGTTTTTTCTGTTGCTCGCTTAGTTGACGGCCTCCGCCCCAACCATCCATATCCATGGTTGTTTTAGTTTGGTAAAATGCAACGCCTTGAAAATCTTGAGCAAAAATCGAAGTGCTAAAAGTTAAAATTAGTAAATGTGATAGAATGTAAAAGGATAATTTTTTCATGATATTAAGTTCTAATTAAATCTTTATGTCATTGATTTTTATAAAAATCAATGATTGGTTTAAAGTTAGACTAAAAGAATTAATAAAAGTTAGTTTTCATCTAGTTAAAGTATTGTTAAAGAAATTATCGTCTACGTCTTCCTCTGTTATCTCTAAATTCTTGCATCTTTTTAGCTATAGTATTTTGATACGCTATCTTAGTAATTTCTTCACCTTTATTTGGTGCTTCTATCTCTGTTCTCTCCTCAGGATTCATGATGATTTTAGAACACAACATAGTTGTATTTCCTGCGCTAACTTCTAAAATTAATCCAGGAAGTCCCCAATATTCTGAAGGTCCATGACCAACAGGAATTTGTAGCGTATACCATGCCTCAACCTCAGTCATTTTTACTTCTTGTTGCTCACCACTTTGCTCTACATTTTCAGCAGTCCTTAATTTATCCCAAGAGAATGAATACCATGTAAGCTCATTACTAGGAACCTTTGCTGTTGCTTTAAAACAGGTATAGTTTCCTATTTGCTTGGTTTCAGAACCCATTTCCCAAGTTATCTCCTGCAACTTATCCTTTACCAAAAAACGTTTACCATAAAATTCTTGGCTTTGAATTTGAGTGTTCGATTTTACATTTTTATAAGACTTACCTGCTGTAAAATTCTTTCCCCAAGAATCAGTTGCTCCAGATATTGCATCTAATTGCTCTTCTTCATAAAACATAGATTCTTCCTTATTAAAGGTTAATATGTAGGTTTTCTCTAATCTTCCCTTCATACGATCCATGATTTGTTTTTTCTGTGCTTCACTGAATCTCGCTCCCCATCGTCCTAAATCCATTGTTGATTTTGAAAAATAATAGGCTACACCCTGAAAATCTTGAGGTGTATTGTTTAAGTTTTCAGTTTTAGGTATTAATAGGGCAAAGACTAAGATGCTTATTTTTAATAGAATAGATTTCATGATATTACAGCTAAATATATATTTTGTTTAACAAATATAATTTATTATTAAACAAACTTATTTTGTTTACCATAATCTTAACAAAAAAATCTATTCAGAATAACTAAAATTAGCCTCCAATACGTATTTCTATACTCTGTCCATCACTATCGCCTCGTCTCGGTCTGTAGCGTTCCTCCATTTCTTTCATCTTTTTCTCCATCACTTTATCGTAAGCTTCTTGTGTTATTTCCTTGCCTTTTGTAGGCTCAGTTATTTTCACTTTATCTATGGGATTCATTACTATTCTACTACAAATAACGGTTTCAGAACCATCATTAACTTCTAATATTAAACCTGGTAATCCATGATAATTTCCAGGTCCATTATTTACTGGTATTTGGGGCGTATACCAGGCTGTAGTTATACGCGTTTCCATTTTTGGCTCACGCTCTTCTTCATCTTCATTATCGCCATTAATACTTATACTACTTTCTATAACCTCAACTTCCCCGCTAAATGTAGCTTTGTAGCAAGTGTATTCTCCAATATTTTTGGTTTCACTACTTAACTTCCAGTCGTATGTTGTTAATGAATCTTTAATTAAAAAGAGTTTGCTAAACGATTCATTTTGATTGGTAAATCTTTTGTCTTTTGTGTTCTTATACAAGAGGTCAGATCCTCCTGTGTTAATCATTACCATCTGCATGCCTGCAGGTTGTGGTGCTGATAATTTCTCTTCTTCTTTGTAGATAGATTCTTCTTTATTAAACGTGAGTTTGTATGTTTTTTCAAACTGTTTTTTCATCATTTCAACCATTTGGTTGTGCATTTCTGAATTAACCTGAGTACTATCTAACTTAATATCGATTTTTCGCTTGCTTTTGTAGGTTGCTACACCCTGAAAATCTTGCGCATTAACACTTGCTATTATTAAAATAAGAGCACTTACTAAAATTCTTTTCATTTTAAATAAAATTTAATTTTTAATATAATAGTTTTTTGCTGATTGAATAATTTTCTCAACACTTTTAATAAACTTTTCTTGTTCGTCTGAATTGCCAGAAACTTTATATGACATGTAAGATTTTACACCATTACTCATTAACTCACCATTACAAATGATTTTAAAACTTAACGTTTCATTAGTTCCTATATCCTTGAGTAAAGATTTTAAGTCTTCCATCTGAAATGTTTCATTAATTTCTTCTAGAGAATCTACTGTTACTGATAAACTTACACTCTCATAAGTTACGCTATTCTTATCGATTTTGCCTTCAATATTTTGGGCTTGTAAAACTCCAATACATAAAAAGTAAAACATTGCAATTTTAAATACATTTCTCATTTTCTTTGGTTTTAAATTAGATGACAAATATCTAAAGTCTAATTAAAGATTATGGTTAATGAGTGTTAACTAGTGTTAACCGATTCGTTTAAATCGCTTTTAACATTTACTTTTGAGTCATGAACGATAAACGCTATCATTGGATTCTATATACTATCGTTGCAGTTATCATTGCAACAATTGGTATACAGGTGTATTGGAATTATAAAAATTATCAGACTAACAAGCAGCAGCTTATTAATGATGTACAAACAAGTTTAGATAAAGCTGTAGATGATTACTATACCAACTTAGCCGAAAAGACAACACTTGGTTTGTCTCTATCTGGATCTCGCCAAAAAAACTTATTGAGTAAAGGAGGATTATTAGATCAGTTAACTGCTCAAATTGATGAATCTAATCAGATTATCTCAGACATAGAATTACATCCAGATTCTTTAGAAGGTATTACTATACTCAGAGGTTTTAAAGCAGACTCCATGATGAAACAACAACAAAAGGATTCAAAATCAATGCATTTAGATTCATTCTCTGCTGAAATTAAATCCTTTAAAGCTGAAAATGACAGCATCAACCTTACGGAATTTGAATTTCTTACATCCAAAGTGATGATTTCAATTAGCAACGACTCTATTAATATTAAAGAGGTAGATAGCCTTGTAAATAGTGAACTTCTAAGAAAAAATATTGATGTAGACTTCAGTATTCACTATTTAAACACAAATGACTCCTTAAATAAAGTTAAAGCTCTTAAAAGTTTTATAACTAGTAAAGGTATAGATGATGGGAAAGTACTTTTAACTACTTTTTCAAAATCCTCTTTACTTCCTCAAAATTGTCAGTTAGGCATCACATTTACCAATCAAACAAGACTTGTTCTTAAACGCATTTTGAGCGGAATTCTTCTCTCTACACTTTTGGTGTTAGCTGTAATTAGCTGTTTATTTTACTTATTAAAAATCATTAAACACCAGAAACAGCTTGCAGAAGTAAAAAATGATCTTATCAGTAATATTACACATGAGTTTAAAACACCAATCGCTACCATTGGTGTTGCCTTAGAAAGTATTAAAGACTTTAATGTTATAGAAGACAAAGAAAAAACAAAAACTTATTTAGACATGTCTAATCAACAATTAGGTAAACTAAATACTATGGTTGAAAAACTTTTAGAAACAGCAACTTTAGATAGCGAAAGTTTAGAACTCTCTAAAGAGCCTATCAATATAAATGACTTGGTGAATTCTGTAGTTAAAAAATTTCAGCTTCAAGACAACTCTAAACAACTGACTTTTAATAGTAATAATGAACATACTATTATAAATGTAGATGCTTTTCATCTAGAAAACGCTATAAATAATATTGTGGATAATGCCATTAAATATGGAGGTAATCTTATTGATGTTTCAGTTTTTGAGAAAAACAAGAGGATTACAATTGAAATTTCCGATAACGGAAACACCCTAACCAACTCAAATAAAGACAAGATATTTCAGAAGTTTTATCGTGTACCAAAAGGAAATACTCATGATGTTAAAGGCTTTGGTATTGGATTATATTACACCAAAAAAATCATTGATAAACACAACGGAACAATTACTTTACATTTAAGTAACTCTAAAACATGTTTTAAAATTTCGCTACCTAATGCCTGAATTAACAACCATACTATTAGCTGAAGACGAACCAGCACTTGGTCAAATAATCAAGGAAAGTTTAGAAACCAGAAAGTTTAAGGTATTACTCTGCGATAATGGCGAAAAAGCCTATGAAACCTACAAAGCAGAACAACCAAAACTCCTTGTATTGGATGTAATGATGCCAAAAAAGGATGGCTTTACCTTAGCCAAAGAGATACGTGTACTAGACGATACCATTCCCATTATTTTCTTAACAGCTAAGTCGCAAACGCAAGATGTTGTTGAAGGCTTCACTATTGGCGGAAACGATTATCTTAAAAAACCTTTTAGTATTGAAGAACTTATTGTTAGAATCAATAATCTGCTTAAACGCACCAAAACTCAACAAAAAGCAGAACTTATCACTCTTGGCGCATTTACTTTTGATTTCCCTAAACAAGTGCTACAATTTAAAGATAACCAACCTCAGCAATTAACTCACAGAGAAGCGCATCTTTTGTTTCATCTTATAAAAAATAAAAATCAGGTTTTAGATCGCTCTTTAATACTCAATAAACTTTGGGGAAATGACGATTTCTTTTCTGCGAGAAGCATGGATGTTTTTATATCTAAACTCAGAAAAAAACTAAGTGCTGACACTAATATTCAGATTATTAATGTAAGAGGTTTTGGGTATAAGCTTGTTTGTTAAATCATAAACAACAAAAGGTATTAGGTCTTCGTTTACCTTATAACTACTTCAAATTTTGTATTTTTCTAATCTCTTATGAAACCCATTTTTATTTTTTTATGTGTTATCAGTTCTTTTGCCTATGCTCAAGAAACTATTAGCACTATAAAAATAGATTCTAATCCTTTCAAAGCCAAAAGTATAGCATCTATAGATAATTTTGGCACCATATATTACTCAAGGAAAGATAACTGGTACATAAAAAAAACAATAGACACTACCTTAACCTATAGTAATATTCAACTAGGAGCTATCTCAACATCAGATGCTTTTAATCCTTTAAAAATAAACTTATTCTATAAAGATTTTAATACCATTGTAATCTTAGATAATAGGCTTGCTGAAATTTTCAAGGTAGATTTTAATCTTATTCAGGATTACAAGAATGTAACCTTTGTATCGACTGGTTTTGATAATTCCGTTTGGGTTTTTAATCAAGATCTACAACAATTAGAACTCTTCAATTATAAAACGTTAACCACCAAAATAAAAACCATACCTATACAAGATGACGTACTAGATTTAAAAAGTGATTATAACTCTGCTTGGTTACTTACAACTAAATATCTTTACGTTTATAATTATTTTGGGAGTTTAATTGCTAAAATTGAAAATTCTGGTTTTGAATCTATAGCCTTAGACCATGGAAATTTAGTCTTAAAAAAAGAGAAATCTTTATATTTTCTTGAAAAAAACAAGACAATTCCCAAACTCATTTACAGCTCCGAATTGTTAATAAATCAGTTTTTGCTAACCAATGAAAGCTTGTATATTTACGACGGTGAAATGCTTCATCATTTCCAACTAAAAACCGACTAATATTATGCATATTGCTGTAGCAGGAAACATTGGCGCAGGAAAGACTACACTAACTAAACTTTTAGCTAAACATTATAAGTGGGAAGCACAACTAGAAGATGTTGTAGACAATCCTTATTTAGATGATTTTTATAATCAGATGGAGCGTTGGAGTTTTAATTTACAAGTCTATTTTTTAAATAGTCGTTTTAGACAAGTAGCTCAAATAAGGGAAAGTGGTAAGGATATAATCCAGGACAGAACTATATATGAAGATGCGCATATTTTTGCACCAAATCTCCATGCTATGGGATTAATGACCAACAGAGATTTTGAAAATTACTCCTCTTTATTTCAGCTTATGGAATCCTTTGTTAAAGGACCAGATTTACTTATTTATTTACGCAGTTCTATTTCTAATTTAGTTGCTCAAATCCATAAACGTGGCCGTGATTATGAAAACACAATCAGTATTGATTATTTAAGTCGTTTAAATGAACGTTATGAAGCTTGGATTTCTACTTATGAAAAAGGTAACCTATTAATTATTGATGTAGATAATTTAGATTTTGTTGCCAATCCAGAAGACCTAGGAAGCATTATCAATAAAATTGATGCCGAGATTAATGGCTTATTTTAAACTAAAATACTTCCTATTAATCACTGTAGCTTCAATCTTTTTTAGCTGTGGTAAAGCTTGCCAAACTGACACAGATAAAAGTGCCATTTTAGACGTAATGCATTTACAAGAAATAGCATGGAATAAACATGATCTCGAAGGTTTTATGCAAGGTTACTGGAAAAGTGATTCTTTAAAATTTTATGGAAAATCCGGACTAACTAAAGGCTGGCAAAACACCTTAGATAATTATAAGAAAGGTTATCCTACATCTGCTGAAAGCGGCACTTTAAAATTTACAATCGATGATATTTCTCCTGTAGATTGTAACAGTTATTGGGTTATGGGACAATACCATTTAATAAGAACCGTTGGCGATGCTAATGGTAATTTTCTCATCATTTTTAAAAAGATAGATGGTGCTTGGAAGATTGTTGCAGATATGTCGTCTTAAAAGTTCTGTGTAATTATTTTATTCATTTTTCGTCAAAAGGTTGTAGATTTAGAAACCAACTAACAACAACCTTATGGCTAATAAAATTGAAATCGCTAAAATTTCAAATCTCCAAGAAAAAGAACCAGCTTACGCTTTAGTTAAAAACACTGATCTTGTAATTATAAAACACGAAAAAGGCATTTCTGTACTTTACGGAAGGTGCCATCATCGTGGTGCATTACTATCAGATGGTCATATAGACGGACAGAACCTAATCTGTGGTGTTCATGGCTGGGATTATCGCTACGATACTGGAATCAGTGAATACAATAACGATGAGCAACTTCATAAATTTCAGGAATATATTGAAAATGATTCCCTATTAATTGATGAAGATGAAATCATTGAATTTGAAACTAAGCATCCGCAACCCTTTGATCGCGATTCTTATTTAGGCACCTATGCAGACACACATCCCGAAGACACTGAACCATACACTGGTTATATAAAAGAATTGGCCAAAAATGGGCTGAAAAATATTGGTCATCATGGGTTTTCAGCATCCATGGGCGTGGATAGAAATACATTACCCAAATGGAATGATATTCAATTTTTACCAGCGCAATTGGCAACGCGACCATTATTAGATGATGAAGACGTTTCAACTAAAGTGGTCATTGGTCCTAATGCAAAAAAACCTTTAGAATTAGACATACCACTATTTGTAAGTGATATGAGTTTTGGTGCATTGTCAAGAGAAGCTAAAATTGCGCTAAGCAAAGGTGCAGAACTAGCAGGAACAGGAATTTGTTCTGGAGAAGGTGGTATGTTACCTGAAGAACAATCTAATAACTCAAAATATTTTTATGAATTAGCTTCTGCTCAATTTGGGTTTTCTTGGGATAAATTAGATAAAGTACAAGCCTTTCATTTTAAAGGCGGACAAGGTGCAAAAACAGGAACTGGTGGTCACTTACCAGGCAACAAAGTAAGTAAAGAGATTGCAGAGGTAAGAGGTTTAAAAGAAGGTGAGACTGCAATTTCTCCTGCGGCTAATCCTAACTTTCATACGGTTAAAGATTTTAAAGATTTCTCTGAAAAAGTAAGAGAACGCACTGGAGGAATCCCTATTGGTTTTAAAATCGCAGCAAGTCATATAGAAAAAGACATTCAGTTTGCATTAGATGTTGGTGTCGATTATATAATACTCGATGGTCGTGGTGGTGGAACTGGTTCTGCACCAACTATATTAAGAGATCATATTAATGTTCCTACAATTCCTGCATTAGCTAGAGCTAGAAAATATATGGATAAAGTTGGTGCTACAGATGTTACTTTAGTCATCACAGGAGGATTGCGTGTTGCTGAAGATTTTGCTAAAGCTATGATGCTTGGTGCAGATGCTATTGCAGTGTCAAATTCGGCCTTACAAGCTATTGGATGTTTAGGTATGCGTGCTTGCGGAACCAATAACTGTCCTGTAGGTATTGCCACTCAAAAAGAATCACTTAGAAGTCGACTAATCATACAATCCTCAGCGAAACAACTGTACAACTATTTTGATGCCACCAATAACCTAATTAGAGTTGTAGCAAGAGCTTGTGGTTACGATAACATTTCAAAATTTAATCCGAATGACCTGTCAACATTCGATTATGAGATGCATAAATTGACAGGAATTAATTTTGCAGGCATCAATTCTTAAGATATGTTCGAGTTATTTGTTGGCATAATTGCTTTATCTGCATTTCTAAGTTACTTAAATGCTAAATTTTTAAAACTACCTGAAACTATAGGTGTTATGATATTGTCTATCATAGTATCCTTATTGTTTGCTGCGAGCTATTTTATTGATAATACTTATTTTCATGAAGTAACAGCTTTTGCAAGGTCTATTGATTTTAAAACCATTTTATTCGATTTTTTACTTGGTGTATTACTCTTTGCTGGAGCGATTCATGTTAATCTTAAAGGCCTTTTAAAAGAAAAATCTCCGGTTTTAATTTATGCGACTTTTGGCGTAATTGCATCTACATTTATTATCGGCACACTATTTTACTTTTTAGCAAAAATTATAGGCTTAGAAATTAGCTACCTCTACAGTTTAGTGTTTGGCGCTTTAATATCACCTACTGATCCAGTAGCAGTTTTAGCGTTACTTAAAAAGGCTGGAGCACCTAAACATATGGAAATAAAAATCATAGGTGAGTCATTGTTTAATGATGGTGTTGGGATTGTAGTATTTCTATCTATTTTGTCATTAGCAACCATGATGCATGAATTTGATATTACGCATATCGCTTCAGAATTTGGCAAGGAAGCTGGCGGAGGATTATTGCTAGGCTTCATTTTTGGACAAATTGGTAAACGTTGCATACAAAGTGTCAACAAAGAACCTGTGATTGCGGTTCATATTTCTTTAGCCATTGTTTTAGGTGGCTATGTGTTGTCCAATTGGCTTCATATTTCTGGTGCAATTGCTATGGTTATTGCAGGACTCATTATTGGACATGGTTTACACAACGAAAGTGTTTCAGAAAACTTAAGGAACCATATGAACATTTTCTGGAAGGTCTTAGACGAAGTTTTTAATGCCGTGTTATTTGTTCTTATTGGTATTGTGATGATTACTTTAGACTTTAATATCTATCATTTAGTTCTAGGAATATTATCAATTTTTGGAGTACTCTTTTCAAGATATATAACTGTGTTAATGTCCAATCTGTTTCTTAAAAAATCTAATAGAGCTACTAAAAAAGAATCCGTAATATTAACTTGGGCAGGATTGCGTGGCGGCATTTCTATTGCACTTGCATTATCACTACCTGAAGGTGAAATTAAAGACATCATAGTCTATGCAACCTATGTTGTCGTGGTATTCTCAATCATTGCTCAAGGCTTAACTGTTGAAAGGCTCATAAATAAATTATTAAAATAATACTCATGGAGAAAAAAATAATTTGGCATAAAGTATTAAGTAATAAAAAAGAGCTTCCTGAAGGTCGAGTAAAAACAGTTACAGCAGATCATAAAGGCATTTGTTTAACACATTACAAAGGCAAGTTTTCAGCACTAGATAATCGTTGTCCACACCAAGGTGGACCATTAGGAGAAGGTTCAATAGAAAATGGATTATTACGTTGTCCTTGGCATGGTTGGGATTTCGACCCTTGTTCAGGCAAACCTCCCGGTAGCTTTGATGATGGTATTGACACCTTTCCAGTAAAAGAAGAAGGTGATTCTATTTATGTTGGATTAGAAGAAGAAGCACCTCATAAAACTACTGTTTCTGATATTATGGTAGAAACTATGGTAAATTGGGGCGTTACTAAAGTCTTTGGAATGGTTGGACATTCTAATCTTGGTTTTGCAGATGCCATGCGAAGACAAGAAGAAAAAGGGAACCTAAATTTCTATGGTATTCGACATGAAGGTGCTGCTGCATTTGCAGCTTCTGCTTATGGAAAATTAACAGGAAAACCTGCAGCATGTTTTTCTATAGCTGGCCCAGGAGCTACCAATATGTATACTGGACTTTGGGATGCAAAAGTTGATAGAGCTCCAATATTGGCATTAACAGGTCAGGTAAAAACACAAGTAGTGGGTACAGGAAATTTTCAAGAAGTAGATTTAGTTCAAGGTTTTAATTCTGTTGCTGAATTTAACCAACGTGTTCAGCGTGATAGCCGTCATGCAGAGCTTATGTCATTGGCTATAAAACATGCGATTTTAAAACGTGATGTTTCGCATTTGACTTTCCCTGATGAAGTTCAGGAACAACCTGCTAAACCCAACTCAAAAGCACAAACACCAGAAAAGCGCATCACTTCTTTAGAGATTGCACCACCAATAGAGGCAGTTAACGACGCTGTTAAACTCATTAAAAATTCAAAACGTCCTGTTATCATAATGGGTCATGGCGCAAGAGCGCATAAAGAAGCTGTGGTGAAATTTGCCGAAAGTTTAAATGCTGCAGTTGTAACGACGTTTAAAGGAAAAGGGCTCATTGCTGATAATCACCCATTAGGTGGTGGCGTTTTAGGACGAAGTGGAACACCAATAGCCTCATGGTTTATGAACGAAAGTGATTTGCTTATTGTATTTGGAGCTTCCTTTTCGAATCACACAGGAATTACACCAAAAAAACCAATCATACAAGTTGATTTTGATCCGTTAGCTTTGAGTAAGTTCCATAAGGTAGATGTTGCTGTTTTTGGTGAAATATCACGTACAATAGCTATTCTTAACACTGAACTAAATGGTGAAATAAACACAATTAATCAAACTGAAGAAATAGCGGAACGTTGGAAAATTTGGAAAACTGAAAAAGCAAAACGTCTCTTAGAAACTTCTGATAAAGGCATTAGCTCTATAGCTGTATTCGAAACTATGAATAAGCTCACACCAGACAATGCTGTAATGTGTGTAGATGTTGGTAATAATGCCTATTCATTTGGGCGTTATTTTGAACCAGCAAATCAAGATTTTTTAATGTCAGGTTATTTGGGCTCTATTGGCTTTGCTTTACCAGCAGCTATTGGCGCTTGGACAGCAGTTGGTGATTCTCGACCAGTTGTTGCTGTTGCTGGCGATGGAGGTTTATGCCAATATTTAGCTGAGATAACAACATTAGTGAAATACAATATGAATGCAAAACTCATAGTAATTAATAATCATGAGTTAGGGAAGATATCTAAAGAACAACGTGCTGGTGAATTTGATGTCTGGAAAACATCACTATCCAATCCTAATTTTGCAGATTTTGCACAATCATGTGGTGCTTGGGGAAAGCGTGTTGAAGATCAGAATCAATTAGAAAGTGTTATGAAAGATATGTTTAATCAATCTGGCCCAGCAGTTTTAGAAATAATGGCCGATGTAAACTTGATTTAATATGGAATTAGTAATCAAAGTCTTCTTACTGTTTCTAGCCATATATTTTTTAATTGGTTTTTTATTTGGTTTGTTTTTCATTTTCAGAGCACCTAAAATAGATCCTTTAATGAGTGACAGCAAGAAGAAAGTTAGAATCTTATTATTCCCAGGTGTTATGGCAACTTGGCCTTTTTTAATTGGTAAATTATTTAAATCTAAAACTAATTGATATGAATTCTAGTCAACGTAAATGGCATGGATTTGTCTGGTTATTAATCGTGCTTATAGTTCCAGCAATACTGTTTTTATCGGTGAAAGATCTCAATCTATTTACTTGGGAAGCTACACATTCAGAAGAATTAAAATCTCTTAAGTCGGATCCAATTAGTGTTGCTGAAAATAATCTTGTAAAACTTTCTTTGTTTGAAAGTTCTGTCGAAATTATACTAAAGAAAACATTAAAACATCCTTCCTCTGTAATTTACGAGATTGATGCGCAAGGCAATAAAGGTCAATTGATTGGTCAGCTTACAACAGTTGGACTATATAATTTCAATATAACAGAATTACCTTATGGTATTTTAATTTACGATTCAATTAAAGAAACAGAAATAACTAAACTTCTTTTTTAATGGCATTAGATTATAAATTAGTTATCTGGAACCCTTTTAAAAAGCGCTATGATAAGATTATAGCTTTAAGTATGCTATTCTACGTGATTGTTTTTGCAGCTGTCACATTTATTTTTAATTCGGAAACTAGCATAGAAACACTAATCATAAGATCTTTTGGTTCTTTAGCGATAGTAATGCTCCACATCATATTGATTATTGGACCACTAACTAGGTTGAATTCAAAATTCTTACCTATTCTTTACAATAGAAGGCATCTTGGCGTTAGCATGTTTTTGGCTGCACTAATTCATGGAGGATTTTCCACATTTCAATTTCATGCGCTAGGTGATACCAATCCTATTTATTCTCTATTTACCTCAAATATGAATTATGGTTCGTTAACTAATTTTCCGTTTCAAGTATTAGGTTTTTTAGCGTTGCTTATTCTATTTATTATGGCTTCTACGAGTCATGATTTCTTTTTAGCGAATTTATCAGCTAAAGTTTGGAAACGACTACACATGCTCGTTTACTTTGCTTATATACTAATTATCGCTCATGTGTTTTTGGGAGCATTTCAGCAAGAAACATCACTTTTTACAATTGGGATATTGGTCATTGGATTTATCATTGTTGCAAGTCTCCATATAATTTCCGCTTTTAAGGAACTTAAAATTGATCGTGCCAAAACAAAAGAAAAAGACAGTTGGCTTGAGGTTTGCCATATCGATGATATTGAAGACGATAGAGCAAAAATTTTTACTGTAGATAATGAGCGTGTTGCAATTTTTAAATATGATGGAAAGTTATCTGCGATTCACAATGTGTGCAAGCATCAAGGCGGACCTTTAGGTGAAGGGAAAATAATTGATGGTTGTGTAACATGTCCTTGGCATGGTTACCAATATTTACCACACAATGGTCAGTCGCCTCCTCCATTTACTGAAAAAGTTGCTACTTATGAATTAAAGCTTGAAGGCCAAACAATTTTCATTAATCCAAAAGGGTTTGAAGAAGGTACTGAAGTTAAACCTTGTAACTATTAAACAATGAAAAAGAATAACGATTTTTTCGTGCCATATATTGAAGGGAGTCTTGGAGCAAGTACCAAAAAAACACTTAAGACATTTACAATTGTTACTTTTTTAGTCGTCATAGTTGGCGCACTTGTTTTTAGTTTTTCTCAAAAGCCTTTTAAGAATAGTACTTTTGAATTAACTAGTGCAACTAAAATTACAGGTGTTTTTCATGAAAATCCTTACCCAATGCTTCGTGTTGAAGTTGAAAAAAACAATTATAAAAACATCTTACTACTTGGTTTTGGAAAGTCTAGTGCTAATCCGTTTTTAGACAAACTGATTACTGAAGTCGGATCATTAGATGGGAAAAACATTAGTATAGAAGGTAATCTTATCTACTACAATGGTAAAACATTAATACAAATTACCGACGATGAAAAAGTAATTCTCGAAGACGGATCAAATTCACAAATACCTTCTAAAGAAGTAATTAGTGAAATGACACTTCAAGGCGAAATTATAGATCCTAAATGCTATTTTGGTGTTATGAAACCTGGTAAAGGTAAAATTCATCGCAGTTGTGCTGTACGTTGCATCTCTGGTGGCATTCCGCCTGTTCTAGCAACTTCTGACAACAATAATATATCAGAATATTATCTACTTACAGATTTAAACGGAAATCCAATTAATGAAGCTGTATTGCCTTTTATTGGCAAGCCTTCAGAAATAAAAGGTATTGTAGAACGACAAGAAGATTGGTATATTTTAAAAATAGATCCTAAAGACATTAAGGTTTCTGGCTTAAAGTCGACTATTTATTAAAAAACATGAAACTACATTTTTCACTACTATTTTTTGCATTGACATTAATGCTCAATGCTCAGACCATTGATTACAATACAAAAAGAGGTACAGCAGTAGGAGGTTATGACGTTGTAGCTTATTTTAATGGAACTCCAGAGAAAGGTAGTTCAGAATTTGTGCATAAATATGATGGTATTACCTATAAATTTTCAAGTCAAGAAAATTTAAAAACATTTATTGCGAATCCAAACACCTATTTACCACAATATGGAGGTTATTGTGCTTATGCTATTGCTAAAAAAGGCAAAAAAGTAGGTATTGACCCAAAGACATTTGAAATACGAAATGGAAAGCTTTATTTATTCTACAATTCTTGGGGAAATAATACTTTAGAAAATTGGTTAGAAGAACAACCAAAGGAACTTATAAAAAGGGCTGATATTAACTGGAAAAATATAAATTAATTGAACTTTATAATTTATTTTTTAATTGGGTCGCTTACAGCAATTCTTGGTGCTTTGCCATTAGGCACAACAAATGTAGCCGTAATTAATACAACCATTAAAGAGGATGTTAAACAAGCACTAAAGATTATTTATCCCGCAGCTATTGCTGAATTATTTTTAATAACTATTGCCATTAATTTTAATATGCAAATTGAGAATTTCGTAGATATGAATATATGGCTTCAGTATAGTATCGCAATAATTATGCTGGCTATTGGTGTCTTTTTATTCTTTGGCAGAAAAGAATGTATAAAAGATGAAAACGAAGAATGCATAATTATAAAAAAACGATATAACATCTCTAAACAAACCCTTGGTTTTATATTAGGTTTTTTTAATCCAACAGTATTAGTTTATTGGATTTTAGTAATCTCGTTTTTGAATAAAAAGATGATTTATTTAACAACCAAAATAGATTACTCCCTTTTGTTTTTATTCATTGTAGGTGCATTCATAGGAAAAGTTATTACACTCTATATATATGGTAAATTTAGCCACCTATTAAAAATAAGAGTAAAGAATATGACTCAAAAAATAAATAGAGTAATTGGTATTTTATTAGTATTTGTCTCTTTAGTTCAGTTTATAAAATTACTATACTACTAAAAGAGCAATCTCCTTTATGACTAAACAGTAAGTATTACTTATTAAGCAGCTTCTTCAGACTTAAAATAATCGTATAGTTCTTTACAACCATAGCCGATTATAGACAAACGCTTATTTTTAATTAAGGCTTCATTGTGAAGCATCGCCAAGGCATTAACGCCATAACGATCAATCTTTTCAAGTCCTTCAAGGCTTATGGTAATTGCATCATTAGTTTCAAAAACGTATCTAAAAGCTTCTTGAAACTCTGCAATACTCTTCTTGGTTAAGATACCCTTAATCTTAAAACGGTTGTTATAATTTGTGATAGACAGTGCCATAACATAGTCTTTTAAAACAGTTAAACAATACATTTGGTGCTACTAAAAAATAAGGGAGTTCAATGGACAGATACTAACAGTATCTATAATTGATGATTTAAAGATGAGACTAAATTATTTAAAAAAGAATTTTAATCGATTAAAGACCAATTGTTTAGTCTATAAAGCCTATGGATTAAGAAATTACTGAAATACTTAGTTGTTAATTCGCTTTTTATGTGCATCAACATCTACTGGTTTATGAACTATTTTTTTTGAAACAGGGTATTTTCCCAAGAGTGATTTTGGTCGTATTGGTCGTTCAGTAAAATTCCCACCACAATTTGGGCAAACTTTAAGTAAAACATTGTCTACACAATCTTTACAAAACGTACATTCAAACGTGCAAATCATTGCTTCGTCTGAGTCGTAAGGCAATGCTTTATTACAATGTTCGCAAGTTGGTCTTATCTCTAGCATTTTCTTTAATCATTTCGTTTAAAAACTTCTCGATACAATTCCTCATACTTCAGAATAACTCGAAGTAATGAAACTATATTTTCTTGACATATTTAGTTATAATTACAATGTGCTGACCATCTACTTTACCTTCAATATACTCTGCATTATCATGGTCTAAAGAAATACGCCTAACTGCTGTGCCTTGCTTTGCAACCATGCTTGACCCTTTCACTTTTAAATCTTTAATAAGTACAACAGAATCTCCAGCTTCTAAAATAACTCCATTAACATCTCTATGAACGAGTTTGTTTTCATCTGCTTCACCATCACCTGATGCTTTGGCCAACTCTAGAATTTCATCCTCTAGATACATCATATCCAATAAGTCTTGCGGCCAATCTGCTTTAATACGGTTTAGCATTCTCCATGCCATAATCTTTACGGCATTATGCTCACTCCACATACTATCATTGAGACATCTCCAGTGATTAGGATCGATAGTCTCAGAATCATTCATTTGATCAATACATGTTTTAGAAGCGTATAAAGCTGATTTTAATCCGTTTTCCTTAATATCTGGAATGATAAAAACAGATAAGTTTTCAACTTCACCACTAAGCTCACATTTTGAGCCACTTCGTTTTTGTAATTCTCTTTCTAAACTCATATTTTAGTAATATGAGCAAATATAACAATAGGGTTTTTCTTAAAAGATTAAATCAGCTTATGATGCTAATTTTTTAGACTTAGCATCGTTTGGGTCAATATAAATCTCAAGTATTTTAGCTCCTTGCGCATTGAAAATAACATCTATACAATTAGCTGGTATTAAAACTGTTTCACCAATGGATATAAATTCAGAATAATTGTTTACAATAATTTCTGCACTGCCCTCTACACACATATAGATAACAAATGAATCTAAACCTTTGTAATCTCTTTTTTGAGGGCCCTGTACTTCAAAAATATTGGTTGTAAAAAAGTCGCAATCTACAAGATTACTCGTTCTATTGTGTTCCAAACGATAATCACTTTTACCATTAGAAGTAGATATCTTAGTTGCTTTTTGTGCTAACTCAGTATGAAGTTCTCTTTGCTGACCATTATCATCAATTCTATCCCAATCATATACACGATAAGTTATATCGCTTGTTTGCTGTATTTCTGCTGCTAACACTCCAGCACCAATGGCATGAATTTTACCCGCTGGGATGAAATAACTATCACCTTGGCTAACTTTTTCAGTATTAAAAATAGCATTAACATTCGAAGCATTAATATCACCCAAAACCTCGCTATTTATCTTATCATTTTTTAATCCCAATA
This sequence comes from Microcosmobacter mediterraneus, assembly GCF_031846265.1. NCBI lineage: Bacteria > Pseudomonadati > Bacteroidota > Flavobacteriia > Flavobacteriales > Flavobacteriaceae > Microcosmobacter > Microcosmobacter mediterraneus. The sequence continues at coordinate 118,323 of NZ_JAVRIA010000005.1, read as the reverse complement.
CAATCTCTGCGTCTTTATCGCTATCCATTATGTACCACATTTCTGTTTTACCAAATGAATTGTGATGAGTCTTTGCCATTTTATCGTCTGGATGTACCTGCACCGATAAATTTGTTTTAGCATCTAAAAACTTAATTAATAATGGGAAGTTTTCACCAAATATTGAAATATTAGCTTGCCCCATAAAATCACCTTTAAACATAGTGATGAGTTCATTTAATGACTTGCCTTTATAAAGGCCGTTGGTTACTATTGAAATATTTTCATCTACTCCAGAGATTTCCCAACTTTCACCTACATTTTTTGATTTTGACTTTTTATTTAAAATCTGTGATAGTTTTTCACCTCCCCAAATTTTCTCTTTTAATATTGGTCTAAATTTTATTGGATATGTATTCATAATATAATGCCTAAAGTAAAGATTGTTGTATGTTATTATTGTCAGAATCCTGATTTTTAAAATATTCTAAGAGCGAAAAAACACTCTTAAATAACGTTGATTTTATATGTCGTTTACGCTTAATCTCTTTGTTAAAAGCGATGATTTCATCTTTTTCAGTACATAGAGAATTTACAATCTCATTGATATTATAATTTTGTTCTATTAAATTATTAGTATCGATAAACCCGATATGTTTTAAATCAAAATCATTGAATAAATATCTTGCACCAGCACGTTTCGCTGACTCCCTATTCACTTTCTTTTTTATTTGAACTATTGAAACTTTATCCATACAAGCTTCTTTAATTTCTAGTAATTTTTCGAGTGTTTCATCTTTGCTTTCATTATCAACCAAGCACATTTTAATGTGTTCTGTAGAGTTAATATTTTCAATGAAATCCTCAGGATTTATATCTGTTACGTTATTGTGAAATATGATAATTACACCTATGTTCATTATTCAATTGGTTTTCTTGTATTAAACAATTTCTAATTCGCAAGGTGCTTTATAGAAATCTTGATTCTTTTTAGCACTGTATACGCAAGCGATTTGAGCTAACTGCATTACTATTTTTACAGAATCTTTCATAGATAGTTTAGAACCGTCTGCATGTATCCATCGTTTTAGAGGCTGCTCACAAAGCATGGCTTTCGCTTTCTTTAATCCGAAATGATTAGACATTCTTTTAAAGATTTCTACATCAAATATCCATTGGGTCACAAACTTTTTACTGAAGGCGACATCAATAACATCTTTATGGAAGATTTTTGCACCACATTGTGTGTCTTTGAAATCCATAGAAAGGATTTTTCTGATAATAAAATTGATTGTTAAACTAATTATCTTTCTAGCGGACTCTTTAGTAATGTTAGCTCCCATTCTAGAGATACGAGACCCACTTACAATCTTATAATCTGACGTTTCTATAGTTTTAACTAAGTCGTCAAAATCAGCAAGATCAGTAGATAAATCTGCATCTAAAAAGCCGATGTAATCTAGGTCATCTTTTTTGGCCATATGCAGCATTCCCAATCTCACTGCTTCTGCTTTTCCTCCATTTTTTTCACAGTCATAAACTGTTATAAAGTCTTCTCTCCCCTTTCTTAAGTTATGTAATACCTCTAAAGTTTTATCTTTACTTCCATCATTAACAAAACATAAGTGATACCCAGAATTTTTGTCTATAAAGGTTAAAAATTCATCACTCAACAGACGTTCTTCTTCATTATAGCATGGTATTACTACACCAACACATCGTTGCTGAATCATAATGCCTTTATTAGTATCAATTACGCTCTCTAATTCTGGCGCTCCTATCAATCGTTTTACTCTTGCACATATTTCATTAAGACTTAAGGGCTTCTTCATGTAGTCATTTACACCAAGCTCAAAAGCACTTGTGATCACTTCATCTTTAGTATTACCAGAGAGAATCATAATAGGTGTTTCTGACCCTTTAGTAATTCTAATATGAGTGATAACATCAAATCCTGAGACATTTGGCATATTGACATCTACGATTACTAAATCTGGACGAAATGAATCGAATGTATCTAGTGCTTTTTTAGCATCAGTTTCAATTTTAATATCATATCCTAAATCCGTTAATCGTTTCTCTAACGGAAGTAATACTAATTGTTGATCATCTATGGCTAAAACTTTCATAATAAGTGGTTTTTATCATTAATTACAGTTCAAAAGTACTAGACAAGACTACTCAAAAATTTTAATTTAGATAAACCAGTCGCTAAGTGTAGACGAATGGTAGATTGCTGTAGTTAATTAAAAATAGAACTGGTATACAAATTATATATCTTTACCATGTTGATTAATAATCAATGCTTTAAATGAAAAACAGTTCAAATAAATACTTAATTGTTGCTTTACTTATAGGTATAGCATTTCATGGGACGTCTATCTTTTTTACTTTAGAAACGACCTATGATGCCCTTATTCATTTATTCTTTGCGGACCACTATGCTAATAGCTGGTTTGAGCCATGGAATTATAAATGGTATACTGGGTTTACAGTAATGAGTTATCCACCATTAGTGCATCAGTCCATTGCCGCTTTATCTCTTATTGGTGGCTTAAAGTTTGGAATGTTCACAGTAGCTCTTATTGGAATTTTACTATTTATAACTGGTGTATATCGATTCTCTTTAATGATGACGTCAAATAAAACTGTAGCAGGCTATGCTTCTATTCTTGCAGTTTTTTCGTCTTCTTTTGTTGAGACGTTACATATTTTTGGTCAATTACCTAGTATTATAGGTATATCTGTTTTAATGCATGCCTTACCCGAAATCTACTTATGGCTTAAAACTGGTAAATGGCGTTATTTAGCGACATCTCTTTCTTTAATTGCTGTAACGGTAACATCGCATCATGTGACTCCAATTTTTGGTATGGTGTTCTTTATTTTTCCACTAATCGGGATGGTCATTATGGACCATGCAAAGGAACAAATAGATACAATAAAAGCTGTTACTCTAAAGCTATTTATACATAGTTTTTTTAAGTTGTTTAAACGTATTATTAGTTTTGGTTTATTGTCTTTGGTAATAATCATAGGATGCATTCTTCCGTATTGGATAAACTCAAAAAACAATCCTATTACTCAGGTTCCTATTCCGCATGGATCTAGAGATAATTTTATTGAAATTACGTCATCTGGCTTGGTATTCTTTTTAATTCCTTGGGGAATTTTATTGATATTACTTCCTTATATATTTTATAGATTCTACAGTAAGCGTTATCTATTTTTTGGATTATCTATTACTATACTTTTTATTTTAGGCACAGGTGGCACTACTCCAATTCCAAGATTAGTATTAGGTGAAACTGCTTTTAATATTTTAACCTTAGACCGCTTTACGCTTTGGGCATCCATAATGTCTTTGCCTCTGTTTGGCGAGTTTACATATCGCTTCATACAAGGTGATTTAAAGACACTAATACAGTCTACGTTTGGTGCTGTTTACCATCGCATGGCTGGTGGTATTTTAACTGGTCTATTTTTATTCATGACGGTTTTCACCATGAGTCTTGGGTATTTTAAACCCTCTCAGCCACAAAAAATTAAAATGCTTCCTATTGTCAATTTCCTTAATCAAGATCAGCACGATCAATGGAGATACATGACTTTAGGATTTGGTGATCAGATGGCTTGGTTATCAGCGCAAACCAATGCGATGTCTGTAGATGGTAATTACCATTCTGCAAGGAGACTTCCTGAACTTACAACAAGGCCTATTGAACGTTTAGAGAATTCAAAATTTAAAGGTGTTGAAGGCATAGGCTCCTTACAACAGTTTTTAACAACACCAGAAAAGTATAATTTAAAGTACATTTTCTCTAACGATAAGTTTTATGATCCAATCTTATATTTTTGCGGTTGGCAACGCTTACGTCAGCTCGAAAATGGTATTATGGTATGGGAAAAGCTAAACGTTCCTCCATTATCCTCTATTTTACCTAAAGAAGATGTAAGTACCTGGCAAAAATTACTTTGGGGAATTGTTCCTTTTCTAACGGTTTTAATTGCCTTTTTACTAAATATACAATCCCTTTTAATTAGAGGATTAAAAAGTAAACTCAAGTCTTCACCTATATACTTAAACTTTAAGAACGATTACTCTAGTTTTTCAAAAGGTCTTTTAAAGTTCTCACATATTTGGTCAATCATTTTAGCACTAATCGTTGGATTTGGGATATACCAATTCTATATTAAAAATGAATCGCATCATTCCCCAAAAAATACGGTCTTAGCTTACTATGATGCTTTAGACTTTAAAGAATTTGAGAAAGCACATAGTTTAGTTAATCCCAACAGTGGTTTAACCATTTCGCAATATATGCTAGAAGTCTCTGTTACTGATGGCTTATTGAGTTCTTATGCGAAACTAGATGCTATAGATACAGAAATCATTAGTCTATCTGATAATTTAGCTAGTGTAAAAGTGAACACCTATTGGATAACACCGTTAGAAAAAATCCACAAAACGTACTATAGATCACTCACAAAGGTTAATGGGAAATGGTATCTTGAGCCTGAGGATATTACTGCAGATTTACCTCCTGACCAGTTATATGCTAGTAATAGAACGAATTACTTTAACCAAGGCAGACGACGCATAACTGCTGAACAAACCCATCACGAAGATGTTTTAAAACAACCTGTTCTTGAAATCCTCTCAGCCAAGCTAGTTAAGCTAGATCACAGTTATGCGATTATTGGTGAAGTTCAGAACATAGATAATGTGCCCGCAGATGTGGTATTGAAAGGCACGCTGTATAATGATAACAACAAAGTATTAGCTACCTATAATGCCAAATATCATGTAAAACATAAACTAATGCCTAAAGAAGTAAGTTCCTTTCGTATAAACTTTGAAGGGATTGCCTGGTCGAAGGCAAAGGACTCTATTCCCAAAACCTTCAATCCAGATGAATTTACGCCTATGGAATTTGAAGAGCAACCAACAAAATTTAACCTTCAAGCTGCTGGAAATGTTTCAGGTTCAGATTTATTTAAAAGTACAACCGTCTCAATTTCAGAAATTAACAACCAACAAATTTCTGGAAACTTATTCAATAGTGGCATTGAAGAAGTTACGATACCACAATTACTAGTATCTTATTATGACAATAATAAAAACTTAATTTGGGTAGACCATTCCTTTATAAAAGAAGGCATTCGTCAACAACGAAAACAAGCGTTTCAGTACCATATGTTAGATCTAAATCAATTTGAGATTATTACAGAAGACATGGGCAATTGCTTTGTTAATGGACTTCCTAATGAAGCTATATCAAATAAGATTGTTTCAGAGCGTATAATAAATCACAATGATGAAGAACTACAAATCATAAATCATCAAAACTATAACTACATAAAATTAGAAGTCAACACTTATATTGGTAATCCCAACTAATGTCATTTAAATCTATTTACATATCACTAATTAGCGTTGCAATCATTTTGTCAGGACTTAGTATGCGACAAGATGTAAATAACAATAGCTATACTTTAGTTTCAACTTCTAAAGTATTTACGGCAGGAGCTAGTATCTCTTTAGAGTTTTCATTTGAGGGTAGTACTGAAGTTATCTTATACTGCTCTAATAGCTATGGCTCAATTCTCTTACATCCAATACTAGATAAAACTTTATCATTTAAAATCCCTCAAAGTATATCTAATAAATCTGGAATATTGAATTGGCAATTACTATCAGAATCAACGTTACTTTCTGGTGAAATAGAGATTCTACCAAAGGTGACTATTGAGACCATAGAAACCTATATTGGTCCACCAAGTATTGAAGCAGGTGGTACTGATTATACCATGTTAGTTTCTATACCAACAGATGATTTGGACAACCCATTAGTTGACAGCACCAAAGTTTCAGTTAAGCATCAATTCTTAGATATTGAAACCAAAGATGAAATATTTACTAAACATGGTTTTGGATATAAAAATTTATACTCCTATGAGAAAAGTGGTCGAGTACTCATAAATACTGAGTGTTTAGATTTAAATTCTAAAGAATACGATGTGAATGTTGTACCTGCTATTCCTACAAGCTTTTCAATTTCAGCAGATCGTATACATAGCTATGCTGATGGAAACCAAATTACAAACTTTAAAACATCGATTATTAAAGATCGCTTTAATAATATTGTTAGCGATGGCACATATGTCACTTTTTTTATCACCAACAAATTGGGTTACAAAGCATATACATCTGGTACTACCTTAGATGGTAGAGCAACAGCCAAAATGTTGCATCCAGATCAAGAGGATCAATGGACAATTAAAGCCTATATTGAAGGTATGGCTAATAGTGAATTTTTGGTTTTAAATTATAAACAGGCCATCTCTGATTTTGATGTTTCATTTTCTAAGAACAATAGGGCAATTACTGTAGGTCCGCTTCAAAGTTTTATGGATCAATATATTCCTAATGGACTAAGTGTGGTACTTAAAGTTTACAAAGATGGAATCTTAGATGATGAGTTTACAGAACAAAGTGTTGAGGGCTATGCTAATTTTAAATTAAAAAAAGATCGCTATCCAAAAGGTAATTATAAGCTTGTGGTTAAGGTTGCAGGACTCACAAAATCATTCCCTAATCTAAAGTATGAATAGTAACAAAAATATATTACGAGGAGTTATTGTATTAAGTTACGTACTTATCATTGCATTGGTGATTTATGGTATTGCTGCGATTTTTTCTTATCTCAATACAGGAGCAGATCGCAGTAAAATGCTACATACAGAGGTTAAGCAAACCGACCACTATTTACCAGAATTAACTTGGGCTCCTTTAGCTAATGAAGGTAGGCCAATTGATGAAGAAAATCTCAAAGCCATAGAAAATGACTATTTAGATGCTTGGTATGTAAAACACGTCGCATTTATGACCAACGCCATGACTGGTATTGATGATTTTTACACCAAGAGCGCTAGAGAAAATATCCGAAATATTATTTCTATTAATTCAGAAAATACTTCATTCATTGAAGCCACCACATTAGCGCATCACCCAACTCTAGAGTTTTTTAGTGAAGATGGACAGTTAGCAGTTCTGACTGATCATAATGTTATTGAGTTCAAACGTATGTTTAATGGCGAGCGTCTAGTTGCGGAAATCAACGAAAAATCAACCTACAAAGTGACCTTATTGTTAGAAGATGGATTCTGGAGAATACGACATTTGGTTCGTATAAAAAGCGAGCCCTACACTCCAGATGCAAAGCAAAATCCTATTACAATTTCTGAAATAAAAGGTATCAACTATTATCCGCAGGTAACTCCTTGGGATATGTTTGGTGCTAATTTTGATGCTGATACTATAGCTTCAGATTTCCAACTGATAGCTTCGAGTGGATTAAATAGCATACGTGTTTTTGTACCTTATGATAGCTTTGGAAAAGCTAGTGTTGACAATAACAAACTCTCACAACTTATAACACTATTAGATCTTGCAGAAACAGCAAATCTTAAAGTTATGGTGACGCTTTTTGATTTCTACGGAGACTATTCAGTTATCAACTGGAGTTTAACACAACGCCATGCCAAAACTATTGTTAATGCCTTAAAATATCATAATGCTTTACTAGGTTGGGATATTAAAAATGAACCCAATTTAGATTTTGAAAACAGAACAGAGCCATTAATTCTGGCCTGGTTAGATAAAATGGTAGATTTTGTAAAATCAGAAGATCCAAGCCATCCTATAACTATCGGCTGGTCAAATGCAGAAAGTAGTTTGCTATTGAAAGATAAATTAGATTTTGTATCCTTTCATTATTATGAGGATATTGATGCGTTGGATGAGACGTATAAAGCTTTAAAAACAGAAATACCAGATAAGCCTATTGTAATTTCTGAATTTGGACTATCATCATACAGTGGCTTATGGAATCCTCTCGGAAATTCAGAAGAGGATCAAGCTGAATATCATCAAGCCATGCAAGTTATCTTTTTAGAAAATGATATTCAATTTATGTCGTGGACACTTTACGACTTTATAGAAATACCAAAGGAAGTCGTTGGACGACTTCCTTGGCGCCAAAATGCGCAAAAGCATTTTGGATTTATAGATGAAAGTGGGATTAAAAAGCCTTCTTTTAAGTATATCTCAACTAAAGGATAGCTTTATGCGTATTGCTATTAACCTTGGAGATTTTTACGCATTTTTCATCTACAATTTTTTTAAAAGTCTCTATATACATATCAGCTATTTGTGACATTGGATGTGCCGTTGCTGCTTTATAATTTTGTTTAGCTAGGTGCAATCTATAAGCTTCATTTACAACTAAAGCTTCAATGGCATTAGCCATACTTTTAACACTAGTCGGCTCAAAAAATTCACCTAAATAACCTTCGTCTTTTACTAATAAAGCTAAGTCACCTAAGTCTGGCATAACAACCGCTTTACCATAACTTCCTGCTTGGTGTAATACTCCTGAGCTTCCAGTTGTAGATGTATACGGAAATACAACAACTGTACTTTTATTAAATAACACAGGTACTTCTTCCTCTTCTACATATCCTGTAAAACGGACTTGAGGCACATGCTTATAATCCTCTTGTACTTTCGCTAAATATCCTGGCACATTTGGATTGTCCGTTCCTGCAATAACGACTTCTAAATCTAATCCTGTAGATTTTCTAACCATCTCAACAGCCTCAATCATACCTTCTACCTTTTTATAAGTTCCGAATTTTCCAAAAGTCATAATCTGTAATGGCCCTTGCGGTAATGTATAATCTGGCTCTTCAGCAATCTCAAAGGTACCATGTGGAATCAATTTTACATTAGTCGCTAAGTATTTAACCTCTAAGATATTCACATACTTCTGCATGGTTACAGCAACTATATCTGCTTGTAATATTAATTTTGTCAATGATGTACCTATAAATCCGTAGATCCTCTGCATTAATTTATTTGACGTAAAGCCTGCACTTCCTAAATCTACTTCTTCAAGTATATTGTGCAATAAAACGATGTTAGGAATGTTTTTCAGCTTACAAACTAATGGTAACATTAACCCTAATGCTGCCGCTATTTTCTTATCACCAAACTTCATAAATTGTAAGTTGAATAATACTGAATCTGGCTTTGTTTTATTTATCGCTTTCGTTACAGAAAAGATGTTTTTATAACTATTAAATGACCAGCATTCTTTTACTGTAATCTTACAACCAGCTTCTGTAAACTCAAGATCTTTTGCTTTTTCAGTTCTATCTGTTAATAAGATTAATTCTGTTACGTTCTGGTTTTTTCTAAACTGCTTTACTAAATGAAATGCATACTCGTTTAAAGTGACTTTACTTGGTGGATATGCGGTTACGATTGCTAATTTCATGATGTGATTTATTTATTGGTTTTTAAATATTATGCTTTGTTTACAGTACAAATTTGAGGTTTAAAACGGACAAAAACTGTCCTCCTTAGATAGGTTGCTTTTTAGTGTAGACGAATGGTAATTTACTTTAGATTAAGCTTTTTTGAGCTCTTGTTTCTTGCCTAAAAAATGCTAATTGTATCACTAATAATAAGGCCATAGCAATAATCTGCATATGCACTACCTGATCTAAACTATCGTGATAGAAGACCACTAATACCATTTGCAGCATTCCAAATATTCCAGATATAATTACAGGTACATATTTATCTAAAGACAAATAGTAATAAGCGAAAATATTAGAGATGGCAAACATAGACGTAGCAAGGGCATATTTCCATAATAAAGGTGCCATCGTTATGTATTCTTCACCAAATAGAAGTTTAATAATAAATTCTGGACAAGCTACACATACAATAACAATAAGTGTTGAAATTGCAACGATATAGACAACATACTTAAATAATACTGATGCGGTTTCCTTTCCTTCTTTCTTTAATTCTACTACAGCTGGTAGTAATAACATGACAAACATCCAAGCAATGAAGTACACAATACGGCCTATTAAAGCTAATGAGGCATACAAACCTGCTTCGTAAGATTCAAAATAATGCTTCACCAATAAGATATCACTGTTGTTAATGATAATTTGTGTGAGTTCATAAAAAGCTGTAAGTAAAAAGAAGCGTTTAATCTGTTTGCTGTAGGTTTTATCTAATGATAATACCTTCTTAAAGTTGAGATGTTTCACCTTAAAAGGGAACAAACCAAAACCGAAGGATAGTAAAATACCTGTAGCAATAACCCAAGACGATTTTATGTCTAAGACTAAAATAATACCAAGCGTAATCAATAAACGACTCAACATTTCTGCTTGATAGGTTATCGATAAAGATTTATAAGCTTTTTTTCCTTGATAGGTACCACGATTAACACTCATTAAAAAGTAAAGTGGCACTCCACATCCAAAAATGGTAAACATACTAGAGGAGGAGGTATTAAATAGTGCTTGTAATTGTGTAGCAAAAACAATAATTAATAATCCTAAAAGTATACCAACTGCTAAAGCTTGTTGATAGACTTTAGCGATAAAACTTTTAAACACAGTGTACTCAAATAATACTGAAAATTTTGCAGTCACCAACTGAAACGTCATTGCGATAAATGAGAGTACTAATAAAAATGTAATCAAAACTGCAGCATCAGCAAATTGTGCTGGTCCTAATAAACGACCCAAAATTAGGTTATATAAATAGTTACCTCCATTAACCGCCAAAACGCTTATCATAAATAATTGTTCTGGTGTTATTTTTTTGGTTTTAATAGCAGCTAATACTTGCATGACTTTTCTGTTTTAATTGTATTGTAATGTTTTATGCTGCTTCGACAGTAAATCTAAATTCATCATAGATTTCTTTGCATCCGACTCCAACTATATAAAAGCCTCTGTTATAATTAAGTGCATTATCATATAAAGCTCTTAATGCTAAAAGCCCATTCTTATCAATCTGAGTGATCTTTTCAATGTTTAGAGTTAAGTCACCAAATGCTTGCATTAATATTTCGCAATGGTTCTGAAAATATTTTACTGTTGATGCATTGATTGCTCCTTCTACTAAAAATTCTCCATTGATTTCTTTAATTGTAAGTGCCATAATTTTATAATTTTAAATGGTTATTGTTTCATTTCTGACACAAATATCTTGCGTAATTCCATGTATGAGCGTTCTATTTCGACGGATGGTCGTTTGCTGTAGATGAATGAAGCGGTATTCGTCCGTAACTTGCATATAGTTAAACATACAGACATGAAGACTTTAAAATCACTTCTTATTAGTAGTATTTTCTTAACCGTTTTTAGCGCATCTGCTCAAAACATGGAAGAAGGATTTACCTATTTAGAAACAGGTAAGTACGCACAAGCTGAAACCTTTTTCAATGGTATATTAAAATCGTATCCAGATAATAAAACAGCGCGACTATGTTATGGACGTGCTATTGGATTGAATGGAAAGGCTCAAGAAGCTATTGATTTATTCACTCGCTTATTAAAGGATTACCCAAATGATTTTGAGGTAAAGCTGAATTATGGTGAGTCTTTGCTATGGAACAACAACTTTACAGTTGCTAAAGAGTACTATAAAGATCTAGTAACTGAAGATGCTAAAAGCTTTGCTGCTTTATTAGGGTTTGCAAATACCTTATCTAATTTAAAAGAATACGAAAACGCTATTATATATATCAACAATGCTTTAGAGGTTTCTCCAGGAAACCCAAATGCTTTGACCTCTAAAAAATATATCTATTTAGGTTACGCCTACCAAAACCAACAAGCACAGAACTATGATAAAGCAGAAATGCTTCTCACTAAAAATCTTGAAACTTTTGGTGATGATAAAGACACCTTATTAAATCTTGCGAATCTGTATTTAATATGGAATAAACAAGATAGTGCCGAAGCCATGTATACAAGATTGTCCAAACAACAAGAACACAAAACAGTTGCTTTAAACGGTTTAGCATTGGCAGCACATTTAAACGGAAAAGAAAAAAAGGCTCTAGCCTTAAGCACACAAGCTTATGAAAGCTTAACCGCTAATTCAGATAAAACCACTGCGCAACAAACCACAGAACGTTACGTACAAGCCTTAATCTGGACTAAAAAGTATAAAGCAGCAATGACATTGATTGACAACTTAATCATAAACTACCCAAACGAAAATTGGGTGTTGGCTTTACGAGCGACTTTAAACATTTATAAGAGTAACTTTAAAGAAAGCTTAGCCGATTACAACCAAATATTGGTAAACGACAGCACTTCTTTTGATGGTAACCTCGGAAAAGCAAATGTTTTAAAAGCCTTGGGACGTTTTGATGATGCCTACACCTCAGCGGAAAACACACTATCTTTTTACAACAACCAAAAAGATGCGGTGAACTTTATTAATAAAATGAACGTTAGCTTTAGCCCAACATTAGACTCTAAAGCATCTCATACGTTTGATAATGGAGATAACAAAGCCTATTCGTTTAATACCAACATAAGGTATCCTTTAACTAGGAGATTGAGTGTTCTAGGTAAGTATAATTACAGAACCACTACTAATACTATAACCAACAATACAGCCAACTCTAATAACTTGTCTTTAGGTCTGGCTTACCAAGTGGTGCCTAATATTACATTTAAAGGCACTGCAGGATTAACTTCTGCAAAAGCAGAAAGTACAGATTATACACAACTCTTAACAGATCTGTCTTTTAATATAAAAACCTTTAAACTACAAACCTTAGATGTTGGTTATAAACGCCAAGTAGAAAGTTTTAACGCTGATTTATTAGACAGAGAATTGGTACAGAACAACTATTACGCTAATTATAATCTAAGTACTAATTTTAATCTAGGCTGGTACACACAATTAATGCATACAGTGCAAAACGATGGTAATACCAGAAACTTGCTATTTACTTCATTGTATTACAACCTCTTACCAAAACCAAATCTTAAAGTTGGTGTGAATTACCAATACATCACGTTTAAAGACCAGGTACCAACAATTTACTTTAGTCCAGAAAAGTTTAATAATTACGAAGTCTTTGTAAATCTTATAAAAGACGAAACTGTTGCCAAACCTAACGAATGGTTTTACAATCTTACAGGTGCATTTGGTTACCAGTTTATAGAAAACAACCCAAAACAAACAGCCTATAGACTACAAGGTGCCTTTGGTTATAAATTGTCAGAGCGTAGCTTATTGAATATCTATGGCACACATAGTAATATCGCTTCTGCTACTGCTGCTGGGTTTACCTTTACAGAGATTGGGTTGCGATTTAAACATATTTTCTAATTTAGATTTTAAAAAACTAATATTTTAGATATACCTTTAAGATTGAAATATTTTTTCAATGCTAATTTTATGTTTAAAAACAAACTTGAAATTAAATCTAAGAAACCATGGCCAACTTCGGCTGTAATGAATCAAATCTATGATTTAAATCTTTGGGGAACATATGGATTGGAATTCTACTCTGGTAATGGATCCCATGATAGAGATATTGTAGATCCTTATCTAAAAACAATTATAACTTTTCTTTCTTCTTTTAATCCTAAATTAAGTATATGTGATTTAGGCTGTGGCGATTTTAATATAGGTTCTAATCTAGTAGAATGGAGTGAAGAGTATTTCGCAGTAGATATTGTAGATAAGCTTATAACATTCAACAAAAAAATGTTTATTAATAAAGGATTATCATTTCATTGCCTAGATATTTCTAAAGACATTCTACCTTCTGCAGATTGTGTAATTTTAAGGCAAGTTCTACAACACCTAAATAATAATGAAATTCAGAATATTTTAAAAAATATAAGCGCTACTGGTTACAAATACTTATTATTAACAGAGCATATACCTAAGGGTGAATTTATACCTAATAAAGATATTATTTCAGGTCAAGGAATAAGACTAAAGCATAATAGTGGAGTCTGTATAACATCTCAGCCCTTTAATTTTAAGATTAAACATAAAAGTGAATTGCTAATAACTAATCTTAAGAAAAATAAAGGAGTTTTAGTAACCTATTTGTTTACATTATAGGAATGTGTAACTAAATTGATGGTAACAAGAAAAAAGGCAAAAGCTTTCGCTCTTGCCTTCAAAAAGTAACTATTAATTTAGGGTTATTTAATAATTAATTTTAAGGGTGTACTGTTGTATTGCGCACTTATAAGTTTACAAAAGTATAATCCAGAACTTAGGTTTGCCTTATTAAAAACTACATTATTGTTTCCTGCTGTTCCGCTTATCTTTTTGGTATAGACCAATTTTCCTAACTGATCGTACACCATAAATTGCAGGTTCTCATTTTGTGGCAAACTAAATGTAATGGTTGCTTGTGAGCCCATTGGATTTGGATAGGCCAATAAGGTCGTAGCCTCTTGGTTGTTTTGAGAAATCGATAGCGTATCTTGAGAAAATCTTAGATCCTTTAATTTCATCGTTTTAGATTGTGTACTTCCATCTGTTGAGGCCATAGTAAACACAACGGTTACAACATCATTAAACACACCATTAGAAGCAGAACTACTTTCAAAATCCTGGAGTAGTAAAGCAAAGTCTTCTTCAGTCTCCGACAACGTTATTGTAGTCTTATACTGATCTTCCCAGTTAGAAATACTTTCTTTCACTAAAGTAATTTCCATTGTTCCTGTACCTTCTGCACTAAATTCTAAACCATTAAATGCGGTTAAGTCTACTGCTTTATATCTTGGAGTTAATGCTCTGTAAGCAGCAACATAGGTATTTGTATTAGCTCTTAAATCTATGTTACGCTCTACTACTAAATCATTACTACTAAATTCATTTTCATTGGTTGTTACTTCAAAAAAATTAACCGTAGTTCCGTCTTGCGAATCGTCAATTCCCCAAGGTCCATCAGACATAAATAGGTCATCTGGTGTGGCGATACCATCACCAATCCTAAATCCGATATCAAATAAATCTCCAGTTTCTATCGTAAGGTTGGTGATGTATTGCCCATTTAAACCAATATTAGTTGACCAATTATTAAAATCTGAAGTCTCTGTAGCTCTAAGACCTGCGTCTAAAACCACACTATCTGTAACATTTGTATTTATTATTTGAAGCTCTAGTCCACCATTTTGGTATTGCCCTTTTCTAACAAAAACCGTTGGTGGTGTAGAATTGTTGTAGTCTGCAATTGGTTTTTCAATGTTTAATAAAGAAAGAACTTCCTCACCAAGATGGTACAAGTTATCTACTGAATTAGTCCAAATCTGAAAATTATAGAATGTTACGTTTTCCTCATATTGGTCTAAATTCCAATGGCTTTCTACCGCAAAGTTTTCATTATTATTGATCACTTTCGCTGAAAAACTCAACACAAACTCATAAGTACCATCTATATTTTTAATTATAGATTTAATGAATGCATGTTCATTGATATCTATGGTATTAACTGAGATTAATTCTGCACCTAATAATCTATCACATATATATTTTGTATGCTCATAAACACCATTTTCGGTCTTTAGTGCTAAAATAGATGCAACTGAAGTCTCGTTATTCATATAATCCACAGCATAAATTTCACTAGCATTGGTGATGTTTACCAAATCTGAAGGTGTAGATACAATGGCTTCTGTTTCTCCTATAATTTCAAGAGGAATAAATTCTTGAAGCGTAAAATTATTATCACCATTTCTTTGAGCATAACTAAAGTCTTTAGCTAATCTAGGTGCATTTAGGCTATTAAATTTATAACCATTTTTTACACGATTAAAATTGCGTTTATTGATTTGTTCTGACAATCTGTTGTTACTTTCTAATCCTCCATCATTAGCTCCAGAAGTTGGCGGCTCTATAACATCGCACATTCCAAAACCTGAGCATGAAGGATCTTCACAATCAATTAAGCCATCACCATCATCATCTATACCATTATCACAGATTTCCTGTGGTACTGGTGCTGTTGGACAACGTGCTCCATCATTACTTGCACTAGAAGGACCAAAAGCAAATAAGTTAGAGTCCATATCTGTTGGTGAATTAACATCTTGTACATTCTGAATCACATAGATCGTTCCTGTTTGATTTGCTGATACGTAAAAACGACCATCTACATCGAAATAAACAGCACCATACGTATAATTATTACCAGCTAAAATTGGCACTTCTCCCAAAGAGGTTACTACACCATTTTCTGGATTAATTCTATATAAAACATTGGTGCTTTTTTCTACAGTGTATAACTGATTATCTACTGCATTAAATGCCCAATCGTGTATATTTATATTTAATGATAAATTTTCTGTTGCATTGTGTTCAATGTAGTTAGTTGATTCTGGATTTAAATCAACTTTGTAATAGGTAGTACCACCACCTTTTAAGTAATACATGCCTTGTGCGCTGATTCCTCCTACATAACGATTACTATCTGGAAGTTCTGGTATATTATATGTAGAGGTTGTAAAGTTCTTACCTATCCTAACAATCTCTTTAGACCCTTTAAGTGATCCCCAAATAAAGCCGTCGGCAGGATTGTAAGCAGCTGCATTAATAGAAACTTCAGTAACATCTGCTTGAACTAAATAAGAATTCCCTGAAGCTAAATCTATTGCGTAGACATCATTATATTGAAATAAATACGCATTAAAGTCACAGTTAAATGGTATATCCTCTTGTGCGTAATTAATAAAATTAAAAGCCAAGACTGCGATTAGTAATAGTTGATTTTTTAGATTGTAAAATTGATTCATAATTCTATTTCATTATTATTTCTGAAACAAAATTACCTTAGAACTTTACTTTTTTTAAGGATTTTCGATTAGACCAATGATACCAGCGATAGAATACTTTTTAGTATAGACGAGTGGTTTTATAACAAATTAAGGCGCTTCATTAACTCTGGTCGGTTAGAGCGACTCACAGGAATTACATCTTTTTCTATTAACACACTATTATCTTCTATATCTATAATCTTATCTACATTGATAATATAGGAACGGTGAATCTTCAAAAAAATACTGTCTGGCAACTTCTCCTCAATTTTTTTTAATGTTGAATGTACTGTGTAATTCTTATCATCAGTTTTAATAAGAATATAATCACCTTTGGCTTCTACTAAATATATACTTGGGATGTCAATTTTAATGAGTCTTCTATCAATATTGACATACAAATCATTACCAGATGTTACCTCTACCTTATTTGTATCGACTTTAGGCACAGGTGTACTCTTTATAGCTTCTGCTTTCTGAATGGCTTTTTGAAAACGCTCAAGCGTAATAGGTTTAACCAAATAATCTACAATACAATCGTACTCAAAAGCCTGGATGGCAAAATTAGCATCAGAAGTTGTTAATACTATTTTTGGTGGATTCTTTAAGGTTTCAATAAAATCAAAACCTGTAAAATCTGGCATGTGGATGTCTAAAAAGATAAGGTCTACCTCATTCTGATTTAAATATTTAATGGCCTGAATTGCGTTTGGAAACTCCTCTAAAACATTTAGACTAGGCACATTACTACATAATTGTCCAATAATAGCACGTGCTGTAGCTTCATCATCAATAATAATACAATTCATAAAATAGGCTTATAAGGTCTTTAAAAAATCAGTCATGTTTTGTAAAATAGATTCAAATTCTTCTTTACCTAAAGCACTGCCATCTATGAGGTTATGCTCATAGCCTACAGCAACTTCATAACTTTTTACGAGTCCTAAAATACTAATTTTATGTTTAAGTTTATGGACGTTTTCAGCAGCTTCTTTAAAATTCTCTGCGGATATATTATCAAAGTAAACCTGTTTCTCTTCAGGAAACTCTTTTTGAATAATATCTATCAGTTTTTGCTCAAACGCTTTATCACCAGCAGACATACTTTCTATGTAAGATAAATTAGGCTGCTCCATCAAGTTGTTTTTTTAAAGTAAAAAAGAAGGTAGTTCCCTTACCAAGTTCTGAAGTTAACCAAATTTTTCCTCCATACAAATCCACTATCTTTTTTACTATAGACAAACCTATACCCGAAGATTCTCGGTTATTTTCTAATTTTTCAAAGGCTTTAAATATCTTATTAAAATAGACGGCATCAATACCTTTCCCATTATCCTTTATGTAAAATTCCCAGAAAGGTTGTTTATCCTCAAAGCCAACTTCTATATGACCATCTGCCTTATCGTTATATTTTATAGCATTGCTTAGTAAATTCTGGAATAACTGCTGCAATCTATACTTGTCACCAAAAACGCTTGGCAATTCTGGTAATTTAATTGAAACATGATCTGGTATTTCAATCATTTTGAGTACATCTTTTAATAATACATTAAGATCTACCTTATAAGACTCTGGTTGATCCTTGCCTATGGTAGAGTAGTCTAAAATTCCATTAATTAATGTATCCATTTTCTCAACACTACCTCTTATGGTATCAATCTGTTTTTTGCCACTAGTATCTAACTGATCTGAGTAGTCTTCTTTTAGCCATGCTGTAAGTGTATCTATACTGCGCAATGGGGATTTTAAATCGTGCGACACCATATGTGCATAATCACTTAACTCCTGATTTTGAATCTCTAAATTATGTAATAATTGCTCTTGTTCTTTAAAGGCTTTACAGGCCTTAAGATTAATAGAAAATTTATTTACTACTGGCTCTAATTGCGTTAGATCTTTGGTCGTTAGATTGTCTTTTTTTGAATACAAAAACAATAAGCCTTGCTCCTTTAAGTTGAAAATTGCCGTTTTACCATCTTCAATAGCTATTGGTGCAATAGAGGCTATAGTTTCATTGGCATCAAAAATGTTACTATCTCCCATCTTATCTAATAACTCCGTGATACCGTGGTCGTATTTCAACTTAATTTCTTTTCCTAATGGAACAGAATAAGTAGACTTAAGACGACTTTCATCGGTTTCTAAGATCCATGCTGCATTTAAATTTTTACGCTTAAGAATAAGTTTTAAAAATAAGTCACAGCTTTCTTTATAATCTAAAGATTTACCAATAGCCATGGCATATTCATAAAGTTGAAGAATTTCTATAATGTGATTTTCTACCTTCATTATTCAAATAAGCCTACAACGACAGTTTTATTATAAAATTCTAAAAATCCTTCCCCATATGACGAAATCTCACCTAAAGTTAATGCGCCTCCAATGGAGACTTCAGGGAAATTATCTTGCAGTGTACGGGTAATTGCTGTTAATTCTTTATCAAAGTTATCTTCAAGAAATAAAATTCTAGATATACAATCGATAATAATAGCTTTACTAGGAGTTACCGCTTGATTTACGCTGTCTTGCGTAGCTGTTTTAGCGGCATTAATAAGTGAGTTCTCATTACCATTGAGTATATCAACAACCATATTATCTTCTAATTCCCCAACACAGACTAGTTCACTATTTTCATTAACCATTAGTGGATCTCTAACTATACATTCTCCATCTTCTTTTAATATTCCAAATGGATACCCTTTAGCAATATCAAAAAAATTATCATCTGTAAACGTTTTACCTGAGTGTTCTTCAACAACTTCCTTATATACGTCGTAGGGGTTTTTCCAATTAATTTCTTTAATGACATTGCCCTCAGCTTTAGTCACAATAAATGGCCCTTCAACTTTACTCCAACCATGTTTCACACCTATTCTAGAAGACATTGTCATAACACTAAAAACAGCTGCATCCATAAAAACACCTTCATTATTAAACACACATGGTTTTTGCTGTAATGTTAAGCTACCTGCACCACCACCAAAATAATTAGTTTGCATGCCATAATTCTCGTATAACTCACTCAGATAATGCGAAATATTAGAGGTTAAACCATCTACATATGTAAATAAGCTGTAATCTTTATCTGCATCAAAATTGACTTCAGGAATTTGATAATCTTTAGTGCTTATGTTTTTAACCAAAAACATTGACTCTAAGTTATTTAGCGTATTAATAACTATGCCTTTATCTAATATAGAATTACCATGAATTACTTTAGGGAATATACCTCCCATAAAACGCAATTCTACTTTATTAAGCTGTTCAATTAAATTATTAACCTCAATTTCTGTGTGCTCTCCTATTGTAATTAAAGCAGCTTTTTCATTGACATGATTAGAGATTGATTGCACAATCTCATCAATATTTGTTGATGTTATTAGCATATTATTTTTTTAGGGTGAAATAAAAAGTTGTTCCTACTTGAGGTTCACTTTCTAACCATATTTTTCCGTCATGGAGATTGACAATTTTCTTAACTATAGAAAGTCCTATACCTGAAGAATCTTTGTTTTTATTTAAGGCGTGAAATATTTTAAATACCTTATCGTGAAATTGTGGTTCAATACCAATTCCATTATCCTTTATTGAAAATTTATAAAATTCTCCTTTATCAGCGGCATCAATTTCTATTATACCTTTTTCTTTATCGTTAAATTTTACGGCATTACTTATTAGATTTTGAAACACTTGTTGCAACTTGGTATGATCTCCAGTTAATACTGGTAAATCGCCTTTTAAAATAACCTTTATATGATCTGGAATAAATAATATTTTAAGTAAATCTTCTACTAAGACTTGAATATTAACCTCAACTGGCTCATTATTATCTGCCGCAACACTTGAATAATTTAATACATCAGAAATAAGTTGTTCCATTTTTTCTAATGTAGTTTCAATGAGATTTAAATTCTTAAGACTAGCATCATCAAGCTTATCTTTATTATCTTCTTTTAACCAACTTACTAAAGCATCAATACTTCTAAGAGGGGATTTTAAATCATGAGATACAATATGAGCATACTCTTGTAGCTCATCATTACTTTTTTCTAAACGCTTTAGAAGACTTTCCTTTTGTAATTGTAATGTTGTAATATCTGTAATATCTCTGACAATTCCTTGTGCTGCAATTGGTTTATTAGTATCATCTAGAATTATACTGGCGTTAATATGTACTAATCGTTGACCGTTAAATTTTGTATTAATTTTTACTTGAAAATCTGTAACAGAACCCTGATTTATGAGCGTCTCAAAGGTATTCATTACGTTTTCTGCTTCTGTTGGATCAGCAAGTTCTAAAAGGTTAAAATCATCTTCTGAATTGTTATATCCTAATAACTGAATAGCTGCGTCATTCATTTTAAGAACATTGCCCCACAAATCCATTACTACATAAGCATCGACTATATTTTCAAAAACTCCGCGTAATTCAGATGTCTTTTCTTTAACTAATTTTTCTAGTTTTTTATTAGACTCATGTAACTTCTGAGCTGTCTCGTACAATTCAGCAGATTTAGCCTCAAGAATTTCTTCTGCAGCTTTTCTTGATGCTTTTTCACGAGCCAATGCTCTTTTAAGAATGTCTACTTCTTCTTGACTCATCAGGCTTTATTGATGAAGAATCTCACCTCAGTACCAGCTTCGTTAAGCTTTTCAAATTCTACACTAGCTGACACATTAAATAGTTTGAAGGTTTCTAACATTAATCCCTTGCCTAACATATATAATGCTTTATCAGATTTGTAAACCATTACCATTTTTGTGTCTGTTCGCTCTTCAAGCTCAAACGTTGGTAATTGTGCATCTGGATATATTTTTTGCACCTCAACATGAATATGATTTTCTATAGACGCTAACAAATTCATTGGGTCTTTATAGTGCTCAACCAAATTAGGGTGTGCTTTTATTAGAGCTTTGAATAAATGTTCTGCATAGACCATAAGAAGATCATCTACCGCTATATCTGTATTAGCACTTAAATGAGATATGAGCTGAAGCATTTCTGAGAATTCGTAAGTACCAACTGATGTATAAATACCATCTGAATCTAAACTAGATTGGTTGATAATTTTATCTACCATTTCTAATCCAAATTTTTCTTCTACTAACTCTAAAAATTCTGTAAATATGATGCCTTTCATTATGTTGTGATTAATTCATTGATACTCCAATATGCTAATAATTTCTCAATTTTAGAAACATACTCCTCATATTTTAGTGGTTTAAGTACATATCCTGCAATACCTATCTTATAACATTCTAAAAGATCACGTTGGTTATTTGACGTTGTTAAAATAATTGTTGGAATGTATTTTAATCGATCATCAGCTTTTAGAATTTTAAGAAAATCGATCCCATTTATCTTAGGCATATTCAAATCTAAGAGAATGATATCGGGAAGTTGATCTTTATGTTCTAAGAGTTTTAAAGCATCTTCACCATTATTAGCCTCTATAATAGAATGATTTAATTGTAATGTACTCATAGCTCTGTTAAGCTTCATCACTTCAATCATATCATCTTCAATTAATAAAATATTGAGGGTTTTCATGTATCGCTTATTTATTTAAAAAAGCAATTTACATGAAATACAAAATAGAGTTCACTTTATTCGGTTGACTGTATTTAAGTGTCGTTGGATGGTAGATAAGTTTCGACGAATGGTTATTATTATTTTCATAATTACTGATGTTAAAATTGTCTGATTTAACTGTAATTCAGAATTCCCTAAATTCTTCTTGCTTCCTTTTTGGTAAACTTTTTACGACTAAATCATAAGAATGGTCAATTAACTCAGAAATTAATTTAGGAGACAATTCGCCTTTATGTAATCTTAAGGTATTCCAATGTTTTTTACTCATATGGTAACCAGGCTCAACGCTTTGATATTCTGCACGTAATTCTTCAGCATAATCTGGATCACATTTTACATTTATGGCTGCTTCGCCTTTTTCCCAAGTATCTAATCCAGTCAATAAAAACATTTTACCAAGCACTTTAAATACGAGTACATTGTCATCAAAGGGAAAGTGCTCTGTTACTGCTTTTTTGCTTAAGCAATACTCATAAAGTTGTTCAATATTCAAGAGTTTTTAATCATTTTATTAGACTTATCTTCTATGACCAAAGCTGAATAATCTAAGGTCCATCCTAAAGTTTGAACAATACTCTCCATTAAACCTATGGTTTGTAATGCTTCTTTTTTGGCTGCCTCAATTAGACCGCTTTCAGGAATTTTATCGTGGATATGCTTTTTAGATTCTTGATGTAATTCTGTTAAGTCAGACGCATCAAACTTATTAAAGTAACCATCTTTTTTATCGTAATAATTTAGATTAGTTTCTATTGACAATACTTCTGGTTGTGGAAAATACTCAAGGATTATTTTTTTGTTGTCTTTATCTGCTTGCATCTTAAGCTTTGAGAGGTCATAGCCTACATGCGCTTTTGCATTAACCACAACTAAAGCTTTCTTTTTACTAGAAATTAACTTTAGAAATTTTTCTTTTACATCCTCATAGTGATAGATTTCAGCAAAATCCCCTTCGACAGTGATGAACTTACAGACACTTTTAACTTTATCTAATAATAAAATAGATTGAGACCTAACTAATTGTTTTTGCTTCAAGGATTTAAAATAAGTAACACCTCCAAGACTAGCTAAAACACCTATGATTATTCCTAAAAATGCTTCCATATTAATCTAAAATCTTGTATAAAATTGGTTTACTTGGTGATGCATCATTCTCTAATGGTGCTATCTGTAAATTAACAAAATATGTGCCATCTTCAATTTTATTAGACACATAAATAAATTCAGTTATAGTTGCATCCATTCGTAGCTTTCCGCTAGTATTCCAAAAGGCATTGTGTCCTGCTAATATGCCGTCATCTTCTTCTTTATCAATGCTAGGTAAATCTACAAGTAAATGTTTTATACCTTTATTTACTAATAACTCAATGGCTTCTAATGTAAAATATGGCCAATTGGTATTAGAATATTGTCTTGATTTTTTATCTTTAATATTAGGAATGGTTCTTACCACTAAGGCGTCACGTTTTTTATTGCCTAAAGCAAACTGTAATTGCTTTTTTGAAATTACGAAATCATGATCTTGTTTTTCTGGAGCCACAGTAATCACTTCTCCCAAAAAGAAAAATTGTTTTAAGTACTTATTTACAGAATGTACTTTTTCTGTAATATGCCCAACACATTCTGTATGTGTGCCATGAGCATGTGGATTAAAATTAATTGAATTAAAATTTACTGAGGCACCTTTTTCAACACTTATGGTATTGCCATCAATAACCACAGGATTAATCTCTGGAGGACCAATATACCAAGCATTAACATTTGTTTCTGAGGCTTTCAAAGGGATTGAAATATCTAATGGTTGCGATAAATCAATTTGAAGTTTTCTAGAATTATATTGAATAGTTGCAATCAAGATAAATTAAGTTTAAAAAGTTGAGATGCTATACCATCTACTAGAAATTTTCCTTGTTTAGTAGCTGATAAAATATCGTTTTCAAGATACAAAAACTCATCATCAATATAGTTTTTAGCTTGCTCTAATACATAAGACCTATATTGTTTACCAAAGTCACTTTCAATTTTTTGGAGTGAAACGCCCCAAACGGTTCTTAAACCAGTCATTATATACTCGTTATAACGATCTGTTATTGAAAGTATTTCTTTTTCTAGAGGTAATACTCCTTTTACTATAGACGCTATGTATTTTGAATTGTTTCTAACGTTCCATGAACGTTCTATACCATTAAATGAGTGTGCCGAGGGCCCAATACCTAGGTAATGTTTCCCTTGCCAATAGGCCGAATTGTTTTGACTAAAAAAGCCTTCTTTACCAAAGTTAGATAATTCATAATGCATAAAACCTTCTTTACCTAATTTATCGACTAACACTTGAAATTGTTGCTCTGCCTTTTCGTCATCCACATTTTCTATGATCCCATTTTTAATGAAGTTCTCTAAAGCTGTTTTGGGTTCTACAGTTAAGGCATAACTAGAAATATGCGGAATATTAAATGATAAGGCAGTTTCTATATTTTCAATCCATTGCGTATTTGATGCACCAGGAATTCCGTAAATGAGGTCGATTGAGATATTATCAAAGTGTTGCACGGCCTCTTCTAAACACTTTTTAGCTTCTTCTGAATTATGAGCACGATTCATAAGTTTTAAGTCTCTTTCAAAAAAGGATTGAATGCCTATACTTAAACGATTAATACCAATTGACCTATAATCTTGATAAATAGTTCTCGACTCCGCTCGAACAGACATGAGGTCATCTGGGTTAGCTTCTATAGTAATTTCTGGCTCATCAACAACTTTATAATTTTTGTAAACAGCTTCAATAATCAATAGCAATTCATCATTAGTTAATAGCGAAGGTGTTCCGCCTCCAAAATAAATGGTTTCAACTATTGTGTTTTTGAATTCGTCTTTACGCAATTGTAATTCAACTAATATGGCTTGTAGTAATTCATCTTTTTTCTTTAAAGACGTTGAAAAATGAAAGTCGCAATAATAACATGCTTGCTTGCAAAATGGTATATGAATGTAGATGCCTGCCATTATATTGTTTTTAGCCAAACTATTAAAAGAGAAATAGCAAAAGCCATTGGAAAAAACAAAACAGTTGAAATAGCAAATGCAACAATGATTTTAATAATAGTAAAGAAATCTCTTTTATTAAAAAAAGAAGTAAAGCTATATATAAGATATAAAACCATTAAAACAGTTGGTATCATAAATAAGCTAAAATCCCCTAAATATGCAATCGGAGTTGTTACAGATAAGAGTAATGTATATACACCAATAATGTAAAATGAAATGGTAATATATTCGATTAAAGAATAATTCTTGTAAAAAAATAATTTAATAGTAAAACCCAAATTAAAAACATAAATAAACAATAAGTTATTAAAGTTTCTGAATGCACTCTGTTCTGCTTGGGCAATTAATTTCAACTCACGCTCTTGGCTTGGATTATTAACATCAAAATCGTAAAGGGAAAACAAAATAATATATGCTATCGTAATAAGCACAAAAAAAGCAACCGGTTTATAGAAGGCCTTTCGTTTTCCTGCCAAGTACTCTCTAAAAAGTTTTCCTGGATTAAGAAACAAAGCTTTAATAGTAACCCATAATGGTGCATTTACAGAAAACACAGTGTCAATAAAATCTTGTGAAATTTCTGAAAACGTAACCTTATTTACAGATTTTCTCTGACCACAGTTATTGCAATAGCTACCAAAAAAATCAGAATTGCAGTTTTTACATGTAGCTTTATTATTCATTACTGATTATTTCTTAATACGGCCTTCATTCTGCTTTACAAAAGAAGACCACCCAGAATAACTCTTGCCAACACTTACACGTCCTTGATTATAAAAA
Source organism: Microcosmobacter mediterraneus (assembly GCF_031846265.1). Taxonomy (NCBI): domain Bacteria; kingdom Pseudomonadati; phylum Bacteroidota; class Flavobacteriia; order Flavobacteriales; family Flavobacteriaceae; genus Microcosmobacter; species Microcosmobacter mediterraneus. The sequence goes on along the minus strand of NZ_JAVRIA010000005.1, from coordinate 92,249 downwards.
TGACATACAGCAGCTGCCAAACCATCAGTGGCATCTAGATTTTTAGGTAACTCTTTTATATCTAGCAGGCTCTGAAGCATTTTTGCCACTTGTTCCTTACTGGCATTTCCGTTTCCGGTTATGGCCATTTTTATTTTCTTTGGCGAATATTCAGTAATAGGCACTTCTCTACTTAATCCTGCAGCCATAGCAACGCCTTGCGCTCTGCCTAGCTTTAGCATTGATTGTACATTTTTACCAAAAAAAGGGGCTTCAATAGCTATTTCATCTGGATGATAGGTATCTATAAGCTCAACCGTTCGCTCAAATATGAGTTTCAACTTTAAATAATGATCATCATATTTTTTTAAATGCAACTCATTAAGCTGCATAAAAGTCATTGTTTTGCTAACAACTTTTATAAGTCCAAAACCCATGATTGTAGTTCCTGGATCAATACCTAATATTATTTTCTCTTTACTCATTAATTACACGTGTAACAACCACTAATAGAAAATGTAACACCAATAGTTGCGGTTAAAATACCATCATTAAAAGCACCTAAACCAGATAAAGGAGGATTATAATCCTCTACTGATGTAAAACCGTGTATATAACTCACATCGCCATAAATAGACATGGTTTCTGAAAGTGCATAATGCAATTCTGTACCAATTAAAAAGTTTAGATAGGTTTGTTTATTATCACCTAAGTTTCCAAGAGGTTTTACAAAAGATATTCCTGGACCTGCATGCAATACCAAACGCATTCGTTGTGGCAAAAAACCAATAGCATCTGTTGGATCATAAACAAATTGCGCATTAAACCTCGTATAGTTTACTTTAAAATCTGGCACATCATCTGCATTGGCAAAACGGTTAAACCCAAAATCTAATTTAGCTCCAAATTGTGGTTTAAACATATACTGTAGACCAAGATTTACAGTTGGGAAATTTATATTCTGAGAATTTAATCCTGGAACAAATCCTCGCCACAATGGTCTATTAAATCCTATAGCAACTTGACCTTTAAGAATATTAGTATCTTTTTGAGCGTCACATATGTGACAAGATGCAACTAGCATAAAAATAATTAAGGTAGATTTGAAAAGGGTTTTCATCTTATAATATTTAGGTTATTTTGCACTATGCTGTATGCGCTTCCTTACAAAACTAAGCAATTCTTTTTTGTACTTATAAAGTTAAGTATTGTTGTTGGTGCTTTCTATTTTATCTACACTAAAGTCGCCGAAAATAAAGATTTAGAGTTTAGTGTTTTTATCGGTTTTTTGACCAAAAACAAGGTTTTTTCATTAAAAAATATGCTTTTTTTGGTTATTTTAAGCATTTTTAACTGGTTTTTTGAAATTATTAAATGGCAACAATTAGTTAAATCTATTAGATCAATTTCCTTTTTTGAAGCTTTAAAACAAAGCTTGGCATCCTTAACGGCTTCTTTAATCACTCCAAATAGGATAGGAGAATATGGCGCAAAAGCTATTTACTTCTCAAAAAATTACAGAAAACGTATTTTATTCCTAAATCTATTGGGTAATATAAGCCAGATGCTAATAACACTTTTGTTAGGATGTGTAGGTTTAAGTTATATGATTGTAAACTATAACCTTGAAGTGGATTTTTTTAGAATCAGTAGAATTGTATTAATCTTTATGCTTGTTGCTGTATTAACAGTCTTTGGTGTAAAGCAAAACAAATTTAAAATTAGAGGATTTACAATAGAGCGTGTTAAAGAATTTTGGCTGAACATTCCAAATAATATTAAAGTATCTACACTAGTGTTTTCATGTATTAGGTATCTTATTTTCTCTTTGCAATTCTATATATTACTAAGATTATTTGCCATCGATGTAACTTATTTTAGAGCCATGTCTGTTATAACAACCATGTACCTTTTAGCCTCAATTATTCCTTCAATATTTATTTTTGATGTAATTGTAAAAGGCAGTGTGGCAGTGTATCTATTTTCTTTAGTAGGAATTAACGAAATTACTATACTCAGTATTATACTAATTATGTGGATTTTGAATACGGTGTTACCTAGTATTATTGGTAGTTATTTTGTTATTAATTTTAATGTATATAACAATTCTCCAGAATGATAATTGCGGCCTTTAGTATCATTACCTTAGTTTATGTTATACTCATTGCTTGTTTTGCTGTACGGTTTGATAAGGTAACATATTTTACTAATGAACACTATGATGAGACTATTCAATTTACTATTGTAATACCTTTTAGAAATGAAGCTGAGAGTCTACCTCTATTATTAAAATCGTTAGTTGCACTAGACTATAGTCATCATTTGTTTGAAATTATTTTAGTTAACGATCATTCCCAAGACAACTCAGAAAATATAGTTTCTGAATTCTTATCAACCATTCCTTCATCTCTTAAGATAAGATTGCTGCAGAATACAACGATTTCTAAATCACCTAAAAAAGACGCTATTAGTTTAGCTATTAGTAAGGCTAATTTCGATTGGATTATAACAACAGATGCAGATTGTATTGTCCCTAAAAACTGGTTGCATAAGTTTAATACTTTTATACCAAAACAAGAGACCAAAATGATTGTAGCTCCTGTTATGCTCAATACCTCTCAAAACTTTCTAAGTTCTTTCCAACAGTTAGATATGTTAAGTCTCCAAGGCGTTACTATTGGAGCTTTTGGTATGCAAAAACCATTTCTAAGCAATGGCGCAAATCTTTGTTACTCTAAAGAGTTGTTTAATACATTAAACGGTTATGAAGGTAATAATCACTTAGCTTCTGGAGATGATATATTTCTCTTAGAAAAGGCGATAGCATTCGACCACACTAAAGTTCATTATCTAAAACATAAGGATAGTATTGTGTTAACATCACCTGAGGATAATTGGAATGCATTAATAGCACAGCGAGTACGTTGGGCAAGTAAAGCCAAAGCTTATAAAAACAACTTTAGTAAGCTCACAAGTTTTATAGTCTTACTTATGAATGCTACCTTGGTAATCGCTACTGCACTGGCCATTAGCGGAGTTATTAATCATAAACCAATGTTGTATTTATGGTTTATAAAACTGAATATAGATTTATGGCTCATCTATAAATCTGCTGAGTTTTTTAGTAAAAAAAACGTATTACGATTTTATTGGATTAGTGTATTCATATATCCTTTCTTTACAACTTATATTGCTTTAAAATCTCAAATTGGGACCTACTCCTGGAAAAACCGAACCTTTACTAAATAATTTAGTATTCATTTAATTTTATTAGCTTTACTTCGAGCAATGTCCTCATTTATGAAACGAATAGTTTTAATTATACTTATTAGTTGTTTTTCGCTTGTTACGTCTGCCCAAGACACCGTTTTAGTTGATGGTAAACCATTAGAGTTAAAAACCGAAATCTCTGGAAAACTAGATTTACTCTGGAATATTATTGATCGTAATTACAGATATTTTATTAGAACAGAAGATGGTAAAGTAAGTGAGTTGCTTAACACAAAAAAAGAAGGACGAACCTATAACGAGGAATATAAAGACATTTTAGGATCATTGACTTCTAAGGATACGTCTAAACTAAAATTTACACTATATAGTCTAAGGAATTTTATCGATGCATATAATGAAGCTACAGACTCTGGCTATGTTTCTAAAACAACCTCATCTAAAGTGCAACTTCGTTTAGGACTTAATGGTGGTATCACTAACAATCCTTTTGTAGAAAATCCTACAAATGAAAAAGTACCATTAGCAGTTTTAGAGTTAGAATTACTTGAAAAAAATATATTACCTAGACATTCTGGTTTTTTACAAGTTCGTCGTGCCTTTGAAAATGATAATTTCAAATATTCCACAACCGAATTCTCTATAGGTTATCGTTATAGAATTATTAAATCCGAAACCTTTAGTTTTTATGGTCAGGTAAAATTTGCCACGCTCAATTTTGCTAAAGCTGAGATTGAAATCCCTCAAGGACCAGCAACCGTTACAAATACTCTAAAAGATACTGCTTTTGATACACCTTTTATTTTTGGTGTTGGAGCAGAACTAGCTGTTGGAGACTCAGGATTTATAACACTAAACTATGGCGAGTTATTTGCTTTACTGCTAGATAATCAAGGGAATTTTTCAACAGATATTACTTTAGGCTATAAGCTAACGTTATAATGAAATTAAAAAACTACAGCACCTCTAACCCAGTTTTTACAGGTTACTTTTGGGATGATAATAAGAACTCAAAAGCTAAAATGACTGTCTTTGGTATTTTTATAAAATCCTTGATCTGTATTTTAGTTATTGCAGGCATCACAGCAATCATTTGGAAACTTAATGCCAATGGTATGCGGGTACGATGGTTTACACTTGGTGGTATGTTAGCGTCTATTATTATTAGCGTTATTATATCAGTAAGAAAACATTGGGCTTGGTTTTTAGTACCATTATACACTGTTGCAAAGGGTTGTTTTTTAGGCGGATTTTCTGCTTATGCTAGAGCCCATTTTCCTGAGCTTCCTTATCAAGCCATTGGTGTTACCATTGTTACCTTTTTTGTAATGTTACTACTTTATCAAACACGTATTATTGTGGTGACTAAATTATTGAGAAGTGTTATCATTTCTGCAGCAGCAAGTATTTTTGTAGTTTATATCATCTCCATGATTTTAGGTTTTTTTGGTATTAAATCATTTTTATGGGGAACCTCTAACCTGGCTATTGCCTTTAACGTCATAGCAGCTATTGTAGCATCTTTTGCACTACTCTTAGACTTTGATTATATAGAGCGTTATAAAGGCAGAGCCACAAAAGATAAAGAGTGGCTAGCCACTTGGGGACTTTTAGCAACGCTGGTTTGGTTGTATGTTGAAATTTTAAGGTTTATGCAAAAAATGGCGATTAGGTTTTAATCTAATTTAATAACTATTGGTAATAAGAATTCAGTATTAACTTCCTGTCCGCGTTTAATAGCAGGATAAATTTTAGGCAATGCTAAAATATTACGTTCCACTAAGCTGTCTAATTTTGGGATGTGTGCTCTGGTAAGGCTATCGGCTTCTATAGAATACACATCAATGGTTCCGGCTTTATCAATCTCTAATTTTAAATACAAGGTATCATTGATATCGTGTGATACAATAATATTTTGATTAGAAAAATAGGTGTTAATATACTGCGTTAAGGTGGTTTCAAAACACTGCTTTCGGTCTTGCTTAATGGTTACAGATTCGCAGTTTTCAAAGGCTGGATATTGGTCTACATCATTCCAATTAATCGTTTTTAATTCTTCTTCATAAATATCTTGAGAATAGACCTTTTTCTTCTCAAAATATTGACAAGAATTCAAAACCATAAAAAGAAATAATAGTGATCCTAAACGTTTCATTGTATACCCTAACTTAAAACGAAAAATACAACTTTTTTAGATTTTAGTCTTGGTCTAAGAACTTTTCCTTTTTCAATTCTGATAATCGCATTTCTGCCATAGGTAAAAACGGACTTTTGGGATACTTATCTTTAAAGTCTTTATATAGTTTAATTTTAGCATCAATATCTTTATAAAACTCATCTTTGGTTCTTACTAAAAAAAACTGAGCACTAATATTATTTGAATCTTCTTTTAAAGCTGTTTTGAAGGCATCAATGGCTTCTTTGTATTTTTTTTGATAATTATAACTCATGCCAAGATTAGTATACTCTGCATCGAGTGGTATATCTGATAACTTTAAATATTTTGTTATCCATTTCTCCGCTTCTTCATGATTATTGAGACGTTGGTAATATTGCCCAATAACATACATAGAAACAGCATCCATGGCATTATACTCTAACACTTTTTTGCGTTGCTCTATAGCCTTTTTATACTCATATTCATGACCATAACTAAGGCTTAATTTTTCATGTATAAACTCTGAAGACTCACCAAGTGCAATGAGCTTTTCAAACCAAACTATGGCTTTAGCATAATCTTCTTTATAGTAATAATTCTGCGCTTTGAGACTATGTAATGATGGGCTTTGTAGTGCGTATTCCAAACCTCTATCCACATAGAAATCAACAGATTGATGCCTGCGCTTTTTAATATAATACTTCGCTAGTTTTACAATAGATTTTTGATGTGAATTATCTAAACGAAAGGCTGAATTAAATCGATCTATGGCTTTCTCCATAGAATCTTTCATCTTCTCTAAAACTAACCCTTTTTGGTAGTGGTAATTAGGATTTTTGTAGTCCTTATAAATCAGTTTTTCAAAAAGATGAGAGGCTTTGTTGTACTGCTTTGTACTTAATAAAATCTTGGCATAATTATACATGATAAGTTCGTTATCAGGAAAAGCGTTAAAGCTTTTTTCATAGTATAAAACCGCTTTATTAGTTAAACCTAATGCCATATAGGATTTGGCTATTTTATCGAAAACTGCTGTACTGTCATTATACTCTAAATAAGCTTTAACAGCCTTGGTATAATTACCTTTTGCAAATAAATCGTTGCCAATATCCAAAGCCGAAGACTGTGCTTCGGCTTTTAATGCCAAAATGTAAATAATTACTAATAGTTTCCTCATTCAGCTATATAAAATTGTATTGGTAAGCTGTATAAAACCTCAACAAGTTCACCTTTGTGCTTGCCAGGTTTAAATCTTGGTAAGGAATACATAACACGTTTGGTTTCTTCCTCCAAGGCTTTATTTGGAGCCTTTACTTTTACTTCATTAGCAACACCTTGCTTATTAATTTTAAATGTCGTTACAATTTTTTGAACGCCTTTTAGATTGGAATCCTCAGCAACTTTCATGTTAAATTTTTTATTTACAAATTTTGCTAATGCTTGTGCTGTACATTTACGCTGTTGCTCCTTGTTATCTATTTCTAAACAGGCTGCTATAAATACTGGAGGCTCATCAATTTTACTAAAAGGGAGCGTATTGCTTTCTTGACTTTTATCTTCGGTAACTTGAAAAACTATTGGTAAACTATAAGGTACAATTACTGGTTCGCCTTTTTGAGTTCCTGGTATAAATTGAGGAAGTGTTGCAATAACACGTTTGGCCTCATCCTCCAGAGCAGGATGAGGAGCTCTTGCTCTAATACCTGTTACATAACCTACTTTATCTATTTTAAATAAAACACTAATTCGTTGTCTACCAACTAAACCTAAGCTCTTAGCTAAATCTGTATTGAAATTTTTGTTAACGTGTTTAGCAACGTTTTGAGACATGCATTTTTTACGTTCTTCGTTGGTTTTTAAGTCTTTACAGAATTCAAATGTTGGTACGTTTTCAATAACACCAAAAGGGACTTCTAATTGTTCTTCCGTTTCTACAATTTCAATGTCGTTAGAGTTACTATTCTCTGGTACTGGAATTTTCTTATTATCAATTTCCTGAACAACCATTTTAGTGGTACCTTTTCCATCTGTCATCATTAATGAGTTAAAATAGTCGTCATTTTCTATCATCTTCATTTTTTTATCAAAACGCTTCTGCTCGTCGTCTGTCAAATTCCCCAAATCATCAACGACTAAACGTAAAACACCGTTTTTGGTTTGATTGTCCCAAGCACGCTTAGCTTCATCGGTTTTTTTATAGTCTAGATACTCTTGGTAAGTTTCGTATTTTGGTGTTCTGAGAGTTGGATCTTTTTCTTTATCGTAAGTGCCATCTTGTATTTGTTTTTCTTTTACATATTTTAAAACATAACGCATGTATGCTTTTTGTTTAAACAATTGTTCTCTCGATAAAATGTATTTATTTTGGTCGCTTGCTAAATAGTTTTCAAAAACACTATAAACATTACCACCTTCCTTTTCTAGTTTAACAATTTCGTTATAGTATTTTTCTTCTAACTGCTTGTCGGTTAATTCTTGGTATTCTTTCTGTACATCTGTTACTTTCTCTTGAGCGTATGTAGACGTATACAAAAGCATTGTAAATACCATTGGTAATAGCATTACATATTTTATAAGATGTATTTGTTTTGATTTGGTTTGACTTAACATAATTACACGTTTTTTTAATAATGATTTTTTATAAAAGGTATTGACAAAAGATAAATCCTTAGTCTCAAATATTTGGGTTAATAGATTCTGATAGTATTTGGTTTTCCCTTCTGCTTTAATAGCCTTATCATCAGCTATATATTCGTGTAATGCTCGTATCCTATTCTGGTAGATATAGACTAAAGGGTTAAACCAAAATATGATTCTAACACATTCAAAAAACAACAAATCTATGGTGTGCTTTTCTTTAACATGAACACGTTCGTGGTTTAAAATTGTGGATGCTTCTTCTGGTTGAAGTTTTTCACCTAAAAACACATAATGAAAAAATGAAAATGCTGCAGAACTATTCATTAATCTAATAATAAGAAGATCACCTTTCCATCGTTTAGGATTTTTATTAACTAACCAAACTAATTTTGCAGTTTTAAACATAAATATAAACCCAGTTACAACCATACCTAAAATTAAAACCAATGACCAAGACCACTGAAATGAAGATGTAGTTTCTACTGCATTAGGTAATGTGTTAATCATTTGTTCATTAAAAGAGTTTGTTGAAATACTGCCTATGATAACCTCTGGAAGTCTCACGATATAATCTTCTGGAACGAGAGTTTTAAAGCTGTTAATCTTTATAAACGGAAGAATAAAAGATAACACAGCTGTAACTAATAGATACACTCTATTATAGTTAAAAAATGTTTCCTTTTTTAAAAACAAATCATAGACCATTAAGAATATAAGCTGAAAGCAAATAGTTTGTATAATATAATGTAGCATGCTATTTTTCTTTTTTATTGATCTCCTTCAAAATAGATTCTAAATCTTTTAAGTTTACATCATTCTTTTTTACAAAAAAGGAAACCATACTTTTAAACGAGCCTTGAAAGTAGTTATCTACCAATTTATTTATGGATTGATTACTGTAAGATTCTTTCGCCATAAGCGGAAAGTAAACATGACCTTTGCCTTGTTTTTCATAATCTACAAAGCCCTTATTTTCTAATATTCTTACGATTGTAGATACTGTATTATATGCAGGTTTGGGTTTGGGAAATTCTTCAATGATACGCTTAACATTGGCTTTTTTGAGTTGCCAAAGTACTTGCATGATCTCTTCTTCGGCTTTGGTAAGTTGTTTCATCTGTATGTCTTTAATCTTTTTTCCAATTGTCAGAGGGAATCTTTGATGTTGAAAATAATTATTCTACTATAAGTTTATAATAATTTTTAACATGTCGATTTCATTTTTAACTAAGTTTTTAGTTCAATGAAACGAATATACAACTAAATAATTAGTTTAAACTAATTATTTAGTTAATAAATGTAACATTTAGCAGAAATCAGCGTCATATAAAGTATAAATTAAGCACATGGATATTTTCTTAGTGATTGTATCACTAATCTTTATGATTTTAGGTATCGTTGGTAGTTTTATGCCTATTTTACCTGGCCCTTTAACGAGTTGGATTGGATTACTTATCTTAAAATTTACAGATGCTATACCAATTAGCAATACCTTTATTACACTTACATTTATTTTTGCTTTGGGAATTTGGTTTTTGGATTATATTATTCCTGCATTAGGCACAAAACGTTTTGGTGGTAGTAAAGCAGGAATGGTTGGCACAACAATAGGTTTATTAGTTGGTCTCTTTTCTCCTGTTCCTGGAGGCATTATTATTGGTCCCTTTTTTGGTGCATTGGCAGGAGAACTTACAAATGATAATGATGTTGGCAAGGCCACTAAAGCTGCTTTTGGATCTTTCCTTGGATTTATAGTTTCAACATTCTTAAAATTTATCGTTGCTCTAATTTACTTTGGTTTTTTCTTATCCAAAGTAAGTACGAATTGGAGCAATTTTATATAAAAAAACAAAACCTAGCAGATAAAATCTACTAGGTTTCTTTTCTTGCTATTAATTCAACAAATAACTTAGAGGGATTAAAAAATTGTCTGTTGAAGGGTAAATATAGTATTGTGTTTTTAATTTTAGTTGCGGAAAAACCTCAGACTTAATGCGGAAAAACCGTAGTTTGTAGGATTTACAGTGGTTAATCGTGTTGTTTTATTATATAAAAAACACTGATTTTATGTAAAAAACTATAAAAACCCTTTTTCTCTGGCTTCTTTTAGTAGCGTTTCATCTTTTCCGTCATCTACAGAAAACAACAGTTTTAATTGTTTTTTTCGCTTTTCGATAGCACTCATGGAGAGATCAATATATTCCTTTAGGCTTCGGGTTTTTATTCCTTGGGAAAGAAGATGTAATATCTTTCGGTTAATATCATCTATATAAATATCGCTAATAACAGTTTTCTTTAAAAAATTACTTACTGTGCTTGTATAATAAGGAGGTGATTTTAATATTAGCTGAAAGGCTTCAGCTAATTCTAAAGATGTAAGATCACTTTTTATTAAAAAACCATCTGGATTAATCTCCTTAATGATATTGTGAACTCTATACGACTCATTAAACATGGTTAAGATTACAATCTTTGCATCTGGCAAACGCTCTCGAGCTATCATTGCCAAATCCTCACCTGATGATATTTTACCATCAGCAGAACTTGGTAGACTTATATCAAAAAAACAAACATCGTAAGGAGTACCTTCAGAAGCACGTAATATCATAGCATTAGCGCTATCACAATCATTAGCAGTATCAATAAGCAAGGTTTGGTCGTCTTGCTTAGTAGCCATCAAAGTATTTTGATAACCTTCTATGATGATTGGATGATCATCTACCATTAAAATATTAATGTGTTGCATCTTTAAGTTTCGTAAGGAATATTAATATCAACAGTGGTTCCTTTACCAATTTGCGATGAGAAATCTACTTGCCCTCTAAGTTCATTGATTCTGGAATTGATATTTTTTAGCCCAATTCCTTTTTTACTCTTATTTGTGTCAAACCCAACACCATCATCAGTAACACGTATACAAATTACATTATTTTTTAATCCTATCCCAATTTTAATATGGTTTGCTTGTGCATGTTTGTAAATATTTTGCATGCTTTCTTGTATTACTCTGTAAATGTTAATCTTAGTTTTATTATCTACAAATTCCCAATTAACTTCATCGGAATAATCAAAATCGTAGGTAAGTTGATATGCTTTGGTTTGCTTTTCTATGAGTTCTGATAAGATGTCAGTAAATCCTGAACCAGCTACAAAATCGGTATTAAGATCATGCGATATTTTTCTAATATCTTCTTCTATTATTTTTAATTCGCCTATATATTGCATTCTACTTTTAACAGCCTCTTTGCCTTCAGAAAAACTAAGGCTATCTAAACTTAATCGTGTTCCAAAGAGACGACCTAGAACACCATCATGGAGATCTTGAGAGATACGTTTTTTTTCATTAGCTCTAGCCTCATCAACTTTATCTTGTTGAGAAAGCATGAGATTATAAATTTCCTCATTGGCCTTTTGTTGATCTTGTACAAACTTCAACTCTTTATTCTTGGCTCTTTGTGTAATAACTATATAGCCTAAAGTTAAAGCCAAAAGTAATAATCCTGAAAGTGCTCCTAACCATAATTTTTGTTGGGAAAACTTCTCATTTTCAGCTTCTAATTCATCAGTCTCTAGCCTAATTCTAGCAAACTTATTACGTCTATTTCTTTCCACATTTAGTAAACTATCACTCAATCGTATATGCTCTCTAAAATAACGTTTACCTTTTTCACCTTCATTGAGCTCTGCTAATAAATCTAATGATTGGAGCTTAAGTTCATTATTAGAAATCTCATCTGAAATTTTATAACTCCTTTCAGCAAAATATAATGCAGAATCTCTGTCTTCGATATCCAAATAAAATTTTGAGAGGTCAATGGCTATTCCTAGTTTAGCCAAAGGATCATTTATTGTATCACTCATCCTATCACCTAATCTAAAAATACTTTTAATTTCTTTTATATCTCTATCTGGTTTAAATGATTTAGTGTAGGCCAAATTCCCAAGGGTTATTACGTAAAATGATGAATCATAATAATCTAAACTATCTTCATTAATAACTTGTTCATAAAGTTCAATAGATTTTTCAATCTCACCTTTAAACCTATAAGCAATTGCCATATTATTTATAGAATAAAGATTATTGTAATAACCTTCTTCCATATCTTGTGCAATATCCTGAGCTTTTTTATGATACTCTAAGGCTTTGTCAAAATCTTTTAGTTTTAAAGAGACGATAGCTATCAAGTTATTAAGTCTCCATAGCCACTCTTTAGTATCGTCATTATATTCCAATTTATTAAAAAGTCTTATAGCCTTAACAGCATTTTCCTCAGCACCTATGTAATCTTTCTCAGTTTCCTGAATATCTGCAATACTTGTCAATATTCTCGCCTCACCTTCTATATCTTGAGTTTGCCTATGGAGCTTTAGTGCTTTGGAAAAGTAATAATAAGCACTATCTATTCGCTCATTTTCATTGTGAAAACCGCCTAAATTTGTGTAGACAATTTTAAGAGATGATGAATCATTAAGCTTAGTAGCTAACCTAATGTTATACTTATTTATGTTCAAATACAAGCTATCTTTATTTCCATAGTAATAAGCAAGTGACAAAATTCTGCCACTCTTTAGTATTATGGAATCCTGGTTTAGCTGTTTTGATAAAATTAATGCTCTTTCGGCTAACTGAATTCGCTTTGGTATGGAAAAGCTCTCTTTTTTAGATAACTTGCGAAGTTGTTGAATGCTATCAAGTTGTATATCAATTGAGTTTTGTTGTGAGAAAATTATTTGGGGAAAAAAAACCAAATACAATATGATACAGAATCTCGTAATCAAAATTTGAAAAAATATGTTTCTTCAAATTTAGAATAAATTTATTATAAACATGTAAAGCCCTCATGAAAATGAGAGCTTAACTAATTATATTTTTTAAAGGTTTAACCTTGTTGTGTTACCCCTTTTTTCTTTTTATTTACTACAAGTAGGTCGTAATTAGAGTTATCACTTTTAAATGTTTTTACTTCTTCATTAGCAACAACATCGCTACTACTTCCAGATATAGTTAATACTACAACGGCTAACATAAGTAGAGTAATTTTTAAGGTTTTCATAAAGTATAATAATTTAGGGTTCTAATATTCAACATTAAATACTGCGAATGCCTTATGCATTCTTGAGGGAAGGGAATGGATAATTAATGTTTTAGGTTAAACCTAAACTTGTGTACTAAATATGAGGGAAACCCTTTGACTTATTAGTCAAAATTAGTTTAATGGATTAAAATATCTTGAAAAGTTGATTTAGGGACTTAAGCAAGAGCATCAAATATACAGTAAAATTAGTCTTATGCAAAAATATCATCGTTTAAATGCTATTTTTTATCGATAAATAGCTTTTAATGTGTTCATAACATGTTGAAAACTAAAATAAATCATTGTGGTTATTTACTATATTAAATTAAAACCTAATTTCTATTTTTTATGGACTATCAAATTAAGGCTTAAGGCAGTAATAATAATTAGTATACCAACCAAACTCATAATATTATAGATTTCATTAAACCATACTAATCCTAAAATTACAGTAAAAACGACTTCTAAATATTTCAATGGCGCTATCTGATTGGTTTCACCTTGTTGCATCGCTTTAGTCATATATAATTGAGCAAAATATCCAAAGATTCCTAGACTAAGAAAAATTAACCATTCTTGTCCTTTTGGATTAACCCATCCTTTTATGGATATCAAACCTCCTAGTATTGCAGAAATAACCATAAAATAGTTTACAACTACTACAGGATGATCCTTATTACCAATTTTTCTGATAATAATATAGACTAATCCAGCAAATATTGCAGACACAATAGCAAATACAATACCTTGAATTTGAATATCTGAATTAAACCCTTTTAAAATTACTACGCCAAAAAATGCTATTATAAATAATAGCCATTGAATAGGTTTTATTCTTTCTTTTAAGATGATTACAGCAAATAAGGCAGCAAATATTGGTGCAATATATCGAATTGAAACTGCTGTACCCATTGCTATATACTTTAATGATAAAAAGAATAAAGTCATAGAAATAAGACCTGCTAAACTCCTTGCAACCAATAAAGTCTTTTGATGACCTAATATGGATATCTTATTTTTTATTAAGAATGGTAAGGTAAAAAATAATGTTCCAATTGAGCGAAAGAAAACAATTTGATATACACTAAAATTATTTAATGACTTTACAAAAACATTTAATAACGTAAATGCTAATGCACTAATTATCATGTATTGAATAGCCTTCCTCATAAAACATAATTATGAAGCCTTTCCAATAAAAAATCAGAAAGGCTTTAAATATTAATAAATAATAAAAATTATTTTAAAGACTCAATAATATTGAGTGCTGTTCTAGTATCAGTTTCTATTTTCTTTAAATCATAATTGCCTTCAGCATTTTTTGCAATAAGCTTAGATCCCATACCTACACATGTGACTCCTGCCTTGAACCATCCTTCTAAATTTTCTTTTGTAGGTGATACTCCTCCAGTTGGCATTATATTGGTCCATGGCTGTGGTCCACGAATTGCTTTAACAAAGTCTGGTCCATATATTCCTCCAGGAAATAATTTAACAACGTCACAGCCTAACTCTTCTGCACGGCAAATTTCGGTTAAAGAACCACATCCAGGAGACCACAAAACCTTTCGTCTGTTACAGACTAAAGCAATATCTTCTCTTAATACAGGTGTAACTATGAAGTTTGCGCCTAAAGCCATAAAACGAGATGCAGAAGCGGCATCTGTTACAGAACCAACTCCCATAATCATATTTGGCAACGCTTTTAGAACGTATTTATTTAATTCGCCAAAAACTTCATGAGCAAAATCTCCTCTAGCAGTAAACTCAAGTAATCGAGCTCCACCTTTATAAGTAGCTTCAATTACTTTTTTACTTATTTCAATATCAGAGTTATAAAACAAGGGAACTAATCCTGTTTGTTTCATAACATTTACGACTTCTATCCTTGAAAAATTTGCCATATCCTATCTAGCAACTCGTCCTGAAGCATCGCCTCCCATTAATTTCTCAACTTCAGCTACAGTAACTAAGTTTGCATCTCCTTTTATTGTATGCTTTAAACATGAAGCAGCAACTGCAAAGTCTAGGGCATTTTGATCATCATCAGGATATTTTAATAATCCATAAATAAGGCCTCCCATAAATGAATCTCCACCTCCAACACGATCTACTATATCTGTAATTTGATACTGCCTTGTTTCATACATTTGTTTACCATCATAAAGTACACCAGCCCAAGTATTATGAGATGCAGATATTGAACCTCTTAATGTAGTAATAACTTTTTTAGCT
Source organism: Microcosmobacter mediterraneus (assembly GCF_031846265.1). Lineage (NCBI taxonomy): Bacteria > Pseudomonadati > Bacteroidota > Flavobacteriia > Flavobacteriales > Flavobacteriaceae > Microcosmobacter > Microcosmobacter mediterraneus. The sequence continues at coordinate 76,934 of NZ_JAVRIA010000005.1, read as the reverse complement.
TTTGGAAACTTTTTCATCATCTGTTTACATACAGAGAGAAATGCTTCAGCTTTTACATCGTGACCATGTTTGTGTACATCCAAACCATCTGGGTGAATCCCAAAATGTTTTTCGGCATCTTCTTCATTTCCTAAAACAATATCACAATATGAAGTTAATTCTGTCATAATTTTCTCGCGGTGAGATTCATCACAATAGGTCCAGAGTTTGGCTCTATAGTTCAAATCAGTTGATATAGTAACTCCTAAATCACTTGCTACTTTTAGGGCTTCTAAGCATGCATCTGCTGCACCTTGAGAAATTGCTGGAGTAATACCAGTCCAATGAAACCATGCTACATCTTTAAAGACAGATGTCCAATCTACCATTCCAGGTTTAATTTCGGAAATAGCTGAATGTGCTCGATCATAGACAACCTTACTTCCTCTACTTACTGCTCCAGTTTCTAAGAAATAGATTCCTAATCGATCGCCTCCATAGATTATTTTATCAACACCAACACCTCTTTTGCGCATTTCCATCATGGCACATGCTCCAATATCATTTTTAGGCAAGCGTGTAACAAAATCTACAGGCACTCCATAGTTAGCGAGTGAAACTGCAACATTAGATTCTCCTCCTCCATAAACAACATCGAAACTTGACGCTTGTGAAAACCTTAAATAACCTTGAGGAGCAAGTCGTAACATAATTTCTCCAAAAGTGACTACTTTATTCATAATACTATCTTTTTCTTGAAATTAAATACCTAACGCTTGACCTCCACCAATCTGAATGGTTTCGGCAGTTATAAACGATGCATCTTTACTAGCTAAAAACGAAACTACACCAGCAACATCTTCAGGCTGACCTAGTCTACCTAGCATGATATTATTGGCCCAAGATGCAAAAACTTCTGGTTTTGTAGATTTAATTTGAGCATGAAAAGGTGTATCAATAGTTCCGGGAGAAACTGCATTTGCTCGTATACCATATTCTGCTAAATCTTTAGCCAAAGCTCTAGTAATGGCATGTACTCCTGCTTTTGAAGTTCCATATATTCCCGCACCTGGTCCTCCAGCAGTCCATCCTGCGTTTGAAGTATAATTAATAATTGATGGATGCTCTCCCTTTTTCAGAAAAGGAATTGCTGCTCTAGAAGCAAAAAATACCGAGTCCAAATTAAGCGCCATAACGGAGCGATAAAATTCAGTAGTCATTCCTTCAAATCGAGACCTTCCTCCTAATCCACCTGCATTATTTACAAGCACATCAATTTTACCATACTTTTTTCCAACTTCGGTAATATTGGAAGTAACTGCTTCTTCACTGGTAACATCAAATCCCCGATATTCTACATCCAGACCTTGGGTAGTAAGCTCTTCGACTCTTTTTGCTCCTTCTTCGTTATTGATACCATTTAAAACAACTGTGTATCCATCTTGTCCAAGTCTTTTTGCGACTTCAAAACCAATACCTCCTGTAGCGCCTGTTACGATGGCTACTTTTCCTTTATTGTTACTCATGTTAAATTTTATATTTTAATAATTATATTTCTATTAATCTTCATTAATAACTAATTTTACTTTTTTAATCAATAATAGTACTGCTAAAACAGCTAAAACGACTGAAGCTGTGATAGTTATTAGAGCAGGTGTATATGATCCTCCTTCTGTAATTCTGCCTATAAATGAATTCATAATCATAACCGAAAATGCAGCTACTGTACCTGCTAAACCTGCTAAAGTACCTACGGATGGACCTCTAAATAAATCACTAGACAATGTTTGTATATTTCCGATAGCAAATTGAAAACCAAAAAGTGCTAAACCAGCTAGATATATAAATGTCATGTAATTAGAGTCATTTACAAATAGAATAATTGACACAAACCCTATTATTATTAGAAGACTTCCTAAGACTATACTAGCTTTTCTACCAAAATCAGTAGACGTTCTTTTTATTAGGTATTCTGTAAACATACCTCCTAATATACCTCCAGCCGCAGCCATGAGATACGATATCCACATTGTATTTCCTATTTCTTCTATACTTAATCCAAACTTTGAGTTTAAATAAATTGGCATCCAACCAGCAAAAAACCACCAAATAGGTTCAATAAAAAACCTACATAGTAAAATCCCCCAAGGTTCTTTAAAACTTAATATTTTTAAAACACTTAAGCTTTTTGCATCTTCATTTACGGTTACATTGTTCTCAGCACGATCACTAAGCAATTTGTTTTTTTCGTCTTCAGTAATCCAAGGATGGTCTTCAGGTTTAGTATTCTTATTGATAATTAACCATGGTAATACCCAAATAAATCCTATACCTCCTAATATTAAGTATGTTGATTTCCACCCAAATTTTGCATATAAATAAACAATGATAATTGGTGCTATAACATTACCGATAGATGCTCCAGAATTAAATATACCTTGGGCTAAAGCTCTCTGTTTTACAGGAAACCATTCACCATTATTTTTAACTGCACCAGGCCATAAACCTGCTTCACCAAGTCCTAGAAAACCTCTAACAATTGACAGTGATACAACACCTTTTGCCACAGCATGAAAAGCAGCAGCTAATGACCAAACTATTATTGAGAATACGAAACCGATTCTGGTTCCAATTTTATCATACAGCCTTCCTGATAAAAATTTACTTGCTGCATAAGTAAACATAAACACATTAAGCATTAATGCGTAATCTGATTTATCCATACCTAGATCTTTACCCATTTCTGGCCAAAGCAACGCAAACGCAGTCCTATCTATATAATTTATTACAGTTGCAACAAATATTAATCCAATGATCCACCATTTTAATCCTTTTAATTTCATTTGTGTTAGCTTTTAAATATTGTAACAATATTGATACAAAACACTAAAATGATCTTTCATTTTTTGCTTGGCTAGTTTTGGATCTTGTTTCTTTATGGCATTATATATTGCTTCATGTTCATCTATGCCTTTTAAAGACAAATCATTATCACAAACATGATATTTTTCAAAATTGGTTATAATTTCAGGAGTAATAACTAGCATAAAAGTATTCATTGTACTATTTCCACTTGCTTTAGCAATGGCCAAATGGAATAATAAATCTTCTTGGACGGCATCTTCTCCATTAATAACTTTTTGCTTATAAGAATCTAAAGCTTCTTTTAATTTTTTAAGATCATCTTCTGTTCTTCTTAAGGCTGCTAATCTTACTGTTTTTAATTCTAAAAGAATACGAGTTTCAACCAAAGATTTAAAATCTGGTTCATCTAAACGAATGATATCTTCAATCATTCCATTCATCGCAACAACTCCAATATTAGCTACAAAAGTTCCGCTTTGTGGTATAGATTTTAATATCCCGTAAAACTCTAATTTTTGAATTGCTTCTCTGACATTACTTCTAGAGACACCAAACTTCTCTGACAACATTCTTTCTGAAGGTAGTTTATCACCTGGTTCTAAATTTTTGAAATTAATTAACTCACCAATTTTTGAAATAATTGAGTCTTGAATCTTAACGCTTTCTGATTTTGTTAGTATTTCTAATTTCATATTTAAATGCTTATAGTTGGTGGTCAAATGTAAAATTAAACAATCATAAACTTATAGATATTAACATTGAAGAAAAGTTTAAATGAATAAGATGAATTTTAAAAAATTCAAAATTCACCTTATTCCAAACTCAAACAATTAAATTTTAATGTTTTACTTCTAAACTATAATATCTAACCTTAGCATATGCTCCTTCATCTCTTGTCTGAAAATAGTTACCTGCTTTAAAATAATTTTCAAATATTCCCCATTTCTGCATATGAATATTTTTATAGACTTTATATTCATTTCCATTTAAAACAACAACCATTTTTCCTTCAGATACTTTAACTTCAAGAGTGAATTTCCTAAAACCAACTTCTTCTTCAAAATTGAAACCGTCATCATTATCCCAGGCATCTTCATGTAGAATCTCTGGTACACTGGCATTCAGATTTTTTAGGAGCTTAGTTTTTACCCTTATTTTTCCTTTATCCCAATAGATTTTAAGGATTGGTGGAGCATTATTATCATCCTCACCAATTAAATCTCTTTGCTCATTAGTTAGTCTACCATGAATTTGCATAATAATTATTCTATGGTATTTACCATCTGCATCTCTTGTGACTTCATCTATTGCAAGTTTACCTTTCATATAGGCTCCATCCTTGAACGTCCAATTAACATTATTATCTCCAGGAACCATTTGTTCTCTCAACTCTGACCTGGTATACTTTGTGTTTTTTGTTTTAGAGTTCGTGGGCAATGCATGAAATACAATTGCGCCTTTAGTAGAATCTATATACATATAAGGTTTGGCCACTTCGTTTGTAGCAAAATCAAATATTTCGGGTGGTTCTAACTCATAAGGTTTACCTTTATCATTGGTCACTGGAAGGGTTACCTTCCAGTGACTCAAATCTATATCTGGTAGTTTGTATTTTTTCTTACGCTTTTTCTTCTTTTTTCGATCTCTTTTCTCTGTTTTAGATTCAGTTTCAACAGTTTTATCTGTTTGAGCAAAACCAGCACTTAGAAAAAATGATAGAATTAAAATTAATAGCGTTTTAGAATTCATTTACAAACTTTTATTTCTTAATCATTTATAGCTGTTATAACCACGTAAGCAGCTCTGATTTCTTCTTCACCACTAGCATAACCATACATAGCAAAATCGTTAGGATCTTCTGGATCTGCATTTCCTATACCTCTTATAAATAATGCTACACTATCATTAGCACCAGCGTTGAAAAAGAGTGTATACGTTATATAAGAATCGTCACCTGGATTATCTAATACATCAATGGATAGATTATTATCTGGGTCTTCCATTTGAGCAACCGATTGGTAGCCCCATAATCCTGTATCTGAATTACCTTGAGGCATTAAAGCAGTATCTGTGTAGTATGTAGGTGAATATCCATCTACATAACCACTACCTGCTAGAACTCTTATTTCTAATGAACTAGGCAGCATTTCTGCTCCAACTAAATTACTATGACGTACAGAAATTTCTATTTGGTACTCACCATTTGGCACAACTGCAAATTCCTGATAGGCATGATCTGGTTCAGCATTATCAAACTTTATTACATCAGCTCCATCAGCTGTACTAGATTCACCTTGCTCACCTAGACCTCTGTTAATCCAACCTGAACATGCACAATCAGAACCTGAAGATTTTGGTAATTTCACAAATTCAGCATTAACAATTAATGGGTCTGGTACTAATGGCTCATCTGGTTCTATAACTTCTATAGTTTGAGTTGCCGTACTCACTACACCTAGATCATCTGATGCAGTTAATGTTACTGTATATGTACCTTCATCTGGATAAACATTTACTGGATCTAAATCGGTAGATGTGTTACCATCTCCAAAATCCCAAGCGTAAGAGGTTGCACTTGATGATAAATTTGCAAAAGTGAAGACTAAAAAGTCATCTACTGTAACACCATTAGAATAACTAAAATCTGCTGATGGTGGTGTAGCATCTGCTATAGAGTTTTCACCAAGAGGTTCAAACTTTTCTAAATCCTCACAAGATTGCCAAATAAATGCACCTGCGAAAAGAAGAACAATGCCTAATATTTTTAATGTTTTCATAATCTATTTTTTTTAAGTTTAATAACCTGGATTTTGAGTCATTACTCCATTACTCAAGTTTATTTCTCTTTGTGGAATAGGTAATAATAAATCCGTTGCACTAAATGTATAACCATTGGCGGCTGATAATGCTGAAAGCACGTTTGTAGCCTCTCCGAATCTCAATAAATCAAAAAGTCTCTGATTTTCAAAAGCTAATTCAGCACGTCTCTCGTCTAAGAGCTCTTGTTTTGTAATATTAGTGACAGTGTCTGTTAAACCAGCTCTGTCTCTAACTAATTGAAACGAAGATAGTGCTGCACTAACGCCAGTATCTTGACCTCCTGCCAATATTGATTCTACATGCATTAATAATACATCTGAATATCTTAATACTATCCAATCATTACCTGATAGGGTTGCATCTAATACAAAAGTTCTTCCGTCATCTCCTCCATCTTCTCCATTAGGAAGGTATTTTACTACTTGATTTTGTGTTATTTGACCAGGATCTATACGATAAGAGTATTGTGTTCTATCTCCTCCATTGGCATCTAAAAATTCAGCAGCATTCTCCATCACATAATTAACACCAACTGTACGTCCTACACCATTCATAAACTCTGCTGAAAAATCTTGACTATCTGCCTCAACTCCAGGATTATAAACTATAGCAAAGATAATTTCGTTATTACCTTCGTTGTAAAAGACATCGTTAAAGTTTGGTTCTAACCCAAATCCATAACCCATTACATTTTCACAAAGCATCTGAGCTTGCAAATAATTACCTAAAGTAAGATGAACTTTCGCTAATAAAGCTTCTGCTGCTGCTTTAGATGCTCTTGAATAATCTCCATTTCCTAAATTGGCTGCTGCTGTTTGCAAATCACTTATGATAAGTTCATAAACAGTAGCTGTAGATACTCTAGTAAATGCAACATCAGTTTCTAAAGGTCCAATAATTCTATCAACTAATGGCACATCTCCAAATAGACGTACTAAATTAAAATAACTGTAAGCTCTAGCAAATTTAGCCTCACCTTCAAAACGAGGTGCTGCAGCATCAGAGGCGTTACCCAAATTATCTAGTACAAGATTGGCTCTATAGATAGTACTATAAGCACTTCTGTAATAATTCTCTACAATACCATTATTAGCTGTCACTGAATAGGTCTCAAATTGTGCAGCTTCACCTTCCTGACTTTTTGTTCTTGTGTTATCACTACGCATTTCGGTTACATAAAACTCTTGTTGAACTCCTCGATTGTCGTCCAAGCTTGTAGAATTTACACCTTGTAATGCATCATATACTCCAATTACACCTGTTTCTATCTGCTCATCGTTAAGGAAGTATCCTTCACTACTAATGGCTGATGTAGGTTGTGGTTCTAAGAAGTCTTTTTCACAGGCTTGAAAGAAACTAACCAATAATAACAACCCTATTAATTTTATATATTTCATATTATTTATATTATGTTATTTTTTCTAAAATTGAACATTCAAACCAAATGATATTGTACTAAATATAGGTGATCCAGCTCTTTGGTAACCATAAGTCGTTGGACTTGTGTTATTGATAGACTCTGGATTAAATCCTGTATAATCACTGGCAGTAAGGTACATTAAGTTTTGACCTGATGCATAAACTCTTAAAGATGATAATCCGATCTTCTCTGAAATATCTTGTGGTAAATTATAACCTAAAGTAATATTTCTAAGCGCTACATAACTAGCATCTTGTATAATGGCATTGGTAAAGATTTTTTCTCTAATAAAACCTTGATTTGGTGTTGTTGCTGTGTTATAATCTTGTGCACTATTAAAATGATTAAATAGATATTGGTCTCCCATATTTCTAACCTCAGCACCATGACTTCCTTGAAAAAGGAAACTTAAATCAAAATCCTTGTACTTAAATTCATTTCCTAAACTCCATACTAAATCTGGATAAGGACTACCAAGTATCGTTTTATCATCATCATCGATTAAACCATCACCATTTAAATCTTTTACATACACATCCTGAGCTTGTCCTCCTACTGGATGATAAGGATCATTAATAAATTCTAAGGGAATATCTGTATCTACAACCCAACCATAAAACGATGATATTGGATTACCTACTAGATTAATCCATTCGGCAGCTCTTTTAGAATCAACATTTTGAATTTGCCCATTAGCATCACCAAAATCTGTTAACTCGTTATCATTCATAGATGCAAGTATTGTTGTATTCCAACTGAAATTTTCAGTTGATATGTTTCTAGTTCTAAATTCAATTTCTATACCAGAATTTTTTACTTCACCTAAATTAACAAGAGCTTCTGAGAAACCTGTCGTTGAAGCAACTGGATTAAAAAGTAATAATTTATCACTTGTTCTCTCATAATAATCCAAGGAACCTGTAATCTTATTATTAAAGAATCCAAAATCTATTCCTGGATTAAATTCTTCTAATCTTTCCCATTGTAATCCTGGATTAGCAATATTTAAGGCAATAAATGCTGCTTGAGTGTTGTAATTATCTGTACCTAATAATGGTATCGATGGATATAATTCAACAAGATTATCTTCAATAGAACTACCAAAGTTAATATCCTTGTTACCTGTGAATCCATAACTTACTCTTAATTTAAGATTACTAACAACATCACTTTCACTTAAGAAATCCTCTTCAGACATTCTCCATCCAATAGATCCTGCTGGGAAATTACCATACTTCTTATCTGAACCAAAGATTGAACTACCATCACGTCTGAAACTTAATGATGCTAAATATTTATCTTTATAGACATAATTTACACGACCAAAGAACGATCTAAATCTCTCCTCTAAGTTATACGATTCTATTTCATTTAAAACTGTAGCAGCACTTAATTCGCGAATTAAATCTGATGTGTAACCTGAGCCTAATGAACTATCCCCTTGGTATTCCCACTTCTCAGAAGATGCACCTAGAGTAACATTAAACTCATGTCCATTTATAACTTTATCGTAAGTAAAGTATCCTTCACTTAGAATGTGGATTCTATTTTCATTTGACACAAAATAACTAGCAGCAGCAGCACCGTTTCTGTTTGAAAGCACTCCTTGCCATCTATCTCTAAAGGTATTTTGGTAATCTCCTGCTAAACTTGCTCTGAAGGTTAAACCATCCATTAATTTGTACTGTCCATAAAAACGTCCTGCCAATTTTAATTTGTAGTCATTTCTATCTCTTTCAAGTACTTTAGCTGCTGGATTGGTATTTGAAGTATTACTAATATCTTGTAATACAGATCCATCTCCAAAAAGATCATAGTTATCAAAATGTCTTTGAACTGCATAATCACCAATTTGAACATTAGGGTAAACATTAGTATCTAAAAATTGAATTGAATTTGCATCATGGTATAAAGGTAACCAAGGTGCTTGCCTCAAAATATCATGAGTAGAACCATCAAAACGTCTTCTTCTTGTGTAAGAAGGTGCCAAGTTTACTCCAAACTTAAACTTCTCACTAACTTTTGAATCTATTTTAAAACGCGCATTATATCTTTTATAATCATCGGTTAATAACACACCTTCATCGTGTAAATAACCAAATGAAGCGCTGTACTTAGTATTTTTACTACCTCCTCGAGCACTGAAAGAATGACTTTCGATTGTACTCGTTTCAAAAATCTCATCTTGCCAATCTCTATCAATACCTGTTGCCTCTGTTAGCAAAACTTTATATGCTGTTCTGTTAGAAAGCACACCGTTTGCAGCAAGCTCAGCTTCTGCTGTTTCGGCTACAGTAAAATAATAGTCATCACTCTCTCTTGCAGTTTTAAAACCTGTAAATGTATTATAGGTAAATCTTGCCTTACCTTCTTTACCTTGCTTTGTAGTGATAATAATAACACCATTAGCACCACGTGATCCATAAATGGCTGATGACGCTGCATCTTTTAAAACATCAAATGATTCTACCTCATTCATATCAAGGTTTCCTAAGAAATCACTGTCAACAACTAAACCATCTATAACTATTAATGGAGCAGAGTCTCCGTTTAATGAGCCAACACCACGAATTCGAATAGTTGGATCTGAACCAGCTTCACCTTCAGTTGCTGCAACATTTAAACCTGCTATCTGCCCAACCAAGGCGTCATCGACCCTTGCTACTGGAAGCTGATCTAAGTCTTTATTTACAACACTGGATACTGCACCTGTAAGATGCTTCTTTTTTCTTGTTCCATAACCTACTACCACTACCTCATCTAGGCTATTGGTATCAACTTTTAATGTAACATTAAGAGCAGTTTGGCTATCAATAACAATGGTCTGTGATACATATCCTAAATAAGAAAATTGTAACACTTCTCCTTTTTTTACCTCGATTTCATAATTACCATCAAAATCGGTCGAAGTTCCTCTTGATGTAGTAACGACTACAATGTTAACTCCCGGAATTGGCATACTATCTTCTTCAGATATTACCTTACCTTTAATCAAATAACTGTCTTGAGCAAATATTGTAAGACAACAAAGCATCGAAAACAGAAATGACATTCTAGTTTTTAGATTCATAAATTAGTTATTAAATTTTAGTTAATACTTGTCTTCACTACTTTATTGAGTACTATAAATACAATAGTTTTTGTATTTTTACTGATATTATTTACACAATAAGTAATGAAGAAAAAATTCTTCTTACCAAGAAGTGATTTTTCAAAAAGGATAGGCCCGAACCTGTCCTTTTTTGTTGGTTGATAATCTGGTTAACCAGATTGGTTTACCAAATATATTTAAATTTTTGTTAAATCAAAACGTTGACCTAGTTTTTTCATAATAAATCAATGTTTTGTTTAACTATATTTTATTAAGTCTTAACGAAAAACTTGGTGAATTTTTATATTTAAGATTTCTTATCACCAAAATAAGAAACTTTGCCACCACCTAAGAAATCTTCTCTTACAGGACTAAATGTATCTATTAGCTCACCTTCTTCTAAGCAAATTGCACTGTGTAATAAATTAGGCTCTATATAAACGCCATCGCCTGCTTCTACAATTTGTTTAACGCCATCAATTTCAAATTCAAATTTACCAGACACACAAAACGTAGCTTGTGTATGAAAGTGTTGGTGTGGTGATCCTAATGCACCTTTTTCAAATTTTACTCTAACCATCATGATTTGGTTATCATAACCTAAAAACTTTCTTGACACTCCTCCACCAAGAACTTCCCATTCCATATCTTTTGTAATAATATACTTTTCACTAAAACGTTTCATATTTTTTTGTTTAATTATAATATCTTCGGTAGATGTTATATTTATTGAGGTGGGGTTCCGAGACCTACAGTCGCCTCCCTAAACCATACTTCTGCATAACAACCATTTTGATATTGCTTAGTTATATCACCATTATAAGTTTCTGCGCCAGCACACCACACCATATTAGTATCTGGATTTTTTCCATTTGTTTGGTTGTAAGCACCTTGTTTAAAGTAATTTAATTCGTTGCTGTAAGCAACAGACCGTTCCAAACCATCTTGACCAATTGGCACAAATAATTTTTGTACTTGAGCTGGTATATCTGACTTCCTTATGTATTCTGATTCAACTAAATTTTTAGTAAATGTTTTCGTTTCATGGCCTTCACTTTTAAAAGTGAGATACATGATGCCCTCATAAACATTTACTTCATAACTAAATTCTTCTCCTAATTCTATACCATCAGCAGGTTCAGTTGGAAAATCATTTTTTTCTGTTCCAACAACAGACATATCATTTCCCCAGACAGCTGTAGAATAATCCCATCGTCCAGAATTATCATTTCCAGCTGTATTAATTTCATAATTCCAAAATACTGAGCCTTTTTCGTGACCAGGAAATTTTTTATAAAATATTTTTAAGGGTTCATTCTCATGACCTTCTCCACTATGGATTTGTCCTACAACTACTGAGTAAGAGGCTGCAACTCTAGCATCACCAGAAACAGAGACTTGCATTACCTTACATGTACCTGTTAGTTTTCCTCCTTCTTCAGGAGTCCATTCTCTTTTTTCATGTAACTCAGTTCTTGTATTGCTAGAGTTTTTTGATGTTACTCCAGAATTTGGAGTTTTGTAAACTACCCAGCGTCTTGTGCCATCGATGACAGTGTAGAAAAATTCTTTATTTTCAAAGTCAACAAGATTTTCTACATTGGTTCCATCACCTAATAATATTTTAAACTTGTCCATAAACGGTATTACCTCATGCGGATATACTGTTTTTTTACTCAATCCATCATTAGCTTCAAAATAACCTTCGTTAGAATAAGCGTCTTCACTAATTTCAATGTTTGCTGTTTTAAACCATACTTCGGCATAATTACCATCTGAATATTGTTTTTTAATATCTCCTCCGTGAGTTTCAGCACCATTACACCAAATTTTATTCACTTTAGGATCTTTACCATTAGTTTGATTATAACACCCTAATTTAAAAAAGAGTCCTTCACCTGTATATGCTTTTTCTCGTTCCACACCATCTTGACCTATTGGCACAAATAAGTTCTCAACTTGTTCAGGTATATCTGAGCGATTAGCATATTCAGTTGCAATGAGATTTTTAGTAAATGTTTTAGTTTCGTGCCCTTTGCTTGTAAATTTAAGATGCATTAATCCATCCCTTATTTCTACTTCATAACTAAACTCTTCTCCCAATTCAATCCCATCTTCAGGTTCTGAAGGATATGTATTTTCACCTGTTCCAACTACAGAAAAGTCATAACCCCAAATAGGATAGGAAAAATCCCATCTTCCCGAATTATCATCACCTGAAGTATTGATTTCATAATTCCAAAACACAGAACCTTTGGTATGTCCTGGGAATTTTTTATAAAATATTTTTAGTGGTTCGTTTTCATGCCCATCAGCACTATGAATCTGACCAACAACAACAGAGTAAGTTGCAGCAACACGTGCATCTCCTGTAGAAGATACATTCATCACTTTAAGAGTCGCGTTCATTTTGGCATCTGTTAATGGAGACCACTTTTTTAACTGAGCTAACTCTGTCCTTGTATTGTTTGAAGTACCATGAGTATTTCCAGCATTAGGAGACTTAAATACTACCCAATTCTCCCTATCATCTTTTACAGTATAAAAGAAATCCTTATTCTCATAGTTAGTTGCCTGCCCAACATTTGATCCATCACCTAGAATTAGATTCCAATATTGAAAAAAGGGTATGATATCATTGGCATTAGAACTTACCTCAACAAACTCTTTCTTTTTTTTATGTTGGTTTCTTTCACTATTACATGATGTAATCAGAAAAATTAGCATAATACTCTTTAAAATATATTTAGTCATGCTTAGAGTTTTTAAAAAAGTGGTTGATGAACGATATTTGATCAATCCAAAACAACCACTTATCAATATTTAAAAATTACTGTTTTATTATCCTCTTAGTTATAGTGGCTTTATCAGAACGGATCTTAATAATATATATCCCGTTTTTTAAGTTAGACATATTTATACCATTATCTATTTCATTAGTACTTAATATAGTCTTACCTAACACATCATATATAATAACTGAAGAAATAACTTCCTTATTAGCATTAATATTTACTATACCTTTTGTTGGATTAGGATATATATTAAAGTCTAAACTTATGTTTTCTTCAAAACCCAATGTAGTATCTGAAACTACAATTTCATCTGAATAATTAAAAGCTTTATCTACTGTATATATTTTGTAGAAATTCCCAGGAGCATAAACATCAGTAAAACTTGTTGCAGTACCAATATAAACAACAGTACCTGTTAAACCTCCTGTACCATTAGTGGTAGTATTACCATGTTCATAAATACCATTTTGGTTAGGGTCGTTATCTGCATTTGGCAAAGTTGAATACTTAAACACTACGTAACCACCACCATCTACACCTCCTGCTGGAGCAGTCCAACCTACATTTCCTGAAATGTCATAAGTTCCTGAAGTTGCTGAATCAGGAGCTGTTTCATCAAGAGTTGTGCCTGCGTAAACAACAAAATCATCTATACGTACTGTATCTGTGTATCCATTATCATCACCATCTAGTCTTGCAACTCCCCATTGTGAAGGGTCAGAGTTAGCTTGTGTTGTTTCTTGTCGGAACGTTTTAGTCCAAGTATCAGGAGCAAAAGGCGTAACATCTGTTGTATTACCTGCATCTCCACTAGAAGTATTATTCATGTAAATACCACCATCTAAGTCATTTCCTGGATCTGTAGGAGCTCTATAAAAAAACTGAATAATATAGTCTGTTTCTGTTTGAAACATTGGCATTGTAGGAGATGGTGATTGCATACGTACATTATTACTACCAACTTTCACAGCCCAAGCTGCAGAAAAATTACCAGTTCTTGCCAACGCGGCATCGTTTGTCATTTCTCTTACTTCTGAATTACTAGTTGAAGACACTGTCCATTGAGTCTGTGGTGTACCTGCTTGACTACTTCCTGCTGAACTCATTGTTGTATCTGCTGTTTGATCTTCCATTCCTCCATCCATTTCTGGGAACTCACCAATAACCTGTCCAGATGTAGGAGGTGTTACACCTCCACCTCCAGTAGTATAAACAATTTGAGTATTAACACGTTCATCTTTTCTAATTGTTAAAGAAGTTGGTGGAGACGAAGATCCTGCTCTATAATTTAGTGATTGATGACCTGTAGTCTGTTCCCAATGCCAATTTAATGATCCATTACCTGAAAATAATAAATTAGGTTGCATTGGATCAGCTGGTACTAGATTAGAACAATCCCATTCAACTGCTATTTCTAATGAACCACCAGTGTAGGCAAAATCTGTATCTAATATAAAGCTCATAAACCCTTCTGAGCCAGGAAAATTATTCGCTGTATTAAATGTATAAGACCCTACTACAACGGATCCGTCTATAGCAACTGCCCAATCTGTAGGATTGTCTACTACATCTGTCGTATTCGAATTTTTCATGTAAATGACCATAGTAGCATCTCCAGAAGCTGTAATGATGTTAGTTGACCCTAAATCAAAATTAATTTGAGATATGGTTGCAGAACTTGTCAAAGGAGCTAATTCTGCAGATGTATAATGAAGAACTCCCCTAGAATATACTGAGCTTGAGCCATCATCGGAACGTTGAAAAGGACCTCTGGTCGCTGAAGACGACTGATTAGTCCCTAAAGTAAGAGTTTGGGCATCAACAGAGCTTACAAGAAGCATAGCGATTAATAGTAATTTTGTTTTCATAATTTTTTGATTTAGTAAGTTATTTTAAGACATATATCTATAAAGACATATGATTGAATTTCACTAAGTAAAATGTATTGAATACAAACTAAAATTAACTCTTAATTAATATATTTAAATTGGTTAACCAGTTTGGTTTACCAAATATAACAATTATTATGAAAGTACCAAATTAATGGGTTATTGTTGTCTCTGATTAAAGTTAAAATATTACTCATATAGAGTATAAAAATGCTGTGTACTTGAGCATTATTGCTATAAAACAAAAAAGCATCCCAATTTTTACAATGTAAAAAAAGGAAAGCTTTCCATTGGTAAGTATCTATTCGATAACTTACAACGTTATTTCAGTATTAACTGAAATAAACAACACAACTATATTGTAGTGTAAAAAAAGCTCTAATTTCTCAGAGCTTCTTGCAATAGTTGCGGTCTGGACGGGACTCGAACCCGCGACCCCCTGCGTGACAGGCAGATATTCTAACCAACTGAACTACCAGACCGTTGCGTTATTGCGAGGGCAAATATACATTCGATTTTTAATATCACAAATATTTTAGATATTTTTATTACTATAAAAACTTCTGACGCTCTATCATGTAAGTTGTTAGTATACTATCGAACCCTTTTGTAATATCAGCCTCAACGTATTTAATTCTGTATTGGCCGCATTTAATTCTAATATCGTCAAAAAAAGCTTTTACTGCGTTTGTATAATTTTCTTTGATATTATGAGCATATAAATCAATATGCTCACCTGTTTCAACATCAATAAAACGTTTAGGTTTATTATCAAAATTAAATTGAAGTTCTTTATTACCCTCAAAAACATGAAATAAAACAACTTCGTGCTTATTGTGTTTTAAATGTCTTAGAGCCTCAAACAATTTATCATCTTCAGTTGTGGTCTGAAACATATCGGTGAACACAAAAATTAATGAGCGTCTGTGAATTTTTTCGGCAATCTCATGCAAATAAGTATAGGTCTCAGTTGATGCACTCGTTGATGTATTACTAACCGCTTTAGACAACTGATCTAATAGCATAAGATGATGACGATCACTACCTTTCTCTGGTGCGTAATAATCGTAAGTATTGCTGTAAATACTTAGGCCTACAGCATCACGTTGCTTTTTTAATATTTGCATCAATGAAGCTGATGCTAGTACTGAAAATCCGACTTTATTAAGGTCTTGTATAGAAAATGACTCAACTTTAGGATAATGCATTGAAGCACTATTATCTAATACAATATGACACCTTAGATTGGTTTCATCATCATAACGCTTTGTATAAAGTTTGTCTGTTTTAGCAAATAACTTCCAATCAATATGTCGTGTACTCTCGCCTTGATTATATATTTTATGCTCAGCAAACTCTGCAGAGAACCCATGAAAAGGACTCTTATGCATACCTGCAATAAAGCCCTCTACAACTTGCTTAGCTAAAAGTTCTAGGTTTTTAAAGCCTCCTATTTTATTTAATTCTGATTGTAAACTCATAAGCCCTTCTGTAGCTAACGCACCTTCTTCCTAAATGGAAGATTGTTATATTTGAATTATTACAATGTACAAACTAAAAAAGGTTTGCCAATAAGACAAACCTTTTATCATTTCTTTTAGAATCTATTTCTATAATAATGAATCTATAGCTTCAGTGTAAGCGTTTTTTGGTGCAACTCCTACTTGTCTTCCTACTACTTCTCCATTTTGAAATACTAACACTGTTGGAATATTTCTTACGCCATATTTAGCCGCAAACTCTTGATTAGCGTCAACGTCTACTTTACCTACTACAGCTTTCCCATCATATTCTGTACTTATTTCATCAATAATTGGTCCAACCATTCTACAAGGTCCACACCAAGCTGCCCAAAAATCTACCATAACTGGTTTATCGCTCTTTAATACTGTTTCTTCAAACGTTGCATCTGTTATTTCTAATGCCATAATATTTTATTTAATTTGAGTTTTAATTCTAGTTAATATGCAATATTAGTCAAAAATTCTGCCAAAGCTTACAATACTACTATATGTTTTGTTTATGGGAAGATTGGTTTGATTTATTATCGTTTTCACGTTTTTAATTCTGTAAAATATTTATAAAACCATGGAATGGTTTCTATACCTTTTAAATAATTCCAAACACCAAAATGTTCGTTTGGTGAATGAATTGCATCACTATTAAGTCCAAAGCCCATTAAAATAGTTTTACTCTCTAATTCCTTTTCAAACAAAGATACAATAGGAATACTTCCACCACTTCTTTGTGGTATAGGTGTTTTACCAAACGTTTGTTTATAAGCTTTACTTGCTGCTTTATAAGCAATAGTATTAATTGGAGTTACGTAGCCTTGTCCACCATGGTGAGGTGTTACTTTAACCTTAACGCCTTTTGGAGCAATAACTTCAAAATGAGTTTTAAATAATTGAGTAATCCCCTCCCAATCTTGATTTGGCACTAATCGCATAGAGATTTTAGCATAGGCTTTGCTAGCAATAACTGTTTTTGCACCTTCGCCAGTATATCCTCCCCAAATTCCATTAACATCTAAAGTTGGTCTTATTGAATTTCTTTCATTTGTTGTATACCCTTTTTCACCATAAACCGAATCAATATCTAAAGCCTCTTTGTAAGCTTCCAAGGAGAAAGGTGCTTTTGCCATTTCTGCACGTTCTTCTTTAGAAAGATTTTCTACGTTGTCATAAAATCCAGGAATGGTAATATAATTATTCTCATCATGAAGCGAAGCGATCATTTTAGTTAAAATATTAATAGGATTTGCAACTGCACCACCATATAATCCAGAGTGTAAATCGCGATTAGGACCTGTAACTTCAACCTCAACATAACTCAATCCTCTTAACCCTGTTGTAATGGATGGAATATCATTAGCAATCATCCCTGTATCAGAAATTAAAATAACATCATTAGCCAGCTTTTCTCTGTTCCTTGGCACAAACCAAGCTAAACTTTCCGAACCAACTTCTTCTTCACCTTCTATCATAAATTTCACATTACAAGGCAGCTTATCTTCTTTTATCATATACTCAAAGGCCTTAACATGCATATACATTTGCCCTTTATCATCACATGAACCTCTAGCAAAAATAGCACCTTCCGGATGAACTTCTGTTGGTTTAATTACTGGCTCAAATGGAGGTGACGTCCATAACTCTAATGGATCTGGTGGTTGTACATCATAATGGCCATAAACTAAAACGGTTGGTAAATCATTGGAAATAATCTTCTCTGCATATACAATTGGATAACCAGGTGTATCACAAATTTCAACTCGATCACAACCCGCTTCTTCTAAGCTCGATTTAATAACGTCAGCAGTTAATAATACATCTTTTTCGAAAGCTGAATCTGCACTTATAGAAGGTATTTTTAAAAGTTGAATTAACTCTTCTAAGAAACGTTCTTTATGAGTTTTTATATAGTCTTTTACCGTGTTCATTTATCTTATTTTAGTTTATTCAAAAATACAAAATAGTGTACTCAATTTCTTAAATAAAAGCTATTTGAATATTGAAAGTATTGTTTATATTTGCAATCCTTTTGCGGGCGTGGTGGAATTGGTAGACACGCTAGACTTAGGATCTAGTGCCGCGAGGTGTGAGAGTTCGAGTCTCTCCGCCCGCACAAAAAAACATGAACGTTTCTCATTTCGAGAGACGTTTTTCTTTTTTGTAATACTCAAGAGACGAGAAGTTTATCCTGAGCGTAGTCGAAGGGAGTCTCTCCGCCCGCACAAAAAAAGCTTCTCAATATTGAGAAGCTTTTTTATTTTTAAAGCACTACAAAAACTTAGAGCTTAATAAGTTTACTCGATTTTGAAGCACCTTCATTATTTTGAGCTTTTACTAAATAAACACCTTGATTTAAATCTTCGATTTTAAATACTGAATATCTATCAAAATTACCTGTAAACGATTTCACTAACTTACCAGTGATATCAAATACATTTAATGAACTTACATAAGCATCAATGGTAAACGATGTAGTTGCTGGATTTGGATACAATGTTAAACTACTATTTTCAAACTCATTAATACTTAATGCATCAGCAGGTTGATTTCCATATACTCTAAACTCACCTGGCTGTAAATTAATAGCTGCAGTGGTAGATGAAACATTAATTGAAGTAGAACCACTTTCATCCATTAAATCATACCAAGTTCCAGTAAATGGAAAATCTGGTGTGATATTCTGTGCTAAAACATCAAAGTTAGCAAGGATCACAACATTTCTTAATTCATTAGAAGGTAGCGTATTATCAAATACGTAAATTCTTGGTAATAAACCTCCTGAGTTGATGGCATAATCACCTTCAAAAACAGGTTCATTTATTTTTAAAGTATGCATTCTAGACCAATCATCATATATTTTCTTTCTGTTTACATCACCAAGCCAATTATTTACCCATTGAGGTTGTGGCTTTGTATCTAATTTACAGTCGCCATCATTACCTCCAGGAAGATTTACTATACCACTATTGCATGTGAAAATAGAATTCTCCATTCCTAAAGCTCCAAAATGCCAAATCATTTTTGGACCAGGAACCAAAACAGAAACTGCTCCTAAAGCTGACATTCTTGATAATGCTGTGCCTAAATTTCTGACATTATGAGAACCTGTAGAATTGTTTCCAAACTCTAAATTCTTATACATTAAACGTTCCTCGTCATGACTTTCTGGATAACCAATAACTCGTTTCCCATTAAACCCTGAGTGCGCTAGATGACCAACTCTATCAAAATTAGTATTTGATGAAAAGCCCATAGTCAATTGGTTATACTGGTCTGTCATTTTTCCCCACATCATTACGCCTTTACCTTCATTTAAACGATAATTAGCCCATTCTCTTTCTTCATCATCATTACCTAAATGCTCAAAAATGGCATAATGATCTGGATCTATAGACCAAGTATGGTCTACGTATTCTTTTAAAACATCAATTCTATCTTGCTGATATACTTGGGTACAACCAAAATCTCCATCAAAAGTACCATTACCGCAATTTTGGGTAAATCCTTTTGTTAAATCCCAACGATAACCATCAATTTTATATTCTTCAATCCAATACTGTATTACATTTTTAACATAGGTTCTAGTCAAAGGATTACTGTGATCAAAATCACTACCTACGTTAAAAGCATGTGTTGGAAAGACATTAAAATAAGGATTATTGGTTGCAGGTCCTCCCCAACCATCACCATCAGGATCATCCATCCACATTCTTACTAAAGGGTTTCGACCAAAAGCATGATTAAAAGCTATATCTAAAATTACTGCAATCCCATTTTGGTGGCAAACATCTACTAACTCTTTAAACTTTTCTGGAGTACCATAAAACTTATCCAAAGCCATATGAAAAGCGGTATTATAACCCCAACTTTCGTTACCCTCAAATTCCATGACAGGCATTAACTCTATGGCGTTAACTTTTAAATCTTTGAAGTAATCAATTCTATCAATTAAATCTTGATAATTTCTATCAGCATCAAAGTCTCTTACAAGTACTTCGTAAATAATTAAATCTTCCTCTTTTGGTTTATTGAAGTTATCTACGACCCAATTATATGGTGTTTGCCCAGTTTGTAACACAGTAACTTCACGCTCTTGTCCATCTGGATATATTGGAAGGTTTGGAAAAGTACTTGATGGAATAAACGGATCATCAAAAGGTGATAATACTAAAGATGAGTAAGGATCAGCTGCCTTTACTAAAGTTGGTGAATCTGCAATTGGATTCGTATCAAAAACCCAGTACTGATACGTTTCTATTTGACCAGAAGTTAATCCTGAAATCTCTAACCAATAAATTCCTGTGCTTGGATCTCGTCTCATTACATCAGAACTAGATGGATTGTAATTGTTCCAACTACCTGCTATTTGAACAAATTCCTTTCCAGGTGCATTTAGTACAAGCGTTACTTTAGTTGGGTCTGTTCCATAATTAATACCTTCTTTTAAACCAACTGGTAAGGATTGCTCAGTAACTGTTGGAATAATAAATACTTGAAAAGTAGCTTCAGCAGAGTCCATTGATCCAGGAGGAGTACCAACAAAACGAACAATTCCACTTTCTGTAATATTAGTTAAAGTTGTATTACAAGTAGGAAATCCACAAGTTCCTGAAGTTACAGAAATATCATTATAGAACACTTCATAAGAACCAGCGACAGTAGTTGATCCTGCTTCGCTTATGGTTCCAGATATTGATAAATTACTCCCTGATGATAACAGTACAAAATCATCTGTTGGTGATGTTAAATCTACTCTAACTCTACCAACAGCAACCAAATTATCTTGAGTTTTTTTATCTCCTGTACCATCTTTAGCTTTTACTAGCATCCCAATCTGGGAAATCCCAGTATCTCCATAAAATAACGTGGGAGTTAGTGTATAGCTAAATGTACCATCACCATTGTTAGTCATTATTTGTGTTTCACTAGAATTTGTCCACTCTCCATTGGTTGGCGAGTTGTCCGCAAAATTTCCATTAGAATCAAAATACCAAGCCCATAAATAAACATCTGTTGTTCCCCAAATGGAAGGGTCTACTCCAGAAACCGTAATTGTTATTTCTTCATCTTCATCAAATGCTGGAGGATTAATAGTAAAAGTTCCATTTTGAACTTGGGCTCCAATATAAAATGAAAACATAAATACTAAAAGAGGTAATAATTTTTTCATAGCTTAAAAAGTTTAAAAAAGGCTATGTAAAAACATAGCCTTTTTTTGTGAATTCTATTTATTTTAGAATCTATAGACTACTCTAAAGTAATAGTTTTAGCAACAGTATCAATAGTTGTAAAATACTGCCCTGTTGTTCCGATAAATTTGAAATTTAAATCACCATCATTGGCGTTTTCAAAATTAGCGTCTATGGTATATCCTTCATCTGCAAATCCTGGATAGTTAATTCCTGATCCCCAATCTGTAGCAGTAGTAAAGAATCTAAAGTTAGCATCGCCATCTGAAGTGTAATTTACCCAACCAGAGTAAACTCCATCTGCCTCACACATTAACTGAACTGGAGTTGCCCAGTCCCAACCAGCATCTGGTAAACCTGCTCCTACAGCCCAATACTGATCTAAATCACATGTTCCTTGTGGTGTAGGATTATCTAGTGTTATTGTTTTATTAAGAGCATCTATGGTTAAGAAATATTTTCCTGAAGGTCCTGTGAATAAGAAATTATTATCACCATCCATAGCATCTTCAAACATTGAATCTATTGTCCATCCATCATCAGAAAATCCTGGATAGTTGATTCCTGATCCCCAATCTGTCTCAGTAGTGAAAAATCTAAAGTTTCCATCTCCATCTACATTGTTAACTAAGTCAACATTAACTGTATACACATTAGTTCCTGTACATACTGCTCTTTGCGGTGTTGCCCAATCCCATCCTGTAAATTTAACAGCTGCACCTACTAAAAAGTATTGATCAAGATCACATATAGCTTCTTCTGTAGTTGTTTGTTCTGGTAATCTTAGTGTTAACACAGCAACATCAGAGAATGTTTCTAAACCTCCTGTAGTTCCTACTGAAGATTTAATTCTAAAACTTACATTACCTGTATCTGGATTAGGTGTAGCTGGATCATTGTCTAAGCCTGCTTGTGCAGCATAACCTAACATATCTCCAATAGTTATTGCTATTTCATTAGCATTTGTTGTACCTACAACTTCCATGTCTGAAAAATCTCCAGAGATTGATTTTTGGAGTTCATACGAAATGTTCGTTGGAACATCTAATGCAGGAGAATTCCAAGTAAAACGCTCGCCTAAGTTACCTGCAGCTTGCGGTGTTAATACATATTCTGCAGAGAATGAATTGGTAAAAGAAAATGCCGCTTCATTAACTACAAATACTACATCATCTTCTGTTTCGCAGCTATTGAAGCTGAATAAGGCAAAGATGAAAAGTCCTATAATTGATAATTTTTTCATGTTATTAATAGTTTTTAGTATCCTGGGTTTTGTGATAAATTAGTGTTAAGACCTAAGTCTGTTGCTGGTATTGGCATGATATCTCTAAATGCTTCAGTGGTAGATCCTTGCTGAACATTACCTTTCCATTGCCAAACACCTTGATCTGAGAATTGACCAAAACGTACTAAATCTGTTCGTCTATGTCCTTCCCAATACAATTCTCTAGATCTTTCATCTAGTATAAAATCTAATGTTAAATCTGTATCTGAAATATTACCACTAGTATCGCCATACGCTCTTAGACGTAATTCGTTGATATAATCTACAGCAGTGGCAACACTTCCTCCTCCTCCTCTTAGAGTAGCTTCAGCATACATTAAATAAGCATCAGCCAATCTAAACATAGGAAAATCTATATCTGTATGATTTCCTGAAGCATCAGATCCAGGATTACCATCCACATCTACATTTCTGAATTTTGAAACAGCATACCCTTGATTAAAAGGGCCAACTTCCATAATATCTTTATTTTGACCATCAGTATACAATAGTGACCTTCCATCAGCAGAATTTTCCTCTCCAGGAAATTGCTCTACAAATGTTGGTGTTGTTCTTATGCCAAACCAACCACCATTAATGCCATACTCCGCTGGATTCATTGAACCTCCAACTGGTGCATGAACTAAGAAGGTCATACCTCCAAAGGCTTGTGTTCTTAAACCATCAAAAGGAATAGTAAAGATAACTTCAGACTCAGCTCCGTTTTCGTGATTATCAGCTAAAAAGGAGTGAAAATATGGAATACCAGTATTTACAGTATAACCTGCTCCAATGATGTTGTTTGTGTAAGTGATTACATCATTATATCGAGCATTACCTGTGTACTCTTCTGCATTTAAATATAGTTTAGCTAAAAGCATCCATGCTGCAGCTCTATCAGCTCTACCATATTCATTTTGCATTGGTGCAGCCATTTCATCTAAAATTGATAATAATTCAGTTTCTACAAAATCAAATAAGTCTGCTCTCTGAATTTGTGGTGGAAGAAAAGCTCCTATAGGATCATCTTCGGTTACAAAAGGAGGATTAGCAAATAAATCCATAGCATGCCAATAGGTAAGCGCTCTCATAAATCTGGATTCTGCTCTGTAAGTCTGAATTTCAGCTCTTAAATCTGCAGCAACACCACGACCATCTAACTTAGCTTCTGTTGTTTGACGTAAATATTCATTACATAATGCTACTTGGTACATTAATCTACTATACATGGTTCTGATAAACTCATTACCTGAGGTCCATATCTGGCCATGTAAATCTTGTATAGTACCATCATTCCATCCGATGATTGCTTCATCAGTAGTTAGCTCTTGCATCTTCCAATAGAGTCTCAAATAATTTGAGAACCCTTCATCTAAACCAGCTAAATCTGGTGCTCCAGCAGGACCCTGTTGTCCACTCAAAGATATACCTGCATATATTTTTGCTAGGAACTCCTTGTAAGCAGCTGGATCTTCGAAAGCTGCATCAGCCGTGAGACGTTCATCCTCTGGCTGTAGGTCGAAACGATCATCACAAGATTGCATTAATGCAAAACTTGTAAAGACCACTAATACCATTTTAATTGTTCTTGTTATCATAGCTTTATTAATTATATAAGTATTCATAATTTTAAAAAGTAAGATTTAAACCTAGTACAACATCTCTAGTTCTTGGGTAAAAACCATTTTCTATACCATTAGAAATTTCTGGATCTAACCCATCATATTCAGTTATAACAAATAAGTTAGTACCTGTTAAAGATGCTCTTAATGTAGTCTTAGACAACTCAAAAGTGTATCCTAGTGATATGTTATCTAATCTTATGAAATCTGCACGTTGAATATATAAATCTGAAAACAACTCTTGATTTCTAAAGTTAGTATCTAAATAACTGGAGTGAGCATTTGGCTGATAAGAACCAGCTGCATCTACAACTGTTGCTAAGTTACCTAAACTAGATGCTGAGTTATTGTAAACATAGTTTCCAAAACTCCCTCTAAATGTAAAGTTTAAATCAAAATTCTTATACGCAAAATTATTGGTAAAACCGATAAATGCATCAGGAGTCGCTTTCTTGTATGCTTGCCTATCTGCTTCAGTAATTTGGTTATCACCATTTACATCAACATATGCACCTTCGATAGGTTGACCATTAGAGTCATAAACTTGTCTAAATACAAAGAATGTTGTTGGATCATAACCTGGTCTCCATAATTGAATAGTGTTACCTACACCACCAGCGATTCCGCCTTGTTGGATAAAGAAATTTGGATCATCACTTAAACTTAATTTAGTAATTTCTCTTTCTTGGAAAGTAATATTGAAATTGGTATCCCAATTAAAGTTTTCGCCTTGAGCTATTACTCCGTTAAGACTAACTTCTAAACCTCGACTTGTTGTAGAACCAACATTAGTTAATAATAAATCCGTAAGGTTAGCTCCAGCAGGAACTGGTACTGTGGCTAAAAGATCGTCTGTTTCTCTGTAATAACCATCAACAGTACCTGTTAATCTATTATCAAATAAACCAAAGTCTAAAGCAAGGTTATATTGTGTAGTTTCTTCCCACTTAAGGTTTTCGTCAAATCCTTCTGGTCTTAGAGTGTTAATAAAAATTGGGTTACCAGAACTATCTGTTCCAAACTGAATATTAGCTTGGTTGTTTCTAGATGGTGTGTACAAACCAAGTGCTCCATAACTAGGACCAACTTCTTGCTGACCAGTAACACCCCAACCTGCTCTTAACTTTAAATTTGAAAAGAACGAATTTTCCATCCACTTCTCATTAGTAATTTTCCAACCAACAGAAGCTCCAGGGAAAGTTCCCCATTGATTATTTGCAAATCTTGAGGTTCTATCTCGTCTAAATACTGCTGATAGTAAATATCTGTCAGAAATATCAAAACTAGCTCTGGTAAAGAAAGACTGTAAAGCGTTTCTGTTAATGTCTGTATCTACAGTAACATTTGGTCCAGAGGTTTGGTCTATATTACTACGAACATAAAACTCTTGAAAACCATATCCTGCTGTTATATCAACAACAGTATTGATGGACTCTAGTGTAGATTTATAATTAAAATAAAAATCTAATGATGTATTTCTGTTTAAACCAGAATATATATTTCTAAATGCAAAAGCATTGGCATTATTAGGATTAGGTTGATTAAATTCTGCACCATCATTTTCTGCATAATCCATACCAGCATTAAGATTAAATCTTAAATCTTTTAAAAACCAAAATTTATAGTCTACATTAAAATTAGTTATCAGACGCTTAACTGTACTTTTATTTTGGTTTTCCTGTAATAAAAATACTGGATTAGCTGGCGCTAATGGATCTCCTAATTGCACATAATTTCCAAACTCATCTCTTACAGATTGAGTAGGATCAAATGCAACAGCTGCTCCAATGGCACCACCATTTGGGTAATTAAATTCTTCGTGTGTTGCTTTAGTGACTAAAGTTAACTTTAAGTCATTATCCAGTAATCTTTTTTCAAAAGCTGAATTTAAGCCTGTTCTCTCATACAAATCTCCTAATAATGGACCTTGTTGAGATGCATGATTAAAATTAGCTCTAAAGTTAAAAGTCTCATAACCTTTTGATACAGTTAAGTTGTGGATTGCACCTGCAGCAGTTTTATAGATTTCATCTTGCCAATCTGTACTAGCATTACCCAAAGTAGAAGGGTCAAATTCTGGTTGCGATTGTAAACTTCTATACTCATCTGCAGAAAGCACATCTACTGTATTAGTAACTTGTCTTAAAGATGTTTGCAATCCATATTCAATCTTAAGAGGTTGATTTCTTCTACCTTTTTTAGTTGTGATTAAGATGACACCATTAGATGCTCTTGATCCATAAATAGCAGTAGCAGAGGCGTCTTTTAAAACTACAAAATCTGCAATGTCTGCAGGGTTTATAGCATTTAAAGCATTTCTACTTCCTTGAGCTCCTCCACGTTGATCTATTGGTAATCCATCGATTACAATAAGTGGATCGTTTGTTGCAGAAAGCGACGCACCACCACGAATTCTAATTTCACCACCTTCACCTGCTGCACCACCACCAGTTGTAATTCTTACACCTGCTGCTTTACCAGCAATAAGTTGCTGTGGCGCTACGATAGCTCCTCGGTTAAATTCTTCATCAGATACTTTTTCTACGGCTCCTGTAGCATCTTGCTTAGTCGTAGAACCGTAACCAATAAGGACAATTTCGTTTAATTGAGCAACATCTTCTGCTATAGAAACATCTAACGTGCTTCCACCAGTATACGTTATCTCTTTTGTGGTGTAACCCAAATAGGAAAATACAACGACATCTCCTGTGTTAAGATTTATGGTGTATTTACCATCAAAATCTGTTGAGGTTCCGTTAGTTGTTCCTTTCACAATGATGTTAACACCAGGTAACGGTAAATTACTTGCTTCATCTTTTACTTCTCCAGAAACTGCTGTCTGAGCAATTAATGAACTAGAAAATAAAAACGCGAATAAAAGCAAGCTATTCAAAAATGTTTTCATACACTATTTTTAATGTTAATTGATTTAGTTAATTGTTTATATTTTCACTTCTCGAGATAAATCTATGTAAAATTTATATCATTTTTACGTTAATGCAACGTAAATACTGGGCGAAAACGTTTTCGTGTTAACAACTTTCCGTAAAATATCAATTACGCATTATTAATGAGTCATAATTGTGATTTTATCAATTATGTAATGTAAAAATTGTGAAGTTAGGATTGTAAAATCAAATTTAATGTATCTTAGCTTAGTTTCCAAATCGAAATTCCTATTTAAAAACTCATATCGATCTTTAACATATGAAGCGAAAAATTACCCTAAAACAAATCGCTAAAGAATTAGATGTATCCATTTCTACTGTTTCAAAAGCATTAAGAAATAGTATTGAAATTAGTGAAGATACAAGAGAAAAAGTTCAAGCTTTCGCTAAACTATATAACTACAGACCAAACAATATTGCTCTTAGCCTTAAAAACAGAAAAACAAAAACTATTGGTGTTATTATCCCTGAAATTGTACATCACTTTTTTTCTAAAGTAATTAAAGGTATAGAACTATTAGCAAACACAAAAGGTTATAATGTTATTGTAGGTTTATCTAATGAGTCTTTTGATAAAGAAGTGCTCAACATGGAAATGCTAGCCAATGGTAGTATTGATGGTTTTATCCTCTCAATATCTAAGGAGACTTTAATGAAACAAGATTACCACCACTTTAATGAAACTATAAACCAAGGCATGCCAATTGTTATGTTTGATCGTGTAATTAATGATTTAAACTGTGATAAGGTTATTGTAGATGATTACGAAGGCTCTACAAAAGCTGTTAATTTTTTAATTGATAAGGGTTGTAAATCCATTGGTCTTATTACTACCATGGATTACGTTAGTGTAGGTAGATTAAGAACTCAAGGTTATATTTCTGCTATAGAAAATCAAGGTGCAGAATTAAATGCCGAACTCATACTAAAAATAGATGACAGTAATACATCCGAAGAGCAAATTGATATTTTAGAGTCGCAGATTGAACAGCTCTTTGAAAACAATAAAAACATGGATGGTGTCTTTGCTGTAAATGAACTTTATGCATTAATTGCCATGAAAGTAGCCAGAAAAAGAGGATTAAAAATTCCTGAAGACATTCAATTTATAGGCTTTACAGATGGCGTCTTATCTAAACATGCTACACCTAGTTTAACTACAGTAAGTCAGCACGCTCAGGCTATGGGAGAAAAGGCAGCAAGTCTACTCATTAATAGGCTTGAAAACGAAGAAGATGAAGAGCATTTTGAAAAAGTAATTATTGAAACCGATTTAATAGAACGAAATTCTACCAAATAGAAAATTAACATTGTTCTTTAGAAAACTTTACTATATTTACCACGAAAATCAAAGTTTATATTTCACTTCTCACAAATAAACTTTGATAAGTCTTAGCGCTTATCGTATTGTTAATTAAATACTTACGATAATGAAAAAGCGTAAATTAAGCTTTTGGGAAATCTGGAACATGAGTTTCGGTTTCTTAGGAATACAATTCGGTTTTGCTCTGCAAGGCGGATTTATGTCTAGAATTTTTCAAACTCTTGGAGCTGGTAAAGATGATATACCACTTCTATGGATTGCAGCACCTTTAACCGGTTTAATCGTTCAGCCAATAATTGGCTACATGAGCGATAGAACCTGGAGTTTAAAATGGGGAAGACGACGTCCTTATTTTTTGGTTGGTGCAATTTTAAGTTCAATAGCTTTATTCTTTGTGCCTTACTCTCCAACGCTATGGATAGCAGCTGGTTTTCTATGGGTTTTAGACGCCTCAATAAATATTTCCATGGAGCCATTTAGAGCGCTTGTAGCCGATAAGCTAGACGAGTCTCAAAGAACTTATGGGTTTGTTATGCAAACCCTCATTATTGGAATAGGCACATGGATAGCCAGTAACCTTCCTTGGTTGGTTTCTGAGTTAGGTGTTAGTGATTCTGCTGATTTGGGTGTTGTACCAAACTCCGTTAAAGTAGCTTTTGCGATTGGTGCTTTTGTATTCTTAGTAAGTATACTTTACACTGTGTTTACAACCACAGAATATCCTCCTGAGGATATGGAAGAATTTGAAAGAGAAAAAGCTCAGAAAAATAGCTTTATTTCAGACATTGTTAACAATATTGGTAATATGCCAAAAACCATGAAAAAACTAGGTGTCATCCAGTTTTTTAGTTGGTTTGCATTTTTTACCATGTGGAGTATGGCAAATCCTGCTTTAACTGAACATGTTTTTAACACACCTGCTCCAATAGAAACTAATTATAATATGGATATTGCAGTGGATAAAGAGGCATTTGATGTTGCAAATACAGCTTTTCAGAAATCTTCTAACGCTGTAGGTTCTGCAATGGGAGTTTATGGATTATCATCGATGGCATTTGCCCTTTTACTGGTGCTTTACACTTCAAAGAAAAATATTAACAGAAAATATGTCCACATGTTTTCGCTTATTCTAGGTGGACTAGGATTTTTATTAATGAACATTGTAGAATCCAGCCAGTTAAAATATTGTTTCATTCTTATAGGAATTTCTTGGGGAAGCATTCTATCCATGCCTTATGCTATGCTATCAAGTTCTGTAAATCCAAAAAAAATGGGCATGTTTATGGGTATTTTCAATATGTTTATTGTAATCCCTCAAATAATTGCTGCTGTTGGAGGTATAAATTTTGTTTCTGGTTTATTGGGAGAACAAGCTATAAATGCCATGACTGTGGCTGGAATTAGTTTAATTATTGCAGGCTTTTCTAATTTCTTAATTACTAATAGAGCAGCCATTTCTTATCAAGAAGCTGTTTAGACCTAAATAAAATGAGTAAAAAAGGTTTCATATTCGATTTAGATGGTGTTATCGTAGACACTGCAAAGTATCATTTCTTGGCATGGCGAAAGCTTGCTAAAAGCTTGGATATTGATTTTTCTGAAACACAAAACGAACAACTTAAAGGCGTGAGCAGAGTAAAATCTTTAGAAAAGATTTTGTCCTGGGGAAATAAATCTATTTCAGAAGATAAGTTTATGGAGCTTATGGCTAAAAAGAACGATGATTATCTCAGTTTCATTGATAAAATGGATACTCAAGAAATCCTGCCTGATATTCCAAAAGTGCTTAACTTCATTAAAGATAAAAAGCAAGGTATAGCCTTGGGTTCAGCTAGTAAAAATGCAAGAACCATTCTTAAAAAAGTAAAACTTAAAAAAAGCTTTGAAACCATTGTTGATGGAAACGATGTTTCAAAAGCCAAACCAGATCCAGAAGTATTTTTAATAGCTGCAAAACAGCTCAATATCGCTCCAGAACATTGCATCGTTTTCGAAGATTCTGTGGCTGGTGTTAAAGCGGCAAATACTGCAAACATGATTTCCATCGGAATTGGAGAAATATCGATTCTTGGTGAAGCAGATTATGTGTTTAAAGATTTTACCCAAATCTCTGAAGAATTCTTAACCGAACTGATTACTAATTAAAATACCGATTAGAACTTTTCTAATCATTGCATATAAAAATGAATCAAGATTATATCATACCTAATGAATGGTCCATCATTGAAGAAGGCTTTAATAACGAGCGTATAAAATCCTCCGAAAGCCTATTCAGTATTGGTAATGGTGCCATGGGACAACGTGCCAATTTTGAAGAACACTACTCAGGAGATACATTTCAAGGCAGTTATATTGCTGGAGTATATTATCCAGATAAAACAAGAGTTGGTTGGTGGAAAAACGGCTATCCAGAATATTTTGCTAAGGTACTTAACGCACCGAGTTGGATTGGCATAAACGTTATAATCAATGGCGAACAACTAGACCTTTACGCTTGTAAAAAAGTTGAAAATTTTAGAAGAGAGCTTAACATGAAAGAAGGTTGGCTATCACGACGTTTTAATGCCACTTTACAAAATGGAACGGAAATTAGTGTAAATACTAAACGCTTCTTGAGTTTAGACCTTGACGAATTAGGTGCCATCAATTATAATATTAAACCATTAAACAAGGATGCTGAAATTCTTTATCAGCCTTATCTAGATAGTGGTATAACCAACGAAGATTCAAATTGGGATGATAAGTTTTGGGACACCCTTAAGGTGAGCCATCAAAACAACCAAGCCTTCATCAACGCCAAAACCATGAAAACCGATTTTTATATCTGTACGTTCATGGAATCTCAATTATTCATTGATCGCAAATGTATTTTAGTAGAGCCAAACATAAAGGCAGATGCTAATTTTGCTTCTTTTAGCTATAAACAAGCTGTTGAAAAAGG
The DNA here is from genome assembly GCF_031846265.1 of Microcosmobacter mediterraneus. Classification (NCBI taxonomy): domain Bacteria; kingdom Pseudomonadati; phylum Bacteroidota; class Flavobacteriia; order Flavobacteriales; family Flavobacteriaceae; genus Microcosmobacter; species Microcosmobacter mediterraneus. Next base: position 45,273 of record NZ_JAVRIA010000005.1, on the reverse strand, counting down.
AAGCACCTATACCATACATAAGTTTGGAGGTTATACCGTAGACAGAAATCATGATAAAGATGAACTGATTTCAGAAGCAACTGGAGCTCTAAAAAAAGCCACCCAAAAAGGTTTTAATACACTTTTAAATGACCAGAAAAAAGCCTGGTCCGAAATCTGGGAAATGTCAGACATTACCATAGAAGGCGATGTTAAGGCGCAGCAAGGTATTAGATTCAATATTTTACAATTAAACCATACCTATCTTGGAAAAGATTCAAGATTAAATATAGGGCCTAAAGGGTTTACAGGCGAAAAATATGGCGGAAGCACGTATTGGGATACTGAAGCGTATTGCATTCCTTTTTATATGGCTACTAAAGATCAAGAAGTTGCAAGAAATTTACTTGAGTATAGGTATAATCACTTAGAAAAAGCCATCGAAAACGCTGAAAAATTAGGTTTTAAAAATGGTGCTGCACTTTACCCTATGGTAACTATGAATGGCGAAGAATGCCATAACGAATGGGAAATTACATTTGAGGAAATTCATAGAAATGGTGCTATTGCCTTTGCAATCTTTAACTACCATCGTTTTACTAACGATTACAGCTATATTCCAGAAAAAGGTTTGGAAGTGCTTATTGGTATTGCAAGGTTTTGGCACCAAAGAGCAACATTTTCAACAGATAAAAATAAATATGTAATACTAGGCGTAACTGGTCCTAATGAATACGAAAATAACGTTAATAATAACTGGTACACCAACTATATTGCACAATGGTCTATGACCTATGCACTAGAAAATATCATAAAGGTAAAAGCGGAGTTTTCTACAGACTATACACGTGTAATGCATAAGGTTAAACTATCTGAAGTTGAAATGAAAGAATGGGAAGAAGTGGCTAATAATATGTACTTCCCTTATTCAGAAAAGCATGAGGTTTATTTACAGCAAGATGGCTTCTTAGATAAAGAATTGATTACAGTTTTAGACTTACCAAAGAGCGAAAGACCAATTAACCAAAAATGGTCTTGGGATCGTATTTTGCGTTCACCATACATTAAACAAGCAGATGTGCTTCAAGGGTTTTATTTTTTTGAAGATCATTTTACTAAAGAAGAGCTTGAAAAACATTTTAATTTCTACGAACCATTTACTGTACATGAAAGCTCTTTATCGCCTTGTGTGCATAGTATTCAGGCAGCAAAACTGGGTAAAATGGATCAGGCGTATGAATTCTACTTGCGTACCTCGCGTTTAGATCTAGATGATTACAATAAAGAAGTAGAAGAAGGATTACATATCACTTCAATGGCTGGTACATGGATGAGTATTGTTGAAGGCTTTGGAGGCATGAGAATCAAAGATGGAACATTGTCTTTTGAGCCACAAATACCACAGCAATGGGAAGCCTATTCTTTTAAAATAAATTTTAGAGGTCAAATAATCAAAGTAAATGCATGCCAAGGACACACGCATTTTGAGCTAGAAGGCGATCAAGACCTTGATATTTTGGTAAATGGTAAAGCCGTTACCATATCACCAAATAAATTAACAACCGTTTAAAAACTAGTATTATGAAGAAACTAATTCTATTAATCGTTATTAGCTTCTTCTTTTCGTGCAAACAAGATAAGAAGGACAACAGCCAAACTATTACGAACACTGAAGAGGTGTCTAATCAGTCATTAAACAGAGTTGAGCCACCAAATTGGTGGATTGGAATGAAAAACACAGAGCTTCAGCTTCTAGTACATCATGATGATATTGGTGATTATAAACCAAGTATATCCTATAAAGGTGTTACTATTAAGAAGGTACACAAGGCAAAGAGTCCTAATTACCTATTTATCGATCTAGCTATAGAAAATGCTTCTGAAGGGAAGTTTGACATTGAGTTCACTAACGAATCTGGAGATAAAAAAACACATACTTTCGAGTTAAAACAGCGAGAAAAACCTGCAGAAGATTATGTAGGTTTTAATAGTTCTGATGCACTCTATCTCATAACTCCAGATCGCTTTGTTAATGGTGATATTTCAAATGACACACCTCTGGCTAACGAAGGAGAAATAGCATTGCAAGAAAACATCATAAATAGATCTGATAACTATGCCAGACATGGTGGCGACATAAAAGGTGTTACGAATCATATCGATTATATCCATGACCTTGGTTTCACAGCTATTTGGCCTCAGCCATTATTAACAAACGATATGAAAGAAGGCTCATATCATGGTTATGCCGTTACAGATTTATATCAAATTGACCCACGATTTGGCACAATCGCAGAATACCAACAATTATCGGCAAAGCTCAAGGAAAAAGACATGAAGCTTATTATGGACCAAGTGGCCAATCATTGTGGTTTATATCATTGGTGGATGAACGATTTACCCTTTGAAGATTGGCTAAATTATCAAGAAAATTACGAAACCAATAAGGAGAATTGGAACTGGGAAGTGACTAAACATTCTAACCACAGACGCACCACCAATCAAGATTTATATGCTTCTGAAGCTGATAGAAAAGGTAATAACCAAGGATGGTTTGTAGCAACGATGCCAGATCTCAACCAGCGTAACCCCTTTATGGCAAGATATCTCATTCAAAATAGTATTTGGTGGATTGAAACTGCTCAATTAGATGGTATTAGGCAAGACACCTATCCTTATCCTGATAAAACCTTTATGAGTGATTGGGCTGGAGCCATTATGACTGAATATCCAAACTTTAGCATCGTTGGAGAAGAATGGAGTTACAATCCCCTTCTAATTGGGTATTGGCAAGAAGGCGCCAACAACAAAGATGGTTACGATTCTAATTTAAAATCAACAATGGATTTTGCCATGCAAAAAAAGGTAGTTGAAGGAATTAGTGAAGAAGAATCTTGGGATAAAGGTCTGGTTAAAATTTATGAAGGCTTGGCCAATGACTTCCATTATGCTAGCCCAAAGGATATCATGATTTTTCCTGATAATCATGATATGAGTCGCATTTTCACCCAAATGGATGGAAGTGTAGAAAACACTAAAATGGCTTTGGCAACTTATGCCGTATTGCCAAGAATTGTGCAAATGTACTATGGTACAGAAATTCTAATGGACGATTTTGAAAAGCCTGGAGACCATGGTTTAATACGTACAGATTTTCCTGGAGGATGGGAAGAAGATTCCGTTAATGCCTTTACAGGAACTGGACTTTCCGAGGAGCAAAAAGATATGCAAGCATTCGTATCAAAGGTATTCAACTACAGAAAAAATAGTGAAGCAATCCATAAAGGTAAAACCATTCACTTTGCACCATTTGCAGGTACTTACTTTTTATATAGAACATTTGAAGATGAAACCGTTGTTCTTATTCTAAATAAAAATGAAGACATCATTTCCATAGACCTTAATTATCAACAAGAAATAGGGCTGAAAGGGAAAACTTTAAAAAATATCATTACTGGTGAGCATGTAAAATGGGGTGAAGTCATGGATTTAAGATCTAAAGGTGTTACCCTCTTAACAACCAACCTTTAAATATGAAAAACATACTAGTACTACTTGTATTATGCGTTATATGTTCTTGTAAAAATGAGAAGGGCCAGATAAAGGGTCAGAGTTCAAATGACACTGATGCAACTAGCGTAACCATTTTTTCAGAACTCAACTCCGCTGAATTATCCAGCGGCACACTGTATAGATCAGATCGTTTTCCATCACAATATATTATGCCAAGACCAGTGGATGTTTGGTTACCTAAAGGATATTCAAAAGATAAAAAATACGCAGTACTTTACATGCATGATGGGCAAATGCTATTTGACAGTACAACGACTTGGAACAAACAAGAATGGAAAGTAGATGAATGGGCAACACAACTCATGGAAGAGAATAAAACCAAAGATTTTATTGTTGTAGCAGTTCATAATATTCCTAAGGTACGCTGGCAAGATTTATTTCCTCAAAAAGCGTTTAAAAACATAAATCTAAAGGTTAGAGATTCTCTAATTACAATGGCAAAACAGAATAATTTTAACACTAACCTTAATGGTGATAATTATTTAAAATTTATTGTTGAAGAGTTAAAGCCTATTATCGATAGTACATATTCCGTTTACAACAATAGAAATGAGACTTTTATTATGGGTTCTAGTATGGGAGGATTAATGAGTATGTATGCCATGTCTGAATATCCTGAAATTTTTGTTGCTGCTGCCTGTATCTCAACCCATTGGGTTGGTGTAATGCCGAAGCAAAATAATCCTTATCCCGATGCCATCTTTAAATATATGTCTGAACATTTTCCTATAGCTGGACAACATAAGGTATATTTTGATTATGGTAACAAAACTTTAGATCAGTTTTACCCTCAATATGCACCTAGAGTAGATAGTATTCTAAAAGAAAAAGGATATACAGATTCAGATTCAAAAAATCTATTCTTTGAAGGTACAGATCATTCAGAAAACTCATGGAATAAACGCTTAGATCAACCACTAATCTTTTTGTTAGGCAATAATTAAATGAAAAAAATCTTTCTTTACATAGTCATATTACTATTAGCTTTTAATGTCTCGGCTCAAGTTACAATTGTGGTAGACAAGCTACCAGAAGAGACACCAAAAGATGCTTCTATTTTTATTTCTGGTGGTTTTGAAGATTGGACTGGTGGTCAAGACAAGTATAAGTTAGAGAAAAAAGAAGGTACCTATCTAATCACTTTACAAACAACAAAAAACTTGTTGTTTAAATTCACTCAAGGATCATGGCAATCTGTAGAATGTAATAACAAAGGTGAAGCTATAGACAATCGAAATTTTATTTTCGAAAAACCTAACGACACCATACATGTAGAAATAGAAGGTTGGTCTAATTCATTTGACCTTTCAAAAGCATCAACAGCAGCCAAGAATGTATCTATTATTTCAGAAGAGTTCTACCTAGTGGAGCTCAATAGAAAACGTCGTATTTGGTTGTATTTACCTCCAGATTATTATTCATCAAACGCATCCTATCCTGTTGTTTACATGCACGATGGCCAAAACCTGTTTGATAATAAAACTGCTTATTCAGGTGAGTGGAATGCTGATGAGACCATGAATACATTATTTAGAGACCACAATCTTAAGCTAATTATTGTTGGTATTGATAATGGTAGCGATAAACGATTAGATGAATATTCACCTTGGACAAATACTAAATATGGTGGTGGCGAAGGAGAAGCCTATATCAATTTCATTAAAAACACTCTCAAACCATTTATTGATACTAATTACAACACCTTAACAGATAATACTAATACTGCAATTATTGGAAGCTCAATGGGAGGATTAATCTCACATTATGCTGCACTTAAATATCCAAATATCTTCGGAAAAGCAGCAATATTTTCGCCATCTTACTGGTTTGCACCAAAAAAGGTTAGTGAATTTTCTGAAGCTAATGCCAATAACAAAACTTCGAAATTGTATTTCCTCGCAGGAGGAAAAGAAGGTAATAACGTTGCATTCAATGAAATAAGCCAAACGGCAAAAGATATGAATAGTATGGTTGAATTGCTTAAAACTGAAGGATTCTCAGCTGAAAATATTCAATCTAAAGTCACACCTGAAGGCAAACACAACGAAAAGTTTTGGCGTGAAGAATTTAAAGATGCCATTTTATGGTTATTTCCTGAAGCTATTAAAAAAAGACAGTTCGTTTCTGCAAATCAAACAAATGCTGGATTAGAGATTAAAGTTTCAGACGGAACGTATAATATTCAATTTTATACTAAAGATATTGTTGAAACGTCTTTTATCCCAGAAGGTGAAACTGTTAACAATGAATCTCATGCTATCATTTTAAACCCAACAGAGCTAGTGCTCAATTTCGATGATGATGATGAACAACTTCGTTTTACCTCTAAAGGTCTTTCGGTAAAAATAGATAAGAACCCATTTAAAATAGCTTATGAGTATAACGGAAAACCAATAGTATCTGAACGAAATGGCTATCAAAAAAATGATGCCTTTGAAACCATCCAATTTGGTGTAACTGATAATGAGGTGTTGTATGGTGGAGGAGCCAGAGCATTAGGTATGAATCGTCGAGGAAACCGCTTGCGACTATACAATAAAGCACATTATGGTTATGAAACCGAATCAAAACTCATGAATTATACGATGCCAATCGTGATGTCATCGAATAAGTATATGTTACATTTTGACAATGCGCCAATTGGGTATTTAGATTTAGATAGCAGAAGTGATAATACAGTGACTTATGAAACCATTTCTGGTCGTAAAATCTATCAGGTTATTGCAGGTGAATCATGGTATGATATTTTAGACAGTTATACCGATTTAACAGGAAAACAACCTATGTTACCTCGTTGGGCTTTAGGTAATTTCTCAAGCAGATTTGGATATCACTCGCAACAGGAAACTACAGAAACGATTAATACATTTAGAGAAGAAGAGATCCCTGTGGATGCCATTATCCTAGATTTATTTTGGTTTGGTAAAGATCTTAAAGGCACTATGGGAAATTTAGAATTTCATAAAGACTCCTTTCCTAATCCAACGCAAATGATCAAAAATTTAAGATTTAAAGACGTTAAAACTATTCTAATTACTGAACCTTATATTCTAACAACATCAAATAGATGGGAAGAAGCAGTAAAGGAGAATATTCTTGCAAAAGATTCTATAGGAAATCCTGCAACCTACGATTTCTATTTTGGTAATACAGGAATTATAGACATTTACAACCCAAAAGGAAATCAATGGTTTAAAAACATTTATAAAGACTTATCCCAATTGGGAGTTAATGGATTTTGGGGAGATTTAGGCGAACCAGAAGTACATCCAAGTTGGGTACAACATACTACAGGCAGTGCAGATGAAATTCATAATATCTATGGACACGACTGGGCAAAATTAGTTTATGACGCAAGTATAGAAGCCAATCCAAATAGTCGTCCTTTTATATTAATGCGAGCAGGATATTCTGGCTCGCAACGTTATGGCATGGTGCCTTGGTCTGGTGATGTTAATAGAACTTGGGGCGGATTACAAAGTCAGCCAGAAATAGCCTTACAAATGGGCATGCAAGGTTTGGCTTATATGCACTCTGATTTAGGTGGCTTTGCAGGCGACAACTTAGATGATGAGCTTTATGTTCGTTGGTTGCAGTATGGTATTTTTCAGCCTATCTTTAGACCACATGCTCAAGAAAGTGTACCTAGTGAGCCTGTGTTTAGAAGTGAAAAGGCTAAGGTATTAGCCAAAGAAGCTGTAGAATTGAGATATCGATTTTTACCCTACAATTACGATCTAATGTTTGACAACAATCAAACAGGAGCTCCACTAATGCGACCTTTGTTTTTTGAAAATACAACAAACTCTAAATTATCAACTTATTCAAGTTCGTATTTCTGGGGAGAAGATATTTTGGTCACTCCTATTTTAAATGCAGCGCAAAAAGAACAAACAATTTATTTCCCAAAATCTTCAGATTGGTTTGATTTTTATTCTACTAATCAATACAAAGGTGGAACACAAATTAACTATAAACTCAATGAAAATACAATTCCAACTTTTGTAAGAGCTGGTGCATTTTTACCAATGTCTAAAACGATTCAATCAACTTCAGCATATGATCCTAATGATTTGATCGTACATTACTTTTTTAATGCTTCTACAAAAGAAAGCGTACGTCATTTTTATAATGATGATGGAAAAACAAATATGGCTTTTGAAAAAGGCATGTATGAGCTTTTAGAGTTTAAAAGTACTTTTAAAGCATCCGAATTAAAAATTGAAATGGAAGCTAAAATTGGAAGAAAATTTCTACCTCAAAACAAAAATATTGCATTGGTTATCCATAATATAACTAAACTTCCAAAACGCATTAAATTAGGAAATAAGAAAGTCAAAGGAACTTATAATAGCAAAAAGAAAACGCTCACTATTCCTGTAAAATGGAATACCTCTAAAGATTTAAAAATTAAACTAAAATTAAACTAATGAAACATCTATTAACTTTTGTTTTTATATCACTTATAGTATCGTCTTGCAAGAAAGATGAAAAAGAAGCACAAGTGGCAACACTAGAAAATGAAGTCGCTAAAAACGTCATTGAACCTGTTTCCAAGGACATGATGGAAACAGCAATCATTTATGAAGCAAACATTCGTCAATATTCACCTGAAGGTTCCTTTGATGCTTTTACTAAAGATATTCCTCAATTAAAGCAATTAGGTGTTAAAGTGATTTGGTTAATGCCAGTTTTTCCTATTTCAGAGACAAAACGTAAAGCAACTGGTGGAAAATTTGCATCAGAATTTCCTGAGAACGAGCGCAAAAAATATTTAGGTAGTTATTATGCAGTTACTGACTTTACTAAAATAAATCCAGAATTTGGTGACATTGAAGACTTTAGATCGCTTGTAAAAACAGCACATGAGAATGATATCTATGTAATTTTAGATTGGGTTCCTAATCATACAGGTTGGGATCATGAGTGGTTAAAATCAAATCCAGAGTACTATACACAAAACGAAAATGGAGATGTTATTCATCCAGAAGGCACAGACTGGACAGATGTTGCAGATCTAAATTACGATAATAAAGAGATGCGTAAAGAAATGATTGAAGATATGAAGCATTGGATAATTAATGAAAATATTGATGGCTTTAGATGCGATGTAGCAGGTTCAGTACCAACAGATTTTTGGAAAGAAGCTATACCACAGCTTAGAGCAGAAAAAGATCTTTTTATGCTAGCAGAAGCTTGGGAACCAGAATTATTAAAAGGAAATTTATTTGATATGGCTTATGGTTGGGATACGCATCATGTTATGAATCATATCGCACAAGGAAAAGAAAATGTTGAAGCTTGGGACAAACGTATGGAAACCATAAATGAGCTTTATGAAGATGACGATATTCTTATGAATTTTGTTACTAACCATGACGAAAACTCTTGGAATGGCACTATAAAAGAGCGCATGGGAAATGGTGCTGAACTCTTCACAACTTTGAGCTATGTCGCTCCAGGTATACCTCTTATTTATTCTGGTATGGAATATGACATGAGCCATCGTTTAAAGTTTTTCGAAAAAGATTCTATTCCTAAAACCAAAGGTGAAATGTGGTCTGTTTTAAATAAATTGGCTAATCTAAAGAGTAGAAGCTCTGCATTGCATGGTGGTAAAAATGCAGCAAGTTATACCAGGTTAGAAAATGATAATAAAAATATTTTAAGTTTTACCAGATCAAAAAACAATACCTCGATCACCTTTTTAGCAAATATGAGTAATCAACAGCAAACAGTTAGTAATATGCTTAATGGTAAATATCAAGATTATTTGACTAGTACAATGGAAACTTATGACTCTTCCACATCATCAATTACACTTCAACCTTGGGAATATAAAATCTTATTACACTAAGCACATGAAAAAATTAGCCTTTCTTTTTGTTGTATTATTTGTCTTTAATTGTAAAGACAAAAATTCTAATACACTTATTGGAGATCATGTTTTAGAACCTTCACTCACAGAAGCTCCTTTTGTATGGAACGCAGCAAATATTTATTTCTTGCTAACCGATCGTTTTAATAATGGTGATAGTACTAACGATATTAATTTTAATCGCACCAAAGAAACAGGTATACTCAGAGGTTTTAAAGGTGGCGATCTTAAAGGTATTACCCAAAAAATAAATGAAGGCTATTTTACAAATTTAGGAATCAATGCCATCTGGATGACACCAATTGTAGAACAAATTCATGGTGGCACAGATGAAGGTACAGGACTAACTTATGGATTTCATGGCTATTGGACTAAAGATTGGACTAATATTGATCCCAATTATGGTACTAAAGAAGATTTAAAAGCATTGGTTGATGCTGCACATGCTAAGGGTATTCGTATACTGCTAGATGCTGTTATTAATCATACTGGTCCTGTTACAGAAAAGGATCCTGTTTGGCCTAATGATTGGGTAAGAACAAATCCACAATGTAAGTACGATACTTATGAAAATACAATTACTTGTACATTGGTAAAAAACTTACCAGATATTAAAACCGAAAGTAATGATAATGTTGAGTTACCTCCTCAATTAGTTGAAAAATGGAAAGCCGAAGAACGTTATGAGCAAGAAATAAAAGAATTGGATGCGTTCTTTGCAAGAACAGGCTATCCTAGAGCACCACGTTTCTACATAATGAAATGGCTCACAGATTATATTGATGAATTCGGCATTGATGGCTATAGAGTTGATACTGTAAAACATACTGAAGAATATGTTTGGCAGGAGTTTAAAGATCAATGTGATTATACATTTTCAGAATACAAAAAAAAAAATCCTGATAAAGTATTAGACGATAACAACTTTTATTTAGTTGGTGAAGTTTACAATTATAATATAAGTGGAGGACAGTATTTTGATTTTGGTGATAAAAAGGTTAACTATTTTGATGATGCTTTTCAAAGTTTAATAAACTTTGAATTTAAATGGAATTCTAAAGAGTTAGATTATGAGGCACTTTTTAAACGTTATTCTAATGTGCTTAAAACAGATTTAAAAGATTATGGTGTATTAAACTATTTAAGTTCTCATGACGATGGTCAACCTTTTGATGCTCATAGAGAGCAACCATTTAAAACTGCTAATAAATTATTATTAGCTCCAGGTACATCTCAAGTTTATTATGGCGATGAATCTGCACGACCTTTAGTTATTGAAGGAACGGTTGGCGATGCAACCCTTCGCTCATTTATGAACTGGAAAGACATTGAAAGTTATACTGGCACGAAAGAAATCCTTACACATTGGCAAAAGCTAGGTCAGTTTAGAGCTAAACATACAGCAGTTGGTGCTGGTACACATCAAATGTTAACCCAAGAACCCTATCTATTTTACAGAAGTTATCAAAAAGATAATTTTAGAGATCTTGTTGTCATAGGTTTACATCTTAAAAAGGGTGAGAAAATAGTAAACGTTTCTAAACTATTTAAAAACGGTGACCAATTACGAGATGCTTATTCTGGTCAAGTAGTTAAAGTTGATAAAGGCCTTGTAAATATTACCTCAGATTTTGATATCATTTTATTAGAAAAAATTAATTAGCGCTCTTTTAAATTTAGTCTTAACAACGTAACATTTTTACTGTAAAGTAGTCTACTAATTATCGACTAACCAATAATTAGTACCTTTGTTTAGACTCAATACTGATCGTATGAAAATTATTCACTCTAAGAATAAAGATGTGCAATTACCTATGAAGCAATTCATTAGCTTTAAAAAAGTTATTGATTTCTATGGCGCATATGCCGATGATGAAAATCACCCTTATCATAAATCTGCTAAAGAAATAAGAGCTTATTTACTTCAATATTCAGATTTAATTGAAGGGTTTGATGATTTCACTTTAATAGAAAAATATAGCGAGCAAATAGCACTTGTTTTAGATGGATTATTTCCAGAGATTCTATCAGAAAATGAAATCAAGGCTGCGAGTATACCTTTCTCTTTTACATCTTTTAATTTTTCGAAGCGATTTGAAACCATTTTAGATAATGCAGGTAAGGATTATGAAATTACGCTAAGAAATCTTGAAGAAGATAAATTATACATCAATGCATGCGCAATGATCCTAGGTTTTTATTATGGTAAACCAATGGATATAAAAAGACCTTTTTTGTTTGATATTCCTAATAACAAAACTGGAACAATGCATCATTATAGAGTGGCTTTTAATGCAGATTTCACCGAAATTATTAAAACAGATTCAGCACCCGAAATTACAGACGAGGATTATAAACTGCTTTTAGATAACTTTGATAATATTGACATTTGGAAAGAAAAATTTCCTCCAAATAGCTATATATACAAAGGCTTTGGTATTATGAATTTGTTTGATGTTACTACAGATGAAACGATTTCTTCCATACGCACAGATCTTTTAAAGACTGGTGATGATCTCATTACAAACCTCCAAAATGACCTAAGAGAGTTTTTCAATATTAAAGATTTAATGATGGGGTTCTCAATCTTTGATATAGTACATAATCAAATTTGCTCAACAAAGGCCAAGAAGTCTAAAAGTCTTATTTTAAGTGATGAACTTTCTCAGAACTGTAATGGTTTCTTTTGTAACGGAATAATAACTAAAGTTTTTAAAAATAAAGAACCTATTGCTATTTCTGATGTTGAAAAATATGGACAACATACAGATGGTAATCCTTTTTACCAAAGACTTAAAGAAAAAGGTATACATAGTATTATTTTATTACCAATAAAAGCTACAGCTAATGATGATTTAGCAGTTTTAGAGATTGCATCACCAAGACCATTTGAGTTAAACTCAGTAAATCAGCAAAGACTCAAAGATATTATTCCAGCTTTTGAGGCTGCAGTTGAACGCTCATCAGAAGAGCACCAAAACACTTTAGAAGCAACAATTCAACAACACTATACATCGATTCATCCAACAGTAAAATGGCGTTTTTATGAAGCAGCAGAAAAGTATTTTGCTGCTTTAGAAAGTAATGAGGACAACCCAAAAATTGACGAAATCGTTTTTGATGATGTCTATCCACTTTTTGGCCAAAGTGATATCAAAGGATCTTCATTAGCTCGAAATCATGCCATACAAGAAGATTTAACCACACAACTCACTCTCGCAATAGACGTTCTAAGAAAAGCTTGTGATACGGAACAACTTCCTATATACAAAGAACTTATGTTCAGAGTTGAAGAATATTTAGTAGAGGTTAAAAAAGGGCTTAAAGCTGGTGATGAAATCGGCATATTAGATTTCTTAAAAAAAGATATATACCCTGTTTTTAGACATATTAAAGAAATTAATAACGAGCTTAAATCTTTAGTAGAAGTTTACAAAAATCGCTTAGACAAAGATTTAAATGTTGTCTATGAAAAGCGAAAGGCATACGAAGATAGTGTTATGATTCTAAATGATAAGCTATCTAACTTTTTAGATAAAAAACAAGACGAAGCTCAGCAAATGTTTCCACATTACTTTGAACGCTATAAAACAGATGGTGTTGAATATAACATGTACATAGGACAGTCCTTAGTTAAGCACAAAACCTTTGACGAATTATACTTATACAATCTAAGATTATGGCAATTACAAAATATGTATGAAATGGAGCAAGTTGCTCATCAAGCAAAAAATGACATGGATCATAAACTTGATGTTGCATCGCTTATTTTAGTGCATAGTAATGCTATGGCTATTAAATTTAGAATGGATGAGAAGCAGTTTGATGTTGATGGCGCTTATAATATTAGGTATGAGATTATTAAAAAACGAATAGATAAAGCACATATAAAAGGAACCAAAGATCGTCTTACTGTTCCTGGTAAAATTGCTATTGTTTACTCACAAGACAAAGATGCAAGAGAATATAAAAAATATATAAAATACCTTCAATCTAAGGGTTGTTTTGGTAAACTTGAAGAATTAGAATTAGAAGATTTACAAGGTGTATCTGGTTTAAAAGCTCTAAGAGTTGAGGTAATTTATCAAGAGCATTTTTGTGATAAGTCTTCAGTTACTATTGATGAATTAATGGAAGAGTTTAAATAATGGATGACAAAAATCTAGACATTTATAAAGCCGTTATTAATGCATGTTCAAATATAGAGTTAAAAGGTAAAAATATGCTTTACACTTCAGATAATGGTTATATGTTTTCTCTTTACAATAAAGCTGGTGACATTGGATTCAGGTTTTCTGAAGCAAGAAAAAAAGAACTCATAAATCAATTAAATACTACTGATTATAAATCTTATGGTGCCACAATGCGTGGCTATGTAAAAATGCCTAAAAGTCTTTTTAAGGATATCTCAAAACTCAGAGAATACCTAATAGAAAGTCATAACTATGTGATGTCACTTGAGCCTAAATAAGACAAAATATTCATTGCAGCTCTAGGGTCTTCGCCTCCACTTTGTAGATAAAATGCAACGCCAAAAGCAATAACACTAATTAATATACCAATCATAAATACAGTGTAGGTGTGCCTTAACAAATTATATTTTCTATTTAAAACAAGACCCAAGAAATAAAGGTCTTTTGTTAAAGAACCATACAAATAATCTCTATCCTTCATCATTTCAGTCATAGCCCATTCAAACTCAGGTAAACTCATTTTATGAAAATTACCAAAAAACATTAAGTTCACTTTTTTGTTAGCTACATCTTCTTTGTTAAACTTACCTCTGGTAACATTTGGCCTCGTTGCAATTACAGACATCGTTATAGATGCTACTGTAAAAACTAAAAATATTAAAGTTGGATAAATTAAATACGAATTAGAAGGGTTATCTAATTTAGGAAGTAAATTAGATAAAGCCACAGAAATAATAATCGCATTAACTGAAAGTAAAATATTTGCTTTAGTATCTGCAATATCACTTAAAGTAATATGGTTTCGTAATGCTACTCTAAACATGGTTTCAATACCACGTTCTGGTAATTCTACCTTGCTTTTCTTAAAAGCTAATTCTTCCTTTTTATGTTTAAGTTTAGAGTGTTCAAGCTTAGTTTTATTTTGTGTTTTCAGTAATGATGCTAAACTTTTTCCTTTTTGTTTTTCCCATTTAGAAGCAGCGTAAAACGTATAAAACTGATGGTGATTCATAAGAAAATCAATATTAGTTTCTTGCCACTCTTCATCTGTAAATACAAGGTCTTGAGTAACTTCCCACTCTTTTCTTAGTAACTGCTTAAAATCAGCATAATTTTTACTTCCTACATGAGAACTATCAGCATCTCTAATAATTTTTCCTAAGATGGTTTTAGGCTCATAAGACATTTCAGTAGCAAGTATTATTGCTTCTACAGTAATAATATCTTTTTCCTCTAAGCCTTTATCTTTAAGAAAATCTCTAGCAATTAAAGCACTCTCTTCCTCATGTCCTTTAATCGTTTTTGTGTAACCAGAATCATGAAACCAAGCTGCAATTATTAAATTCTGAGACTCAGATTCAGAAATTGTCTCTGTTTCTATTATCTCTTTTGTTTTTTCTACGACGCGTTGTGTATGTGAGAGGTTATGGTAAACAAAAGAACTATCTAAATTCTCATAAAAATGATTGACAATAAATTTTTCAACGTCTTCAAGTAAAGTGCTCATAGTTTTAAAAATTACGAAGTAAAAATACTAAACTTTAATGAACACAAAATTTATGATATTGGTATTTAGTATTGAAATATAAGAATTGTAAGTAAACTGAACTTTTTTCGACTATATTTAGGTTAAAATAAGCATATTATTAACTAACAAGAAAGGACCCTAAAGTATGCTAACTTGGAAAAACGTTATTAACTTTTCCGTAAATGGAAATCCTACTCCAGATAGACGAGTAGAAAAATCTGAAAGTGAATGGGAAGCTCAATTAACTCCAGAACAATTTAGAATTACAAGACAAAAAGGTACGGAAAGACCTCATAGTGGTGCTTTGTGTAGCATTTATGACGAAGGCCAATACAATTGTGTATGCTGTGATACACCATTGTTCGATTCTACAATAAAATTTAGTTCTGGTACTGGCTGGCCAAGTTTTACCCAACCCATAAAAGAAAACGCTATCAAGTACGAAAAGGATTCTTCTTTTGGTATGGTTCGCGTTGAAGTTATGTGCAATTCTTGTGACGGACATTTAGGACATGTGTTTCCTGATGGTCCTGAGCCAAGCGGATTGCGTTATTGTGTAAATTCTGAATCTATGATTTTGAATAAGGAGGTTGTAAATGAAAACTAAAGACTTGCACTTAGCCACTGTTGGTGGTGGTTGCTTTTGGTGTACAGAAGCTGTTTTTCAAGAGGTAAAAGGGATTGAAAACGTAGTTTCTGGTTATTCTGGAGGCAATGCTCCAGGGCATCCAACCTATCGTGAAATTTGTTCTGGTTTAACTGGTCATGCAGAAGTGGTACAAATTACTTTTGATGCTAATGCGATTTCTTACGAAGATATTTTAGTCATTTTTATGACCACTCACGATCCTACTACTTTGAATCGTCAAGGTGCAGATCGTGGCACTCAATATCGTTCTGTTATTTTCTATCATAATGATTCTCAAAAAGAAATTTCTGAAATTGTTCTTAAAGAATTACAAGCTTATTATGAGGATCCAATAGTTACAGAAATTTCAGCTTTAGATATCTTTTATGAAGCTACTAAAGAACACCAAGATTATTATAAAAATAATCCATCTCAAGGCTATTGTAGTTTTGTTATAAAACCAAAACTTGCTAAACTGAGACAGTTACATTCAGATAAATTAAAGCCATGAAGATAAAACTTTATGGAGCAGATCGTTGTCATAAAACACAACACTACAAAACATTTTTAGAAACTCGTAACTTAGATTACGAGTTTCTAGATGTTGAACGCAATAGTAATGCAGCCGCAGAATTACGTAACTTATACAAGAATAGGAAACTTAATTTTCCAACAATAACCATTACCACTAAAAAACTGAGGAATCCATCTGACAAAGATTTACTAAAATGGATTGAAAAACTAACATGAAGCTCAATATAAAAAATACATTCAGTAAAGCATTACCAGCAGATGCAATTACTAAAAATACAAGGCGACAAGTTGAACAGGCTTGCTTTTCTTATGTTAGACCAAAGAAAACTTCAAAACCAAAACTTCTTCATGTATCTCCAGAAACTATAAAAACTTTAGGAATTACAGCTGAAGATGCTTGCAGTAAAGATTTTTTAAATGTCTTTACTGGTAATTCGGTATTAGCTAATACAAACCCATATGCCATGTGTTATGGAGGTCATCAATTTGGTCATTGGGCAGGACAATTAGGTGATGGTAGAGCCATTAACCTTACTGAAATAGAACACAATCATAAATATTGGACACTTCAACTCAAAGGTGCTGGAGAAACTCCCTACTCCAGAACCGCAGACGGTTTAGCCGTTTTACGTTCTTCCATTCGTGAGTATTTATGTAGTGAAGCCATGCATCATTTGGGTATCCCAACAACGAGGGCTTTGTCTCTGGCAATGTCTGGTGATGATGTTATGCGAGATATGCTTTACGATGGTAATGCTGCGTATGAAAAAGGAGCTATTGTTTGTAGAGTTGCGCCTTCGTTTTTACGATTTGGCAGTTATGAGATTTTTGCAGCAAGACAAGATCATAAGACGTTGAAAACCTTAGTCGATTTCACCATCAACAATTATTTCGCTCATTTAGGCAAACCTTCAAAAGAGATCTATCTTAAATTTTTTAAAGAGGTTACTGATCGTACATTAGACATGATAATTCATTGGCAACGCGTAGGCTTTGTTCATGGCGTAATGAACACAGATAATATGTCTATTCTTGGATTAACTATAGATTATGGTCCTTATGGTTGGTTGGAAGGTTTTGATTTTGGTTGGACACCAAACACCACAGACAAACAACATAAACGTTATCGTTATGGCAACCAACCTAATATTGGACTTTGGAATTTATACCAATTAGCCAATACATTATTCCCATTAATTAAAGAGACTGAGCCTTTAGAATCTATTTTGGAATCCTACAAAACAAATTTTGAACAAAAGTCAATAGATATGATGCGTTCTAAACTTGGTTTATTAACTAAAAAATCTACCGATCAAAAACTAATACTCGCTTTAGAAGATCTATTACATGCTACTGAGACAGATATGACCATATTCTTTAGAAACCTTAGCAGTTTCAAAAAAGAAGATGCTAAAAAAGGGCTAACTATTATTAATGATGCATTTTATAATAGCACTGAAGTGTCAGATAGCCTAAGGCAGCAGTGGAAATTATGGTTTATTGATTATGGGAATCGATTAAAGAATGAATCAATTTCTGATACTGAACGACAAAATAAAATGAATTCCGTTAATCCTAAATATATATTTAGAAATTATATGGCACAACTAGCCATTGATGATGCAGAAAAAGGTGACTATACTTTAATTGATGAATTATTTAATCTACTAAAAAAACCATACGATGAACAACCCGAAAATGAAAAATGGTTTGCTAAGCGCCCAGAATGGGCAAGACATAAAGTAGGCTGTTCCATGTTATCGTGTAGTTCTTAATAAAAAAATAAGATGAAAAGCACTAGATTAAAAATACAAAACAAAAGAGGTTATACTCTGAATGCTTTTTTAGAATTACCTGCAAATCAAAAACCCAATCACTATGCTATTTTCGCACACTGCTTTACCTGCAGTAGTAGTTTAGGTGCTGTAAAACATGTCAGTAGAGCACTTACTAATCATGGTTTTGGAGTCGTTCGTTTTGATTTTACTGGTTTAGGTAGAAGTGAAGGTGAATTCGCAGAAAGTCATTTTTCAGCAAATGTAGACGACCTAATTTCGGTTAGTGATTTTATGAAAGCTAATTACGATGAACCTTCATTATTAGTTGGTCACTCACTTGGTGGTGCAGCAGTTATTGTTGCTGCTTCTAAATTAAAAAGAATAAAAGCTGTTGCTACTATTGGAGCACCTTCTAAAGTTAACCATGTAACACATTTATTTTCTCATGGTATTGAAGAGGTAAAAGAAAAAGGTGAAGTAGAAATTAATATTGGTGGACGACCATTTAAAATTAATCAAGAATTTGTTGAGGATTTTAGCAAAACAGATCTGCCTAATATTGTAAAAAACCTCAGGAAACCATTACTCATTATGCATGCACCTTTCGATACCATTGTAGCAATTGACAATGCCGAAAAATTATATCATAATGCTCATCATCCTAAAAGTTTTATCACTTTAGATGATGCAGATCATTTACTTTCAAATACTAGAGATAGTGTTTATGTTGGAAATATGATTGGTTCTTGGGTACAACGTTATTTTCCAAAACAGAAAAATATAATGTTAGAAACCAAGGGTGAACAATTGGTTGGACATTTAAACTTACTTGAAGATAATTTTACGACTTCTATTCAAACAAAAAATCACACGATGTTAGCAGATGAGCCTGCTTCTATTGGAGGTGATGATTTTGGCCCTTCGCCTTACGAGTACTTAAATGCAGGTTTGGCAGCATGTACAGTAATGACTTTAAAAATGTATGCGAATCGCAAACAGTGGGATTTGCAAGAAGTATTTGTTTATATTTCTCATTCTAAAAAACATAGTGATGAATTAGATGTAGATGTTGAAAAATCCGGTTACTTAGATCATATTAGCAAAAAATTAAAATTTGTTGGCAACTTAGATGAAGCCCAAAAACAACGTTTAAAAGAAATTGCTTCGCGTTGTCCTGTTCACAAAACCATTGCCAGTGAAGTCATTTTTCATACTGAAATATTAAATACTTAATTCAATGAATCTAATAGCGAATTTAAAAGCATACTTTTCAAAGAAAATAGATAATCTAGAAACTGGAAATGCTCCTAATGGAGTTTGTCCTAATTGTTGGGGAAAACAAGAATGGGATGGTGAGTTTTACAAAAAAATTAAAGCTAATAACATTACTCCAGAACACCACACATATACAAGTTTTATACACGAAGTAGCCGAAAAATTAGATAAAATAGTATTAAAAGAAGACTCCTACGAATGTGAAACTTGCAAAACAACATTTAATACCTAAACATACTTAAAATCAAGGCTTTAATTAATTTAACTTTTGTAGTTGTTCGCTTGTAATACTTTAAGTTTAGTTCAAACCAAGATGGCTTATCCATAATAGCTTTTTGATGTGAGAATGTATCAAAACCAAATTTACCATGATAACTTCCAATACCACTATGTCCTACTCCACCAAAAGGTAGTTCAGAATTGGTGTAATGCATAACCGATTCATTTACACAACCTCCACCAAAAGAAATTTCATTGAGTATTTTTCTTTTAATGTTCCGCTTTTTAGTATGTAAATAAAGTGATAACGGTTTTTCAAATTGCTTTACAACATGTAAAGCTTCATCTAAATTATTAAAAGAAAGCACTGGAAGAATTGGTCCAAATATTTCCTCAGACATAATCTTATCTTCAAGAGTTATATCTGTCATAACCGTTGGATAAATGAGTCGCTCATTCTCATCTGTTTCTCCACCAAAACTCACTTTATCCTTATCAATTAAACCCTCAAGTCTTTTAAAATTTTTGTTATCAATAATCTGAACATAATTTTCATTATGTATTGAATAATTATGCTGTTCAATTTCTTTGTAAACAAGTTCTAGGAAGCGTTCTTTAATAGATTCATCGACCAGGACATAATCTGGAGCCAAACAAGTCTGACCTGCATTTAAGTATTTTGACCAAACCAAACGTTTTACACCCATTTTTAGATTGGCATCTTTAGTGAAAATCGCTGGGCTTTTTCCTCCTAATTCAAGAGTTACATCTGTTAAGTTTCTAGCTGCTGCTTGGTATACAATTTTGCCAACTACAGTGCTCCCTGTAAAAAACACCTTATCAAACTTTAAATTAAGTAAAGCAGTAGTTTCAGGAATACCACCTTCAACAACCTTTAAAAACCCTTCATCAAAATTAGAATTGATTAATTCAGTGATTACTTTACTCGTATGCGACGGAATTTCACTTGGTTTAATAATAACTGTATTACCAGCAGATATGGCATAAATAGCAGGAAGTAATGATAATTGAATTGGATAATTCCAGGCTCCAATTACTAAAACGCTACCTAAAGGCTCTTTTTTTATATAACTCTTTGCAGGAATATTAAGAATGTTCGTAGAGACCTTAGTAGACTTTGTCCAACGATCCAATTTCCTAAGAATAGTTTTAATAGTTTTATACATAGGATAAAGCTCTAATACTAAATTTTCTTTACTGGAACGTTTAAAATCTTTATAAACCGCTTCATTTAATTTGGATTCATTAGCAATTAAAAGCTGTTTTAATTTTTTTAATTGCTGCTTCCTAAATTTTAAATCCTTTGTTGATTGAGTGTCAAAAAAAAGATGCTGTTTATTTAGAAGGTCGTCAAAGTTCATTAAAAGGGAATTTCTGGTAAAAATAAGTATAATGATATTGAAGCTCAAATTAGTGAAAAATAAAAAAATTCTTACCTTTAAAATCGCTAACTAACATTCCTATGACCAATAAAAACTCTCTGCTATCCATAATAGTGGTATTGCTGATTAACTCATGTGCTACTTTTAAAGCGCAATACAGTGATTCTGTAACTCAAAATGAAGCTCCCGATAAAACTATTTCACATTCGTTTTATCT
Source organism: Microcosmobacter mediterraneus (assembly GCF_031846265.1). Classification (NCBI taxonomy): domain Bacteria; kingdom Pseudomonadati; phylum Bacteroidota; class Flavobacteriia; order Flavobacteriales; family Flavobacteriaceae; genus Microcosmobacter; species Microcosmobacter mediterraneus. The sequence goes on along the minus strand of NZ_JAVRIA010000005.1, from coordinate 24,068 downwards.
TATTGGAGATGCTGGTAACTCAGAGTTAGGAGAATCTTCAGAAGCCTTAAAAGCATTTAAAGAAGAATTAGCTAAAGCCAAAAAAAATAGTACAGCAGTCTTTCTTGGCGATAATATTTACAATAAAGGATTACCAAAAAAATCGAATCCAGATTATAAGCTAGCTAAACATCGCTTAGATGTTCAAATTGATGCTGTAAAAAATTTTGAAGGCAACACTATTTTTATACCAGGAAATCATGATTGGTATTCTGGAATAAAAGGACTTAAAGATCAAGAAAAACGTATTGAAGATGCGTTAGGTAAAAACACATTTTTACCAGAAAATGGTTGCCCAATAGAGCGCGTTAAAATTTCTGAAGACGTTATCTTAATTATAGTCGATAGTCATTGGTATTTAACCAACTGGGATAAACATCCTACAATTAACGACGATTGCGATATTAAAACAAGAACTGGTTTTCTCGCTGAGTTTAATAGTCTCATTAAAAAGGCTCGTGGTACAACTACTGTAGTTGCTATTCATCATCCTATGTATACTAATGGATCACATGGTGGTCAATATACTTTTGGTAGTCATATGTCTCCAATTCCTGTAATTGGTACCATTAAAAATATTGTTAGAAAAACAGGTGGTATCGTTGATGTAGATCTTCAAAATTCGAGATACAATGATCTTAAAAAGCGCTTAATAACACTTGCACAAGCTAATAAAAAGGTGATTTTCACATCTGGTCATGATCATAATTTACAATATATTATTGAGGATAATTTGCATCAAATAGTTAGTGGTTCTGGCTCAAAAGTTTCAGCAACACGTAATGTTGGTGGTGGTGTTTTTTCATATGGAACTCCAGGTTATGCAAGACTTGATGTGTACCAAGATGGCTCTTCTCATGTACAATTCTATTCTACAGACGATAAGAAAATTGTTTTTCAAACAGAAGTGTTTTCAGCAATTAAATCAAACTCTACTGTAAATTATAGTGATAATAATGCGTCTCATACTTCAGCTTCTATTTATACCAAAGAAGAAACTGAAGTAGGTGGTTTACATAAGTTTCTATGGGGAGAACGTTACAGAACATATTACAGTACAGCAGTAAAAGCACCTAATGTAAAATTAGACACCTTATTTGGTGGTTTAACTGTAGTTAGAAAAGGTGGTGGTAACCAATCTAAATCGTTGCGTTTAGAAGATAAAAATGGTACGCAATATGTTATGAGAGCTTTAAGAAAACAGGCTTTACAATATTTACAAGCCGTTTTATTTAAAGATCAATTTATTGAAGGTCAATTTGATGATACAGCTACCGAGAAACTTATTCTAGATGTATTTACTGGTTCGCATCCTTATGCGCCTTTTGTTGTTGGAGACCTAGCAGATGCTGCAGGTGTTTATCATACAAACCCTGTTTTGTATTACATACCAAAACAAGAACGCTTGGGTGATTATAATGAAGATTTTGGAGATGAATTATACATGATTGAAGAGCACACATCTGAAGGTCATAGCAATAAAGCTAGTTTTGGGTACCAAGACAAATTATTGAGTACTGACGATATGCTAAAAAGAATTCATAAAGATGAGGATATTGTTATTGATGAAGCTACTTATATTAAGGCAAGATTATTTGATATGCTAATTGGTGATTGGGATAGGCACCAAGACCAATGGCGTTGGATTGAGTTTAAAGAAAATGGTAAAAAAGTATACAGACCAATGCCAAGAGATAGAGATCAAGCATTTTCTAAAATGTCTGATGGCTTTTTACTGAGCGCTGCTGTTAAGTTTTTACCTACGGCACGTTTGCTCAGAGCATACAGTGACGATTTAAAAGATGTAAAAGGTGTAAATGTAGAACCTTACCCTTTAGACATGGAGTTAATTGCACAATCTGGTAGAGATGTTTGGAATGCTCAAGTAAAGTTAATACAAGACAATGTTACTGATGAAGTTATTGAAAAAGCTTTTTTAAATATTCCTGAAGAAGTCAGAGACGAAACTATTAATGATATCAAAAATAAATTAAAAGCACGTCGTAGCAATCTTCAAAAAATCTCAGATCGCTATTTTGATCTTATTAATGCTTATGGTGTTATTAAGGGTACAAATAAAGATGATTGGTTTGATATTGAACGTTTACCCAATGGCATTACTAAGGTTACTGCTTATCGTATAAAAGATGGTGAGAAAAAAGATAAATTCCATGAACGAAGCTATAGTAGTGAAGACACAAAAGAAATTTGGATTTATGCTTTAGATGATGATGATACATTTCATGTTCATGGTACTGGTGACAACTACATTAAAATGAGGCTGGTTGGTGGTCAAAACAATGATACCTATAATATAGAAAATGGGAAACGTGTAACCTACTATGATTATAAATCTAAGAAAAACACAATTGTAACTAAAAAAGGTAAAAAGAAGCTGACAGACAATTACGCTACCAATGTTTACGATTATCATAAACTTAAAAATAGTACTTCACAGATTGTACCTACTTTTGGTGCAAATCCTGATGATGGTTTAAGAGTTGGTCTAAGCACCTTGCTAACTACTTATGGTTTTGAACGTAATCCGTTCACAGCTAATCATAGTTTTTCTGCCCTCTACTATTTTGCAACAAGTGGTTTTGATTTTAATTACAGTGGAGAATTCGCTAACCTTTTTCCAAATATTAACTTCGGAATAGATTTACAGTTTAACAGTCCTAATTATGCGGTTAACTTTTTTGGTTTTGGGAATGAAACTCCAAATCCTGAAGCAGATGAAGATGATGGATTAGATGTAGATTTAGATTATAACCGAGTAAAAATAAGAAGAATCAAAGCATCACCATCATTAATTTGGCGAGGACAACAAGGTGGAAGTTTAGAAGTTGGTTTAACTTATGAATCTAACGAGGTAGAACGAACTGCTGGACGATTTATTGGATTACTTGCAGCTAACGATCCTGTTTTTGATAAGCAAGATTTTTATGGTGTTGATGCAACGTATCACTTTGAAAACAAAGATAATGATGCTTTCCCAACTCTTGGCTTACTAACTTCATTGCAGGTTGGTTATAGAAATAATGTTGACACTTCTAAAGGATTTGGATACCTCATTCCTCAATTAGGGTTTGATTATAAATTAATACCAAGTGGACAATTAGTTTTAGCAACACACATTAGAGCTCATATTAATTTAGGTGATGATTTTGAGTTCTATCAAGGTGCAGTATTAGGAGCAAATACTGGGCTGAGAGGTTATCGTTTTCAAAGATTTACTGGTAAAACAGCTTTCTCACAATCTACAGATATACGTTGGAATTTTGGTAGCTTAAGAACTGGACTTATGCCTATTCATATTGGTGTATTTGGAGGTGTAGATTATGGTCGTGTTTGGGTAGATAATGATAACTCTGACAAATGGAATAACTCTTTCGGTGGAGGTTTTTTCTTTAATATGGCACAAATGATGTCTGCAAATCTTGGTGCTTTTAATAGTGCAGATGGCTTACGATTAAACTTTAGACTAGGTTTCGGTTTTTAATAATATAATCAATTGGACTACTACTTAATACTTACGGCTTTAATAACGCTTTCTGCCATTTTTGGTTATATAAATGTGCGTTTTTTAAAACTCCCAAACACCATTGGGTTAATGCTAATTACTATAGTTTACACCTTAATTGTTTTTGGATTAAGCTATTTTGATGATACCTTATTACAAGCCGAAATAGCATTTATTAGACAAATAAACTTTAAGGAATTATTACTAGATCACATGCTTAGTTTTTTGCTTTTTGCAGGAGCTATGCATACCAACTTTCAGCAGCTTAAAGTTCAACGTTGGCCAATATTAATGTTTTCTACACTAGGTGTTTTAGTATCTACGTTCTTGGTTGGTGGTTGTGTTTTCTTTTTACTAGATATTTTTGGTCTTGGTGTCCCGTTTATTTATTGTTTATTATTTGGCGCTCTAATTTCGCCAACAGATCCGATTGCTGTTTTAGGCATCTTAAAAAAGGCTGGTGTGCCTAAAAAATTAGAAACAAAAATTGTAGGCGAATCTCTATTTAATGATGGTGTTGGAGTTGTTATATTTTTAACCATTTACCAAATAGCCTTTGGTAGTGGTTCTGTTGAAGTTTCTGAGATAGCAAAATTATTCGGAGTTGAAGTGTTTGGTGGTGTAGCTTTTGGCCTATTATTAGGATGGATAACTTATAGATTACTTAAATCTATTGACGACTTTGATATTGAAGTTATTATAACTCTCGCTATGGTTATGGGAGGAACAGTTTTAGCTCAAAAAATGCATATTTCGGCACCTTTAGCAATGGTAACTGCTGGTCTTATGGTTGGTAACGATACAATAAGGCAAACAGCAATGTCTGAAACTACTGAAATTTATGTAGATAAATTTTGGGAACTCATTGATATTCTGCTTAATGCTATATTATTTGTACTCATAGGAATGGAAATGTTAGTACTAGTGTATGATAAAAACTTTATACTTGTTGGTCTGCTAGTTATTCCTGTTGTTTTAGTTTGCCGTTACCTTTCATTATTACTTCCTGTAAATATCTTTAAAAATAAATTAGATTTTGTACCTAAAACAAACGTAATTATGACATGGGGAGGATTGCGTGGTGGTATCTCAATTGCACTAGCTTTAGGCTTATCTCAAGACATGCATAGAGATATGTTTTTAGTCATTACTTACATTGTTGTTGTGTTTTCCATATTAGTACAAGGACTAACTGTAGGCAAACTAGTAAATCGTATACTCTCAAAAAACAAAAAAACCTCAGCAAATTAATGATGAGGTCGATTTTTTTTTACTATATTTTTTAAGATACTGCTTTTAACTTTTTTAAAGTTGATTTAGTTAGCTTATCTTGGGCGTAAGACTTAGTAACGTTTAGTTTATTCTCATCACTTGATGGCATATCAAACATAGCGTCAGTTAATATAGCTTCACATAAAGATCTTAAACCTCTTGCTCCAAGTTTATATTCTATCGCTTTTTCTACAATAAATTCTAATGCTCCATCAGTAATAGTAAACTCAATTTCATCCATAAAGAATAATTTCTTGTACTGCTTTATTATAGCGTTCTTTGGCTCAGTGAGAATGGCTCTTAAAGTATTAGCATCTAATGGATTCATATGTGTTAACACTGGTAAACGACCAATGATTTCAGGAATTAATCCAAAATCTTTTAAATCTTTTGGTATAATGTATTGAAGTATATTATCATCATCAACATTATCATCGGAATTAATAGAGCTATAACCTATCGCTTGCATATTAAGTCGTTTTGTAATGACACGTTCTATACCATCAAAAGCGCCACCAGCTATAAATAAAATATGTTCTGTATTAACTTCAATAAATTTTTGGTCTGGATGTTTACGTCCTCCTTTTGGTGGCACATTAACAGTAGTTCCTTCAAGTAACTTTAATAACGCTTGCTGAACACCTTCTCCAGATACATCTCTTGTTATTGAAGGGTTATCACTTTTACGAGCAATCTTATCTATTTCGTCAATAAATACTATACCACGCTCTGCTTTTTCTAAATTATAATCTGAAGCTTGTAATAACCGTGTAAGTATACTTTCTACGTCTTCACCAACATAACCAGCTTCAGTTAAAACTGTAGCATCAACAATAGCCAAGGGTACATTAAGCATTCTTGCTACTGTTTTAGCCATTAGAGTTTTACCTGTACCTGTTTGACCAACCATTATGATATTAGACTTCTGAATCTCTATATCATCATCCGAAGGTGGTTGTAATAAACGCTTATAGTGATTATATACTGCTACAGACATAACACGTTTAGTGTGTTCTTGCCCTATAATATATTCATCTAAAAATGCCTTAATCTCTTTAGGCTTTCTTAGCATTAATTCTGAACTAAGCTCGGTATTACCACTTTGTTTTGATTCTTCAATAACAATACCATGAGCTTGCTCAATACAGCGATCACAAATATGTGCATCTAAGCCAGCTATAAGCAAGTTAGTTTCAGGTTTTTTCCTCCCACAAAATGAACATTCTAATTCTTCTTTTGCCATCTTTCAAGTTTAAAGTTCATGGTTGAATATTTGAAAATTCAACGCTCTTTATTCTATTTTAGTCGATAAGAACTATTATTTCTTTCGTTCTAAAACTTCATCAATCATTCCATAATCTAGAGCTTCACTAGATTTCATCCAATAATCTCTATCAGAATCCTTTTCAACTTGCTCATAAGATTTCCCTGAATGATCAGAAATGATTTTATATAATTCTTCTTTAACTTTAATTGTTTCTCGAACTGCAATCTCCATATCAGACACTTGGCCCTGAGTTCCACTCATTGGTTGATGGATCATTACTCTTGAGTGTTTTAGAGCAGAACGCTTTCCTTTTTCTCCAGCACACAATAGCACAGCTGCCATAGATGCTGCTATACCTGTACATATTGTAGCTACATCTGGTTTAATAAACTGCATAGTATCATAAATACCTAATCCAGCATATACTGAACCACCAGGAGAATTAATGTAAATCTGTACGTCTTTTGATGCATCTGTACTTTGTAAAAAGAGCAATTGCGCTTGAATAATATTAGCAACCTGATCATTTACTCCTGTTCCTAAAAATATAATACGATCCATCATTAGGCGAGAGAACACATCAAAAACAGCTATGTTCATCTGACGTTCTTCGATAATATTAGGCGTAAGATTAGTAGGATACATACTCTCTATAATCTTACTGTAATAATTGCTATTTATACCTTGATCTTTTATTGCAAATTTTTCAAATTCTTTTCCGTAATCCATTCGTTTTTAAAATGTGTTTTTAATTGATAAAAAAAGCGTAAAACACTATGGTTTTACGCTCTAAATATAATGATTTATTCTCTAATGCTTAACTATAAAACTCTTTCACAAAATCATCATAAGTAATCTCTTTAACTTTGAGATTAGCTTCTTCTTTGTATAGCTTTAATAATTTCTGACTCATTAACTGTTCTGTTAAACGTTTAACCTCATCTTTGTTAGAGAGAATGCGTGCTGCAATATCTTCTAATTCTTTTTCTGATGGATTCATTTGACCAAACTGAGCCATTTGCCCCTTAATCATCTCCATAGCATAAGCTTTTAAATCTTCAAACTGTACCTGAAGCTTAAACTCTTCAATTAACTTTCCTTCAATTAATTGATAACGCATGCTCTTTTCTGATTTTTCATACTCTTCTTTTGCCTGATCTTCGGTCATAATCTCTTCTCCAGCTGTCTGCATCCATTTTTGTAAAAACTCAGCTGGTAAATCAAATTTAGTGCTCTCAACCAAGTATTCTGTAACGTCATTTAACAATTTTTGGTCACCTTGTTGGGTAAATTGTTTTTCAGAATCTTCCTTTATCTTTTCTTTTAACTCAGTTACAGAAGTTACAGTTTTTGGACCAAAAAGTTTATCGAATAGGTCTTGATCTAAATCTGCTAATTCGCGCTCATTGATTTCAGAAACCTCAAAATTAACTTCAACATTAGCAACATCGTCCTTTGACACCTTTAAGAAGGTCATAAAATCATGGTCTTCGTTAAATAAGTTTTTTGTTTTCAAAATAATAACATCACCTACTTTAGCACCAATAAATTTCTTAGGATTTGTTTTTCCTTTTAACTTATCTAGAGTTAATGTTGCAACATTATTAATAGCATGCTCCTCATTGGTGAATTTTCCTGTTATTTCTGATACTGTAGTCACTTCAGTTTGTGATACGATTTTACCATACTGTTTTTGAAGATGCTCAACTTGGTTGTTGATCATTTTATCATTTGCTACAATATTATAGTGTGTTATAGCTTTCTTACCTTTCAACTTAACATCAAATTCTGGAGCTAAACCTAATTCAAATTCAAAAGAAAATTCATCAGAATTCCAATCTAAATCATCTTGAGGCTTTGGTAGTGGATTGCCTAAAACATCTAATTTTTCTTCAACTAAATATTTACCCAAAGCATCTTGCAGCAATTTATTAACCTCATCTACTAGTACAGCTTTACCATATTGCTTTTTAACCATTCCCATTGGCACATGACCTTTTCTAAATCCTGGAATATTTGCAGATTTACGGTAATCTGATAAGATTTTTTCTACCTTATCTTCATAATCTGCTTTAGCGATATCTACCTTTACCACTGCATTTAACGCATCAATATTTTCTCTTGTAATATTCATCTGTTATAACCTAAAAATTGGGCTGCAAAAATACAACTTTTTTTACTTTGAATCCAAACCAATATCTCATAATTAAAGTCTTCAATTTTATTGTAATAAAAATTGTAATGTTGTAGTGTAAAAATCTTTAGGATTTTCTGCATGCAACCAATGACCAGCATTTGCAATAGTAACGATATTAGAATTTGGGAAATGACGTTGAATAATTGTTTCGTCTGATTGGCCAATGTACTCAGATTTATCACCACGTAAAAACAATGTATCTTTACTAAAGGTAGCATATATTGGTAATGCTTCACCTACTTCTGACACTTCTACTTTTAGTATTTCTAAATTAATTCTTAATGCTAATTGTCCCTTCTCAATCCAATATAAGTTTTTAAGTAAGAACATACGTGTTCCCATTTCTTTAACATAATTACTCAATTGCTTATCTGCAGAACTTCTACTTTTTATGTCATTAAAATCTAAACTCGATAGGCCTTCTAAAATAGCATCATGATGCACTGGGTAAAAACGTGGTGAAATATCTGCTACAATTAATTTTGAAATAAAATGAGGATACTCCGTTGCAAATAACATGGCTGTTTTTCCTCCCATAGAATGACCTAAAAGAGCAATGTCTTTTAAATCATAATGCTCGCAATAATATTTTAAGTCCTTAACTAAGGCTTCATAATTAAAAGTATCATCATGAAAACTTCGCCCATGATTACGTTGATCGATAAGGTGCACTTCAAAGCCTTCATTAGAATATTGCTTACCAAGTGTTTTCCAATTATCTCCCATTCCTAAAAATCCATGTAGAATTAGAAATGGTCTTCCTTTCCCAATAATATTTGAGTATAAAAGCATTATTTTAATCTATGTAAATATATTTGTACAACATTCTCAATTCCTAGATACAAGCTCTCAGAAATTAATGCATGACCAATAGACACTTCTAATAAACCAGTGATATTCTGCTTAAAAAATTTTATATTATCTAGTGAAAGATCATGTCCTGCATTAATTCCTAATTGTAATGAATTTGCAAAATCAGCTGCTTTTTTATAGGGTTCAATAGCATCATTATTACCTAATCTGTATTGGTGCGCATAAGCTTCTGTATAGAGTTCTATACGATCTGTACCTGTTTTTTTAGCACCTTCTACCTGTTTTAAATCTGGATCTAAAAAAATAGATGTTCTAATGCCATTGCTTTTAAATTCTGAGATAACTTCAGTTAAAAACGATTTATGGGTTATGGTGTCCCAGCCAGCATTACTTGTGATAGCATCAACAGCATCTGGCACTAAAGTTACTTGTGTAGGTTTAATTTCTAAAACCATATCTACAAATTTAGGTATAGGATTACCTTCAATATTGTATTCTGTATACACTTCTGGTTTTAAATCATAGGCATCCTTGTAACGAATATGACGTTCATCTGGCCTTGGATGAATTGTAACACCTTCAGCGCCAAAACGCTGAATATCTTTAGCAAATTGGACTACATTTGGCAGATCTCCACCTCTAGAATTCCTTAGAGTTGCTATTTTATTTATGTTAACACTGAGTTTAGTCATCACGTAATTTTATGTTGCAAAAATACAAAGTGCTACACCCAATTTGTAGTTATTTTTGATTAATTTGCAAATTCCATAAATCGTTTTATGCCATTAAAACATTACATAATTAATGATATTCGTCCATTGAATATTAATAACCCTATACGAGAGTTGCAGCAACTCTTTAATCAACTCACCTATTCACATATTCCTATTGAGAATAATGGTGTTTTTATGGGTTGTATGTCAGAAACTGATGCTCACTGTTTTGATGGATCAAAACTTATCAGTGAATGCAGTCATACAATAGAAGGGTTTTTTGTAAGGCCATTTACTAATTGGTTAGATATTTTAGAGGCTTTTGCTCAAAACTCTACCAATATAATGCCAGTGTTAGATGAAAAGAATAATTATTTAGGCTATTACGAGCTTAAAGATATCATAAGTTTATTTAACGAAACACCTTTTTTTGCTGAACCTGGAGGCATACTCATTGTTGAAAAAGGTTTACAGGATTATTCTTTTAGTGAAGTAAGCCAAATTGTTGAGTCTAATAATGCTAAACTTTTAGGTGCATTTATTTCTAAAATTGAAAGCGATGTCGTTGAGATAACTTTGAAGATCGGAAATGTTAGTTTAAATGATATCATACAAACCTTTAGAAGGTATAGTTATAATTTAGTTTCTGGTCATGAAGAAGATTCATACATTGAAAATTTAAAAGAACGTTCAGATTATCTTAAAAAATATTTAGACCTATAACTCATGATGAAAATTGCAATATTTGGTCAATATTATCAACAAAATTCAGAGGATAGTGTTGCAATTCTTTTAGACTATTTAGAGCGCAAAAATGTTTCTGTTTTTATTGAGTCTAATTTCTACAATCTCATAGATAATCAATCTGATATAGGTTTAAAAGGATTTAAAACGTTTTTAAATTTAGACCATACATTTAACATGCTTGTTAGTATTGGTGGTGACGGAACTATTCTAAGAGCAGTAACAAGAGTTGGTGATTTAGGCATTCCTATTGTTGGCATAAATACTGGTAGATTAGGGTTTTTAGCAACTATTCAGCCAGAAAAAATCACCATGGCGTTTGATGAGATTATTGCAGGCAATTATAAACTGTCTAATAGAACATTGTTAAGCGTTACAACTGAACCTACTCACAATGATTTAGTAGAAATTAATTATGCTTTAAACGAAATTGCAGTAAGTAGAAAAAATACAACCTCTATGATTACTGTAGAAACGCATCTGAATGATGAATATCTAGCTTCTTATTGGTCTGACGGCCTTATTATCTCAACACCAACAGGTTCTACAGGCTATTCTTTAAGTTGTGGTGGACCAATAATTACGCCTGAAGCTGGTAACATTGTACTTACACCAATTGCACCTCATAATCTTAATGTAAGACCTTTAGTTATACCTGATGATACCAAAGTTCAATTAAAAGTAGATGGTAGAGAAGATCATTACTTATTATCTCTAGATTCTAGGATTGTAACTTTACCCAACTCAGCAGTTGTTAGAATAGAAAAATCCAACTTTAAAGTAAAAATGATTGAATTAACTGATGAAAGTTTTATCGATACTCTTAGGAGAAAAATGTTATGGGCTGAGGATCGTAGAAATTAAAACACATTAGACGCAAATAAAGCAATAAATCCCTCATTATCTTGTTTTAGTAAGCAGACTAATGGGCCTAAATTGTTATAGGCTCATCTTATTTATTATATTTGCAAACTTTTAAAAATCTATGAGAAGCATAGTCCTATTTTTAATGAGTACTTGTTTTATAACAAGCTTAAATGCACAAATCTATGAGGTTGGTGTATTTGTTGGTGGTAGTAATTTTATTGGTGATGTTGGCGCCACGACTTACATAGCTCCAAATGCTCCTGTTTTTGGTGGTATTGTTAAATGGAATAGAAGCCCAAGACACGCTTTTAGAGCAAGTGTCATTTTTGCTGACTTAGAGGGTTTTGATGGAAAATCAGATGATCCAAGGCGTGTGCAGCGTGGTTATAATTTTGATAATTCATTATTAGAAATATCACTTGGGATGGAGTTTACATTTTTTGATTTTAATCTTCATGATAATAGACCAAAAGTGACGCCTTACTTATACACTGGAATTACAACCGCAAGACACAAAAATTATTTTTTTTCATCAATTGGTGAATATACCGATCAGGGAACGAATAGTTGGGCTTATGGAATACCTATGGTTTTAGGCATAAAATCTAATATCACTAATCATCTCATCCTAGCTGGAGAAATTGGTGTGCGTTACACATTCTCAGATGAATTAGATGGTAGTGTCCCTGACGCTCAGGAACTAGATGGGTTAAGCTTTGGTAATCTAAACAGCAATGATTGGTATGTATTTACTGGTTTTACATTAACCTACACTTTTGGTAGAAAACCATGCTATTGTAATTACGAACAATGAGTCTAAAAGAACACATAGATAAAAACCGTTTGCCTAAACATGTCGCTGTGATTATGGATGGTAATGGTCGTTGGGCTAAAAAACAAGGCTTACTCAGAGTTGCTGGGCACGAAACAGGCACCAAGGCTGTGAGACAAACAGTTGAAGCTAGTGCTGAACTAGGTATAAAACATTTAACACTCTATGCTTTTTCAACAGAAAACTGGAAACGACCAAAATTAGAAGTTCAGACCTTAATGAAACTTTTAGTACGTTCCTTAAAAAAAGAAATTAAAACACTACAAGATAATAATATCAAACTCACTGCTATTGGTGCGCTAAATGATTTACCACAAAAAGCTTTTAATGAGTTACAGGAAGTTATTGATAAAACTAAAAATAATACCAACATGACCTTAACCTTAGCGTTAAGTTATGGCTCAAGAGAAGAACTAGTTAGTGTTGTTAAAGAGTTAACATATAAAGTTAAAAATAATATAATTTCTGCCGAAAGTATTGACGAATCAATAATTAATAAGCATCTTTACACGCAAGATTTGCCAGATGTAGACTTATTAATTAGAACAAGTGGTGAACAACGAATAAGCAATTTTTTACTATGGCAAATAGCGTATGCTGAGTTATATTTTACAGATATTCTATGGCCAGATTTTACTAAAGAAGACTTGTATAAAGCTTTAGTTAATTATCAAAATAGAGAACGACGATTTGGAAAAACAAGCGAACAACTTACTTAATATTACTTCATTGAATACATATTACAAACTACTTTTTATTCTACTAATTTTTACTTTATCTGCAAACCTAAGCGCACAAGAAGTAAACTACAATAGTGGTACAAAATATACCATAGGTGAAATTAAAGTTGCAGGAAATACCAATTTTGGAGAGTCTACAATTATTTCATTCTCTCGTCTAAAAAAAGGTGATGTTATCCAAATTCCAGGAGAAAAATTAAGTAATGCTATCAAAAAGCTATGGGGAACAAACCTATTTAGCAGTATTGATGTATACATAATAAATGTAGAGGGTTCAACAATAGATTTAGAAATTGAACTCTATGATTTACCAGAGCTTAATGAAGTTACTATTGAAGGTGTAAAAAAAGGTAAAAAGGACGAGCTCATTGCAGACAACAAACTTAATAAAGGCACAAAGGTCACAGAGAATCTTATAACTACTACAGAAAACTATATAGAAAATAAGTATAAGAAAAACGGCTTCTACAATACAAAAGTTACTGTTACTACCAAAGAAATCAATGATTCTATTGAGAAGCAACGAGTAAACATGCTCGTTTATATAGACAAAGGAGAAAAGGTTAAAATTAAAGATATCGATTTTGAAGGCAATGAAAAACTTAGCGATAAAAAGCTAAGAAAAGCCATGAAAAACACGAAACGTAAAAACCCAATTAGAATTTTAAAACGTTCTAAATACATTGAAGAAAACTATAAAGAAGATCTAGTAGCAGTAATCGATAAATACAAAGAAAAAGGTTATAGAGATGCTCGTATTATTAGTGATACTATAGTAGTCAATAACGATAAAAGTATTTCTTTAAAAATTAATGTTGAAGAAGGCGAAAAATACACTTTTGGTAAAATATCATTTGTTGGTAATACAGTGTACTCCGACGAGCAACTATCAAGAGTATTAAGAATTGATGAAGGTTCCACTTACAATGGTGTTGAACTCAGAAAACGTATTGCAGATGATAGTAAACCAGATGCATTAGATCTTACTAACTTATATCAAAATAATGGGTATTTATTCTCTACTATTAATCCTGTAGAAATCAGTGCAGATGGAAATGTTATTGACTTAGAAATACGAATATCAGAAGGAAAACCAGCTTATTTTAATAAAATTTCTGTTGTTGGTAATGATAAAACTAATGACCATGTTATATACAGAGAACTCAGGACCAGACCAGGACAATTATACAGTAGGTCTAATGTTATTAGAACCATTAGAGAACTTGGTCAACTAGGTTTCTTTGATGCTCAACAAATATCGCCTAACCTTAATAATGCAAATCCAAATGAAGGTACTCTAGACATGGAATATTCTGTAGTTGAAAGAGGTTCTAGCCAAATAGAGCTTCAAGGTGGTTATGGTGGTGGTGGATTCATTGGTACTCTTGGATTGTCTTTTAATAACTTCTCGCTAAAGAATATTTTTAATAAGGAAGCATATACTCCTATTCCTATGGGAGATGGCCAAAGTTTATCATTAAGACTTCAGGCGAGTCGTTTTTTCCAAACCTATAGTTTTTCATTTAGTGAACCTTGGTTAGGTGGTGAGGAGCCTATAAGATTAACAACATCTATTTCGCACTCTAGACAATTCTTATTTAATCCTCAAACTCGTAATGCAGATAAAAGTAGACGCTTTAATATTACAGGGATTAGTGTAGGTATAGCAAAGCGATTAAAAGTACCAGATGATTATTTCCAACTATCACAAGCTATAGGCTTTCAGCATTACGACTTACAGAATTACAACACAGGGTTATTTACTTTTGGAGATGGTACATCTAACAACTTGTCATATACAGTAGCATTATCAAGAAACAACACCTTTACAGATCCTATATATCCAACTGGTGGTTCTAATTTTACAGCTTCTGCAAAATTTTCATTGCCATATTCTGTATTTAATAATGTAGATTATAAAGCTTTAAACCAAGAACGAGAAGGGCTACTAGATATACGAGACGATGTTAACAATTCTACAATAGATAGAGAAAATGCAGCAAGCCGAATTGGAGAGATCGATCAAGAACGTTTTAAGTGGTTAGAATTCTATAAAGTTAAGTTTACTGGAGATTGGTATACTAATCCTGTGGATAAACTTGTATTAAGATCTGCAGTAGAATTTGGTTTCTTAGGAGCTTATAATAATGATAGAGGTGTAATTCCTTTTGAGCGTTTCTTTGTTGGTGGAGATGGCCTAGGAAACAGAACTTTAGATGGTAGAGAGGTAATACAATTAAGAGGTTATCCAAATCAGTCTTTATCCTCACAAGATGGTGGTACTATTTACAATAAGTTTTCATTAGAACTACGTTATCCAATTACATTAGGTCAGCAAGCAAAAATTTACGGACTAACTTTTATAGAAGGTGGTGCCTCTTTTAATAACTTTAGAGATTACAATCCGTTTAACATTAATAGATCTGCAGGATTTGGACTTAGAATATTTATGCCAGCCTTTGGTTTATTAGGTATTGACTTTGGTCATGGCTTTGATCCTTTACCTGGACAAACGCAAAAAAATGGATGGGAAACTCACTTCATTATTGGACAACAATTTTAAGTTTGGCACGATATTTTCTAACAGTACATTAAGGATTTAGTCCGTGAGTTAAAATTTTTATGAATATATTTCGTTAATTTGAAAAATAATAGCTCTAAATGACAAAATCTATAGTGTCACTGTGATTTTAGATTTTATTGAACCTAACTTTTAAAATTACTTAAACATGAAACATAAAGTTCTTTTATTATTGATAATAGTTTCTCTATTAAGCTTTAGCTCTAATGCGCAACGAGGTATTAGAATTGGCTATATAGATACAGAATATATTTTACAGAACGTACCAGAGTTTCAACAAGCCTCTACCCAGTTAGATAAAAAAGTGCAACAATGGAAGGTTGAAGTAGAAAAACGTCTTAATGCAGTTGATCTAAAGAAGAAAGAGTTAGATAACGAACGTGTTCTGTTAACCAAAGAGCTGTACGAAGAACGATTAGAAGATATTGCTTTTGAAGAAGCTGAAATTTTAGATTACCAACAAAAACGATTTGGTCCAAATGGTGACTTAATGATTCAGAAAAAACAATTAATACAACCAGTGCAAGATCAAATTTTCGCAGCAGTGCAAGAAATTGCAGAAACTAAAAAATTTGATTTCGTTTTTGATAAATCTGCAGATGTAGTGATGCTATATTCAGCAGAACGTTATGACATTAGCGAACAAGTACTAAGATCTATAACCAGAACATCTAAACGTACTCAAGCAAAAAATAAAAAAGAACGAAAAGAAGCTGAAGAAGAAGATATAGTACCAGAAGTAGATTTAGAGTTAGAAGCTAGACAAGAAGAACGTCAAAAAGCGTTAGACGAAAAGAAAGCTGATAGAGAAGCGCAATTAGAAGAGCGTAGAAGAAAACAACAAGAGCTCAGAGACGCTAAAAAGAAAGAAGCTGAAGCAAGACGAGCTAAAATATTAGAAGATCGAGAAAAAGCTAGACAAGAAAAACTAAATGCTAGAAAGAAAAAAACAGATACATCTGCTGTGAAAAAAGTAACAAATACTAAGGCAAAAGACAGCACAGCAGCAAAAAAAGAACCATCTAAAGCAGCAAAGGCATTAGATGACGCTAAAAAAACAAGAGCACAACTTATAGAGGAAAAGAAACAACAAAAGATAAAAGATAGAGAGGCTCGTAAAAAAGCTTTAGAAGAACGTCGACGAAAAATTGACTCTATCAGAAAAGCTAGAACAAAAAAACCAGTTGAAAAAGACTCAACCAAAACAGGAAATTAACTTTAATAATTAATTATATATAATAACAAATACCTTAACAATGAAACACGTAAAATCCCTTTTATTAGCAGCAATACTATTTGTAAGTACATCAGCTTTTGTACAAGCTCAAAGTAAAGTTGCTCATATTAACACTCAGGAGCTGATTGAGGCCATGCCAGAAATGAAAAGTGCAAGGGCTGAATTAGAAAAATTAGCTAAAACTTATGAAGCTGATTTACAAACAATGACAACAGAGATTCAGACTAAAGCTAAGCAGTATGATGCTGAGGCAAGTACTAAAACTCAAGAAGAAAACGGTAAACGCATGCAAGAAATCCAAGAAATGGAACAAAGCATTCGTCAATATAACTCTACTGCTCAGCAAGATTTAGCAAAGAAAGAATCTGAATTAATAAAGCCTATTAGAGAGAAAGCGTTAGCGGCTATAAATAAAGTTGCTAGCACACTTGGTTTTGATTATGTTTTAGATAAGTCTACCTTAATTGTAGCTCAAGGTAAAGATATTTTAGCCGAAGTTAAAAAAGAGTTACAGATATAATAGCAAAATAAAACGCTAATAAAATTTACTAAAAGTCGCTTTATTACAAAGCGACTTTTATTTTTGTATTCTATGAGTAATTTACCTATTGGCATATTTGATTCAGGAGTTGGTGGCACATCAATTTGGAAAGAAATACACAAACTTCTACCTAATGAAAACACTATCTACCTTGCAGACAGTTTAAATGCTCCTTATGGACCTAAAGGTAAAGATCGTATTATTGAGCTTTGTAAAAAAAATACCGAATTACTTATAAGCCTAAGCTGTAAACTCATTGTTGTAGCTTGTAATACTGCTACTACAAATGCTATAGATTATCTAAGATCACATTACAATGTGCCATTTATTGGTATCGAACCAGCTATTAAACCTGCCGCTTTAAAAACTAAAACTAAGACTATTGGAATACTCGCTACAAAAGGCACTTTATCTAGTGAGCTATTTCATAAAACCAGTGATCTTTACAGCAATAGTATAACTGTGATTGAGCAAATTGGTGAAGGCATTGTTCCTTTAGTTGAATCTGGAAAAGTTAATTCTTCAGAAATGCAATCGCTACTTCAAAAATATATGGAACCAATGTTAAAGGCTGAAATAGATTATTTGGTTTTAGGCTGCACACATTATCCTTATCTTATACCTATATTAAAAGATATTTTACCAAGGGAAGTCACAATAATAGATTCTGGTGAGGCTGTTGCTAGGCAAACTAAAGCCGTTTTACATGATCATAATAGTTATACAAAAAACAATACTATTGGCAAACTGATCTTCTATTCTAATGGAAATACTGAGGTACTTAACGATTTAATTGATGTAGAGGCAACTGTGGAGTATCTTAACTTTTAATTAATCTTTAAACCAACTCGAATATTTTATATAGTTATTAGCTATACGCTCAATTTCACCAGTACGTAATTCTTTGCTAATATTTTTAACCTTTTTAGCAGGAACTCCAGCATAAATAGAACCAGCTTCTACATGTGTTTTTTGAGTTACGACAGCTCCTGCTGCAATGATAGAATTAGATTCTACAATACAATCGTCCATAATAATACTTCCCATACCAACTAAAACATTATCCTTAATTGTGCAGCCATGTACAATGGCATTATGACCAATAGATACATTATTACCTATCGTTGTTGGTGATTTCTGATAAGTAACATGTATTACAGCACCATCTTGTACATTAACCTTATTACCCATTTTTATATAGTGAACATCTCCTCTAATAACTGCACTAAACCATACACTACATTGATTTCCCATAACAACATCGCCAACAATAGTGGCATTATCTGCTATAAAACAATCGTCTGGTATTTGTGGATGCTTATTATTTACTGGTTTTATTATAGGCATAGTTATTTAAAATAAGCTAGTAATTGTGCTTTTTTAGACGCTGACACAGAAATTTCTTTACCATTACCTAAAACAACAGTACCTCCTTTTCCTTTTACGTACTTCACAATTTCATTAACATTAACAAGGTACGATTTATGAACTCTAGAAAAACTGGAATCCTTTAAAGTTTCTTCAAAATGTTTTAGTGTTTTACTTACTAACTTCTTTTTATTGTTGTTTAAGTAAATTTCTGTGTAGTTATCATCAGCTTTGCAATAGAGTATATTAGCAGCTTCTATTACCTCAAAACCATCTTGTTGCGGAATTGTAATTTTACCATCAGCTGTAGCTGTTTTAGGAACTAATACCTGATTTTGAAGTGCATCTTCCTTAGTTTTAATTTCTGTAACATAATCTACAGCTTTAATGAGCTCTTCAATAGAAATTGGTTTCATTAAATAATAACTTGCATGCGCATTTAAAGCTTCTATAGCATAGTGATTATAAGCAGTTACAAATATGGTTTCAAAATCTACATCACCTACTTTTTCTAATAAATCAAAAGCGTTTCCGTAAGGCATTTCTACATCTAAAAACACTAAATCTAGATCGTTATTTCTTATCAATACAAGGGCTTCTTCGATATTTGCAGCTTCTCCTTGGATCTCTACACTAGGACAATACTTAGAGAGGTAATTACCAAGTATTTGCCTACTTGCTGCTTCGTCTTCTACTATAATGGCTTTTAGTTTCATTCTAATCCTTTTTTAATGTTACAACAACTTTAGTTCCAGCATCTTCAACTTCTAAATAGTTATTAATATCTATGGTAACTTTATCTTTATACATGGTATTTAATATGCTAACACGCTTTTTAATATTACTCATTCCTGTTGATTTATGCTTTTTCTGATGCTCAGTTTTCATTTGTAATGATCGTTCTCTCCCAATACCATCATCAGTAATAACTACTTGTAATTCATCCTCATTTTTCTGAACTATGGAGATATTAAGTTGACCTTTATTTTGTTTGTAACGTAGTCCATGCCAAACAGCATTTTCTATATAAGGCTGTAAAAGCATTGGTGGGATTTTAAAATCTTGAATGTCAATATTACTATCAATGTTGATATTGTAGTCAAATTTATCTTTAAATCTAAAGTGTTCTAATTTGGTATATAATTCTATAAGTTCAATTTCTTTTTGAAGTGGAATAAAATCTTCTTCACTATTCTCTAAAACAGATCGCATTAAAAATGAAAAATCTGTTAAGTATTTATTGGCTGTACGTTCATCATTATTAGCAATAAAACTATTTACAGAATTAAGTGCATTAAAAATAAAATGAGGATTCATCTGACTTCGTAGAGATTTTAAGGCCAGTAAATTATTAGTAAAACGTTGCTGCTTTATATAGCTATACATAAAGTATCCTGTTATAAGTAAAAGTGCTAATCCACCTCCTAGAGAGTAAATAATTAACTCTTGTCTTTTACTGCGTTCTTCAGTAACTTCATACTTACTTTGAGAAACTACTCTTTCGCTCTCTAAACTTGATATTCGTATAGCGCTCTCTAATATTTTTTTATTAAATCTATCTACTCTAGATAATTCTTGCTCTTTCTTTATATATAACTCATCGACAACGTTAGTATAAAAATCGTATGTTTCTCTGGCTTTATCAAAATCTCCAGCATCTCTATGAACGTCAGACAATTTTCTAGCAGCATCTTTCTTTACTACTAAATCCTCGCGCTCATCGGCTTGAATTATACTTTTTTCTAGATATGGTATAGCACTATCGTAATCCTTTTGCAGGAAAAAGGCATTACCAATTTTATAGTTTTGTTTTTGAGGTGTTAAAGCGCTTGTATTATCTATTAGAGAATCTAACTCCAAGTCATCAATAACGTCCACAGCATCTTTTCTTAGTTCAATTTCTTCATCATATTCTCTATTTGTATTTTGAAAATCTGCGACAATAACCGCTTCTTCTAAAGCACGCTTTTTATTTTCTTTATTTGCTAATTTTAAAGAATTACCAAAATACTCTTTGGCTTTATTTATGCTACCTTTACTAGTATATGCTTGTGCTATTTTAGAATTTAGATCAGTAATTTTTGGTGTAATTAAATGGTTCTGAGCTATCTTTAAGCCTTTCTCATAAGCTGTGATTGAAGCACTGTAATTTTTAGCTTGCAAATATGAATCTCCTAGATTTTCATATAAAATAACGTCTTGCCAATTGGTTAAACGTGAATTTTTAAGGGTATTTAACACTGCTATACTTTCTTCGGTGTTTTTATTTAACCTATAAACCTCTCCAAGTTTTAATGACACATCATTAGAGTCAACGTTTTGAAGACTAATTTTATAATTAATAATAGCTAAATCGTATTGTTTCCAAAAGGCATAAACATCTGCTAAAGTTTCATAGGCTAATCTGTTTTCTTTTCTCGAGCTTGTATTTTTGAGTGCTTCTGTTACATAGTTTAAACTTTTCTCAACATCATTTTTTAGATAGATTTTAGCAGAATCTATATTTTGATTAAAGGTTTGAGCTTTTTTTCTACTTACCTCAATTGGTGATGGTGCATATTGTACTTCAATAATTATTTTGTCATCATTAATAATGGTGTGATATACGATTTCAAAATCATTATGAGTAACAATTAATTGATCTCCTATTTTTGCTTTTATTTTAAATCCACCATCGTAATCCGTATTTCCTAAATAGTTACCATTAACTTCTATCCTTGCATCTTTTATAGGATCTTGTGATACTTCTTCTCTTACTAATCCTCTTATTGTAAAGATTTGATTTTCTTTAAATTGAGTTTGCGAAAAAGCGATTTCAATGCTACTAAGTAACAGAATTAAGGCTATGCATTTAAGGTTTGTTTTCAAGAATTAACAAATTGATTTTAAACTAAACTACACACATTATTTGACAATATAAAATACCTAACAGCTAAGACTAGCTTTATAATCTCTAAAAAAGATATTATGCCTCAATTTTAAGGGCAGTTTACTCATTAAAACGACTTGTTTACTCATTATAGATTGTAGCAAAAATTTCTTCAAAATATATTTACGCATAAATCAAAAAACGAAAACAATGAAACATGTATTAAAAACAACACTAGTATTAGTTTTCTGCTTAGGATTTTTATCCTGTGTAGCAAAAACAAAAAATGATGAGAAGGTCTTAGCAGAATTAAAACAAATAGATCCTCCTAAAAAGCAACATATCAAAGTTGCTTTATTGCTAGATACTAGCAATAGTATGGATGGTCTAATTGACCAAGCTAAAGCACAATTGTGGCAGATAGTTAATGAATTATCTTACGCTAAATGTGGTAATGAAAAGCCAAATTTAAAAATTGCTTTATATGAGTATGGCAATGATAATTTAAACGATAAAGAAGGTTACATAAGACAAGTTCTTGGATTTAGTAGTGATCTGGATGAAATCTCTAAAGAACTATTTTCTTTAACGACCAATGGTGGAAATGAATTTTGCGGTTATGTTATACAAACCTCATTAAATCAATTAGGTTGGGGAACTAATGAGAGTGATTTAAAACTCATCTTCATTGCTGGCAATGAACCTTTCACACAAGGTTCGGTTAGCTATCAGGATGCTTCTGAAAATGCTTCAAAAAAAGATATCGTAGTGAATACTATTTTCTGTGGCGATTATAATCAAGGTATCTCCTCATTCTGGAAAGATGGTGCTGATATAGCTGGTGGAAATTATATGGCAATAAATCATAACAAAGCAACGATACACATTGCTTCACCTTATGATGATACCATTTTACAGTTAAATATTGCTCTTAACAAAACTTATATTGCCTATGGTAATACAGGCAAGAATAAAGTAGCATTACAACAAGAGCAAGATACTAATGCCGAAGAATACAGTACAGCTAATGCTGTTAGCAGAACAGTAAGTAAGAGTTCTCATCTCTATAATAATTCTAAATGGGATTTAGTTGACGCCTCAAATGAAAAAGATTTTGATTTTGAATCTGTAAAAAAAGAACAACTGCCTGATGAATTAAAAAACAAATCTTTAGCTGAAATTAAAGCCTTCGTAAGTCGAAAAAAAGGAGAACGCTTAGATATTCAGAAACAGATCCAAGAGTTAAATACTAAACGAAAAGCATTTTTAAAAACGCAATCTAAGGTTGATAATGAGTTAGGAGATGCTTTAATATCTGCTATTAAATCTCAAGCTAAAAAGAAAAATTATTACTGGTAAAATCATATTAACTAATATATTAAACTAACAAAGGCCAAGACATTAAATATGTTTTGGCATTTGTTAAATATCATATCTATATTAGTTTACTGCAGGACAGTTACATTCAAATTTCTCGCGTCTACAGTTAAAATTAAAACCTAGTGTTAATTGATGAAATCCTCCATTATTAAACACTACTGAATTAGCTTGATAAGAGTAGGTGTATGCAAACACAAAATTGTTATAATCCACACCAATAAAAGGTGTTATATACTGAAGTTTTTGACTACTAACTCCTGATCCATTATTGAATTCTGCACCATCTAAACTTCTTCTATAAGACAATCCTCCCCAAAGTTTACCAAATTCCATTTTCTTATAAACTTTACCGTTGATGTCAAAAGATGTTTCATCTGTTGCATCTCTATGCATTACCATAATAGAAGGCTCATAACTCCAATCACTCCCATATTTACTAAAGGTATTTCCTGCAGAAAATAAATATGTTCTAAGGTTATCGTAGCTTAGACCTTGTTCATTAAAATTAATTCCTTCGTTCTTTAATACATTTTTTACAGTTGCATGTGCATAAAAATCAAGTAAATGATATGAGAATCCAAAATCTATATTAAAATTAGTTGCACTTTGTTCTACTCCTGCGATGATAGGATCAAATCCATCACTCAAAAATTCGGTTTCATCTAATTTATATTGAATAAATCCTGCGCTTAACCCAAAAGATAGCATATTAAGATCTATCTCATTTCTTGAGAACATAATATGATGTGCGTATGTTAAATATCCACCTACTTGAGAATGATAACCGTTAGCATCATTAAAAACAATACCACCAATTGCCGAAGGAGAATCTCCTAACCTACTATTTACACTTAAGGTTTGTAAACTTGGTGCATTATCAACTCCAAACCATTGTTTACGTGCTGTAAGTCTAATTTTAGCACAATTAGCTACACCTGCCATAGAAGGATGGATAACGTAATAATTATCTGTTAAGTAATCTGAATATACTGGCAAGCCTTCTTGAGCTATTAGGTTTTGTGCAAATAGTCCAAAACATGCTAATAAACAATATTGTTTTAATTTCATACTTATCGTTTTAGGGC
>NZ_JAVRIA010000004.1:0-298843 GCF_031846265.1 Microcosmobacter mediterraneus | reverse complement strand
GTCTTCTATAGTAATGGTTTGTACCTGTGTTGTTGTATTATCACATGCATCTGTTAAAGTCCATGTTCTTGTGATGATAGATTCGTTTTCACAAGCACCATCTGCAACACTATCTGTAAAGGTGGCTTCTAAACCTGTATCGCAGTTATCTGCCTCATCTGTTACATCTCCTGTTAAAGTAAGATCACTAGAATCTTGATCACATTCTATTACAATACTTGATGGTACTGTAAAAGTAGGTGCTGTTGTGTCATTAACAGTAATAATCTGTTCTACAGTAATAGAGTTTCCACAATCATCACTAACACTATATGTTCTCGTAATTATTTCTGGACATGTGTTTCCATCTGAGACATCAGATACAAATTCAACTGTAGGATTTGCAGTTTCATCATCAGCTTCATCAGTAACAACAGTTATATCTGGAGTTGGAACGTTTGAAGGACATTCTATAGATATTGGATCTGGATTAGAAGCAGTAGGATTTTCATCATCTAAAGTAGTGATTGTGAAATCTACAGTAACTATACATTCATTAAAATTACTATCCTTGACTGTTACTGTATAATCACCAGGACCTAGATCATTAAAAGTTGATGAAGATTGATAGGTTGTTCCATCATCAATTGAAAATTCATAAGGAGACTCTCCGCCAGTTACAGCAATTGTTACTGAACCACTATTATTTCCATCACAATCAATGTTAGCTAATGAATCTATACTAGCATCTAAATCTGAAATAGCTAATGTTAATGCAGCAGTTGGTGAGGCACAATTATCGTCTGGATTATAGAAAAACACATAATATGTACCAGGTGTTGTAACTGTAGTATTTGATAAATGATCGGCAGTTACCATTGGATCAGCATTAGTACTCCAAGTTAATACAGAGCCAGCTGGACCAGTGGAGGTTACATAGTCATTCAAATTTACATTAATATTATCATCGCAAAAAGTTTGTTCACCATTTGTTGTTACTTCACCCTTTACTGTTAATTCTGGAGGATTAGCATATCCTTCTAAACTTAATCTTAAACCATCTACTAAAACAGCAGAACGTCCTGGATTACCAGTCTGATAAAAAACTTCAACACTTCCAGAAGCGTCAGATTGGAAAGTAATACAAACTGTTTCCCAAAAAGGATCAATTTCGGTCCAACCACCTGCATTTTGAAAAGGTCCAGTAGTTGCGTTTGATAATTGTGTAGGAAAAGCAGAAGTTGGTTGTATATTTAAATCATTATGAGTGTAGGTTAAGGGATCTGTAATTTGAGTTCCTCCACTACCTATACCAAACTGCAAGTTTGGAATAAAGTCTGCAAACGATCCATCAAAATTACTATATCTAGGAATAACAGCAATTTCAAAACATACTGTATAAGTTGCATTTGGTAATACATTTAAATCTTGTCTTATCGCTTCATTTCTAAAAGAGAAAATAGAAAATCCACCACCATTTGGTGATGGCGAGATAATCGCAGGAGTATCAATAGCAGCATTCTCATTAGAATAGGAGATATATTGTCCTTCAGACCAATCTACTGTACCAGTATCATTCCAACAATCATAAAGTACATCGTCGGAATATAAACTACCATCAACACCAATCTGAACTTGATCTGAACCGTTTAAATTTGGAGTCATATCATTTCCGTTGAATTCGCCACAGGTAATAACGTTACATGTGCCAACAGGATTTGGCATAGGATCCATTCTTCTCTCTGCTCTATTGATTTGGTATTGAGCAGCTCTCTGTTTTAACTCGGCTTTATAAGCTTTAATATATTCCAAAGAATATTTATTAGAACTAGGCCAGTCTTGCGATTCACTTGGTTGTTGAGCATTAGCAGTAGTTATAGAACTTATAAATACTATACTAACTAAAACACAATTGAAAAAAGATAGGGTAACTTTTTTTCCCATAATGTTTACTTTTTTTGCACTAGGCAACTGTTATTAACAATGTTTTTTCGCTACGCGATGTTATTTTAAATTGTTATACTTCATAAAAATTATTAATTAGACACAAGCTAGGCTGTGACCTAAAGAACATATAAAGTATAGAAGAGGGAAGTGCATTAACTAGTAATGCGAAAATGGATTGATTAATATGTTTCTGATTTGGGGTCATTATATTAATTTTACGATAACAAAAAAACTTATATAGGCATCGTCAGCCAAATATAAATGTTAAAGGTGCCAAAATACTCGTTAAAACGGAATTATGCAACATTTTATCGAAAAAAAATGCATTTAATCGATACGTAATATGAAAACATTAGTATTAATGCGTCACGGAAAGTCTTCTTGGGAATTTGATGTTTCTGATAAAGAAAGACCACTTAAAAATCGAGGAATTAAAGATACAATAAGGGTTTCAGAGCATTTTAGAACCAAAAAAATTGTATTAAATAGAATAATTTCTAGTCCTGCCAATAGAGCATTATCTACTTGCAAATTATTTGTAGATACAGTTAAAATAAATCCAAATGATATCATTATCACCGAAGAATTATATGATTTTGGAGGACAAAATGTAACAGGTTACATCAAAACACTTGCTGATAGTTATAATAATGTTATCATTTTTGGACACAACCATGCTTTTACTACAATTTCTAATATATTTGGAAATCGTTTTATAGATAATCTTCCTACTGCAGGATTAGTAGTTATAGATTTTGAAACAGATTCTTGGAAAGATATTTCTAAAGGAACAACACGTTTTACCATTTTCCCTAGAGATTTAAAATAATGACAAAAGAGAATAACACATATATAAACAGAGAACTTAGCTGGCTACAATTTAATGCTCGAGTACTGCAAGAAGCTGCAGACGAAACAGTTCCATTAATTGAACGTTTACGCTTTTTAGGAATATTTTCTAATAATTTAGATGAATTTTTCAAAGTAAGGTATGCTACAGTAAAACGAATTGATGAAGCAGGAAAAGGCGGAAAGAGTGCTCTAGGTGGTATAAAAGCTAGTGATTTACTCAATAAAATAACAGAAGTTGTTATAAGACATCAAAGTGAGAGTCTAAAAATCTTAAATACTATTGAGGAAGAATTAGAAAAAGAAAATATTCATATTATTAATGAGACTGAAATTAATCCTAATAGACAATCTTTTATAAAAGACTATTTTCTAAAAAAAGTAAGTCCAGCTTTAGTTACAATAATTCTTAATGATGCTATAGAACTCCCTGTTCTTAAAGATACTACAGCTTATTTAGCCATTAAAATGGAATTGTTAAATGGTAAAAATCAATTTGCTTTAATTGAAATTTCTAGACAAATGGAACGATTTGTTGTTCTACCTAATGAAAATGGTACAGATTACATTATTATGGTAGACGATGTTATTAGATATTGCTTAAATGATATTTTCAGCATTTTCAATTATAAATCTATTAGCTCACATATGGTTAAGATTACTCGCGATGGCGAATTAGACTTTGACAGTGATCTTTCTAAGAGTTTTATTAAAAAAATATCGGATAGTGTAAAGCATAGACAAGTTGGTGAACCCATTCGCTTTGTATATGATAACACTATAGACTTAGAAACTTTAGAGTATTTACTCAATAAAATGGGCATAGACTCAAAAGATAGTATTATTCCAGGTGGACGTTATCATAATAGACGAGATTACATGAGTTTTCCTAGCTTAGGAAGACAAGATTTACTCTACGATAAAATTACGCCATTATCAATAAAAGGATTAAGCTTAGAGAATAATATCTTTAATGCTATAGCTGATAAAGATTATTTACTTTATACACCATATCATACCTTTTCATATATCGTAAAGTTTTTAAGAGAAGCAGCTTTAGATCCAAGTGTAAAAACCATTAAGATTACTATTTACAGATTAGCACAAATTTCTCATGTAGCAAGTTCTTTAATAAATGCTGCAAAAAATGGTAAAAAAGTGACAGTTTCAATTGAGTTAAGAGCGCGTTTTGATGAACAAGCAAACATTGACTATGCTGAGCAAATGCAAGCTGAAGGCATTAAACTTCATTTCGGAATAGAAGGCTTAAAGGTGCACAGTAAAATGTGTATCATTGAGCGGTTAGAAGGTAAAAGCTTAAAACGTTATGGCTTTATAAGCACAGGAAATTTTAATGAATCTACTGCTAAAATCTACACAGATTTTACCTTGTTTACGGCAAACCATAAAATTTTAAAAGACATTAACAAAGTATTTAATTTCTTTGAAATTAATTATAAAATCTATAGATATAAGCACATTATTACATCTCCACACTATACCAAAACTAAATTATTTGCTTTAATTGATAATGAAATTGCTAATATTAGACAAGGAAAACCCGCTTATATAAAGCTTAAAATGAATAGTATCTCTAGTTATAAAATGGTAGACAAACTCTATGAAGCAAGTAGAGCTGGAGTTAAAATTCAAATGATTGTAAGAGGTATTTGCTGTTTAATTCCTGGAATTAAAGGAATGAGTGAAAATATAGAAGTTATTAGTATTATTGATAAATTTTTGGAGCACACCAGATTATATATTTTTGGAAATAATAATGATCCTAGAATTTATATATCTTCTGCCGATTGGATGACTAGAAATATTGAAAATAGAGTGGAAGTGTCTTGTCCTATTTATGACAATAACATTAAAAAGGAGTTATTGGATATTTTTGATATTTGCTGGAATGATAATACTAAAGCTAGAATTCTAAATGCTGAGCAAGACAATTCATATAGACGCAATAATAAAGATAAAGTTAGAGCTCAATTTAAAACCTACAATTACTATTTAGAACAACAATAATACATGCTACAAATCATAAAATACGCAGCTATAGATATTGGTTCTAATGCTGTTAGATTACTCATCTCTAATATAATAAAACAAGAAGGCAAACCTGTAAGGTTTAAAAAAAGTTCCTTGGTAAGAGTTCCGATTCGTCTAGGAGCAGATGTTTTTTTAAACGAAAAAATTTCATTAGAAAACAAAAAAAGACTCATAGACACAATGATTGCCTTTAAGTTGCTTATGAAATCACATAAAGTTGAACGCTACAAAGCTTGTGCTACATCTGCTATGAGAGAAGCAAATAATGGAAATGAGCTAAGAAATATAATAAAAGATAAGAGTGGTATACAAATAGATATTATTAATGGTGAAGTAGAAGCAGCAATAATAGCAGCAACAGATTTACATGAATATATAGATGATAATAAAACCTATTTATATGTCGATGTTGGTGGAGGAAGTACAGAATTTACTGTGATTCATTTGGGCAAAAAAATAGCTTCTAAATCTGCTAGAATTGGTACAGTTCGTCTGTTAAATGATATTGTATCAAGTTCTACATGGCGAGACTTAGAAGATTGGATAAAAGAAAAAACAAAAGACTATGATAAAATAGAACTTATAGGTTCTGGTGGAAATATTAATAAAATTTTCAAGATCTCTGGTAAGTCAATGGGAGAACCTTTAACGTATTTTTATTTGAGTTCTTTATTCAAAATGCTACAAGAGTATTCTTATGAAGAGCGTATTACCGATTTAAACCTAAATCAAGATAGAGCTGATGTAATAATACCTGCTACACGAATTTATTTATCTGCTATGAAATGGAGTAATGCTAAACACATATATGTCCCAAAAATAGGACTGTCTGATGGAATCATTAAAAGTATATATCAGAAAACCATTTCTAGTTTAGAACTCTAAAAATTAACAGTTAATCACTTTTTTTGAGCTAAACATCCATTAATTAAGATATTTATTAGGAATAAAATATATATTCACAGCCTCAAATCAATTTACTATGAAAACTTATATTACTGTATTAGTATTTTTACTAACTACAACAATTCTTCAAGCACAAGATATTAAATATGGTGTTAAAGGTGGCATGTCTGTATCTAACATGGATTATAAAGACACACCAATTAACAGAAATGAGCACAGAAATGGTTTCGTTTTTGGTGTATTTGTAGAATATGGATTAACTGAAAATTTAGCACTTGTACCAGAACTACAATTCTCTGGTGAAGGCTCTAACAAAGAAGGATTTAGGAACGATTATCTAAACCTTCCTGTAATTTTAAAATATACATTTTTCGAAAAACTTGGAGTAGGTTTAGGTCCTCAAGCTGGTCTTAAAGTGAATAAAAAAGATGATGGATTCAAAAACGTTGTATTTTCTGGTGTTGGTTATATTGAATACCAACTAACAGACGATTTTGCTATTGACGCTAGATATAACTATGGTTTTTCTAATGTTTTTGATGATAAACCTGGTTTTCCTGAAGCTAAGAGTGGTGTCATTCAGTTTGGAATAAACTATAAAATTTAAGCTATTAATTCAGCAATGAATTGATAATAAGAAAGCTCTAGTGTAATGCTAGAGCTTTTGTTTTATCCATGTATGGTTTCTCGTTTGCTTAAATCTTTCATAATAGAAGCTTCATAATCAAGTAATTGTTGCCATTTTGTATCAACTTCTTTTCTGTCTCCATAACGTCTTGCAAATCCTAAAAACATACTATAATGGTTAGCCTCGCTAACCATAAGTTTTCTGTAAAATTCTGCCAGTTCTTTATCTTCAAGCTCTTCAGATAATAACCTAAAACGTTCACAACTTCTAGCTTCAATAAGTGCTGCATATAACAATCTGTGAACTAGTTGTGTTGTTCTGCTTCCACCTTTAGGAAAGAATTTTAAAAGCGTAATTACATAATCATCCTTACGATCTCTACCTAAGATCCAACCGCGTTTTAAGATAATATCATGCACCATTTTAAAATGACTAATTTCTTCTTTTACTAAAGCTATCATCTCTTGTATTAGCTCTGTATACTCAGGAAAACTTACAATAAGTGAAATAGCAGTACTTGCGGCTTTTTGCTCACAATAAGCATGGTCTGTTAATATGTCTTCAATATTCTTTTCTACAATATTTACCCAACGTGGATCTGTTGGTAGTTTTAATCCTAGCATTTATATAAGGGTTATATCTTGAAGTTTTATGGTGCCATTACTCAATATTTCTAACTCATAGACAAGAAAGTCTTTTGTCTGAGGTTTTAGTGCATATACATTTAATCGTATAGAATCTGATGCAGTTTTTTCTTGTAAAACCTCTAGATGACTGTATCTAAAAGAAGAATACTCATGAGTATTAGTAATATTATCTATGAAGTCATCATCGATTAAAGTATTTACGATATCTTGATTATTAAAAGTCACTTTAAGATCAGATATCCAAGATCTAAAATGTGTATAGGTTAAGATATTATTTTTCCTTTTAGAAATGGTATACGCTTGGTGCATATTGGTATAGTTTTTTACACTAACATAAAATCCATTAGTTAAAGTAGAATCAATTTTTACCTCAGAATATAACTCTGGCACGTAAGTATCTTCAGTTACTATAGTTTTTATTTTATAAGCTTCTAAACTTTCCTTTAAAGCCTGACTTTGAGTCTTACGTCCTTCGCAATTAAAAATTACAATACTTGTAATTACAAGCAAAAAAATAATGTTTTTAAGCTTACACATCTAATCCAAATATATTTTTAAGTAGTTCTAAGTTTGGGTTTTTCTCCTTTAGCTTTTCATATTTCTCAGCAGTAGTAAAGGCATATTTTTTTTCAATCTCTTCATTTACAGTAATAACTAATTTAACGTTGTAATTATTAAGTTGTTTTCTAATAAACTTCATTAATGGATATTGCGCTCGCTCTAATTCTAATTTTAAAGTAGCATTAGATAACTCAATATGTATATTACCATCTCTAAGCGTTGGTGTATCCATTTGAAGAATAGATCCCATAATTTTTTCACCATTGTCATCTAATTGCTTGGCATAGGTATTCCAAATACTGATAAGTTGTTCTTCTGAAAAATTATCTTGTGGCAAATCATCCTCATCAATAACAACATCCATTTGCCTAATAAGATGTTCTTTTTTCTTTTTAATACTACTTAGAGAAAGTCCTGATGCTGTTTTTGTTGGCTTTTTAATTATGACATCAATAATAGGTTCTTCTACAGCAGTAACTGTCTCATCTTGAGTTTCATTTAATACTATATTTTCTTTTATTATAGATTGCTCAGTCTGAGGATCTTCTTTAGAAATAGGAATAGGAGCTATACCTTTAGATTTAAAATAAGAAGGTGGAATTATAAACCGATTACCCTTTTTTTTTTCTCCATCAAAACTGATAGAGGCCAATTGCATAATACAAAGCTCAACCAATAGTCTTTGATTTTTACTTGTTTTATACTTTAAGTCACACGCATTAGCTAATTCAATAGCTTTTATTAAAAATTCTTGGGAAGCTAACAAAGATTGCTCTTGGTATTTAATTTGAGTTTGTTCGCCGACTTCTAATAACTCAATCGTAGAAGGATTTTTACAAACTAATAAGTCTCTAAAATGACTTGCCAATCCTGCTATATAATGATGACCATCAAAACCTTTAGACAAAATGGTGTTAAAATGAACTAATAGCTCAGGAATTTTATGCTCTAAAATGAGGTTTGTACTTTTAAAATACGAGTCGTAATCTAATACATTGAGGTTTTCTGTAACGGCTTGTCTAGTTAATTTTTTTCCTGAAAAACTCACAACTCTATCAAAAATAGAGAGTGCATCTCTCATAGCTCCATCTGCTTTTTGAGCAATAATATGTAGTGCATCATCTTCAGCTTCTATGCCTTGCTCTTGGGCAATATATTGTAAATATGATTTTGCATCTTTTACAGTTATACGCTTAAAATCAAATATTTGACAACGAGAGAGTATAGTCGGAATTATTTTATGCTTTTCTGTGGTAGCTAAAATAAAAATACAGTGTTTAGGCGGTTCTTCTAATGTTTTTAAAAAAGCATTAAATGCAGCTTGCGAGAGCATGTGTACCTCATCAATAATATAAACTTTATACTTACCAACTTGTGGTGGTATACGAACCTGATCAGTAAGATTACGTATATCATCTACCGAGTTATTAGAGGCAGCATCGAGTTCAAAAATATTAAAGGCAAAATCTTCGTCTTCAGTTTCTGCACCATCACTATTTATCATTTTTGCCAAAATACGTGCACAAGTAGTTTTACCAACTCCTCGTGGTCCTGTAAACAATAAGGCTTGAGCTAAATGATTATTATCAATGGCATTTTGTAGCGTATTTGTAATAGCCTGCTGACCAACAACATCCTTAAAGGTTTGTGGTCTGTATTTACGTGCAGATACTACAAAGTGTTCCATTGAAAAAATTGAATAACAAAGTTAAAAATTAACCATAAATATAAGAATCTAAGTCCTTGTAATTAGTAGGAGTTATTAACAAAATCTTCTTAGAAGAATCAAAATATTATTTAATTTTAAGTTATAATAATTTTAAAAACAAAGTACTTAACTTTGCAAATAAGTAAATCGCCTTATCGCTGTCTCGAGATTTCGAGATGGAGGAAAGTCCGAACACCAAAGAGCAACATAGTGGCTAACAGCCATCAATCGAAAGATTAGGACAAGTGCAACAGAAAGCAAGTACAGGTAATGCTGTAGTGAAACCAGGTAAACTCTATGTGGTGCAATGTCATGTAAACTAGCATTTAAGTGCTGCTCGCGCAACGCTAGAGGGTAGGCAGCTAAAGGTTGCTGGTAACAGTAACTGTAGATAAATGATAAGGATCTTTTCTTTTTAAGAATTCCTTTCTCAAAAAGAAAAGTATACAGAATTCGGCTTATAGATTTACTTAGTTATAAATAAACCCTTTTTGTTAACACATAAAGGGTTTTCCAATTATAAAAAGTAATCTTTAAGTATTTTCAAAAAAACTAAACACATTTCCGCCATAACTCTTAGAATAAGAATAGTGTTTTAGATCAGTTAGATTAGTATGCTTGGAATGTTCAAGGATTAATAGTCCATTTTCCTTTAGTATTTTATTTTCAAAAATTAATTCTGGTATTTTACCAAAAGACTCTATTGTAAAATCATAAGGTGGATCAGCAAAAATAATATCGAAATCTTGTTTTGTGTGCTGCAAATATTTATAAACATCACTTTTAATTGTAGAAATATTCATTTTAAAAGACGACGCTGTTTCACTAATGAACTTTATACATCCATAATACGAGTCTACAGCAGTAATTTTATCAGTGCCTCTAGAAGCAAACTCATAACTAATATTCCCTGTTCCTGCAAATAAATCTAAAACCATAATATCATCAAAATAATACTGGTTATTTAAGATGTTAAACAAGGCTTCTTTAGCCATATCAGTTGTTGGCCTAACTGGTAATTTCTTGGGAGCAGTTATTTTTCGACCTTTAAATTCACCAGAGATGATGCGCATTCTAAAAACTATTTAATACTAAATAATGCTGATGAAGACTCTCTTTACATGTAGTCTCATTAAAATCATAAGAGCAAAATTCGTTAACAAATTCTATATGACGAACGTAGGTATATAAAATCTCATATAAATCATCATGCATATTAATTTGACCAGATAAATTGATGTTTACTTCGTTAGGATCTAAACCTAACTGTTCCATGGTAAAAAGCACAAAATAAATGAAATCTTGAGGAGTATAAAATTCAAAAGAATTGTAGAGTAATAACTCTTTTTTTGAAATGGCTACAAAATCAAATGTTGTTCTATTAACATTTAAAAACACTAATGGATCTGTATCTATGCTAGATTGTAAAATGCTGTTTACTAGAGCTGTAGAAGCGTGTTTGTATGTAAACTCTCCAAAAGTCTCAAAAATATAGTTATTAATATTTATGTAAGGTACATAAACGTTTACAGAGTTGTTTACTACTATTTCATCATGAGTTATATAATCTGTTTTTAAAATTTTTGAATTAAACTTTAAATAGTCTGCACTATGCTTTTCATCAAATAATTCTTTAGGAACAAACGTAGAAAGATCATTATGATGAATGATTATAAGCTCAGAAAATTGTTTTGAAATTAAATTGTGAGTATTTAAAAACTCTTTTAAAATTTCTAAAATTTTAAAAGGAGTTACTTTAGAGTCTAATGGCAATTCTTCCAGTAGCTCAACTAAGTTATCCGTTCTATTTAAAATACAAAAAGAAAGTCCATTCAAATTAACTTGAATGGACAATTCTTTAATACTTTTAGTAGTCAAATCTTTATTCTTTATTAGTATAATTTTTTGGCCAGTTACCGTTGGTGTTAACTTCGTCTAACGAACCAACTTTTACAACAGGTCCATTAACACCATCAACAGATTGGACTTGTTCCTCGTTTCTTACTAGATTATTAGGTTGATCACTTAAAATAACCTTCTTATCAACTTTTGCTTCAAATACAGGAATACCTTCAATATCGCCAGTTTTCATTTGAAATTTGGCACCTACTTCACCTACAGGAACATTCATCATAGTTTTGTAGCGTGCATCAGAACCAAATAAAGAATCTTTAACAGAAGAAGTACCTAAAGTGTCAATAAGTATTAAAGTTTTCATAGTTTCAACACCACCATAACGTTTAGTTGCTTCAACATCTAAAACCGTTGTATCTCTACGTTGAGTAATAGTAAATTCTGCAGTGTCTATGAATCTAACTAAGTTTTCAAAATTATTAGCATATTTACCAGTAACCGTTTTGTGAGCAAGCTGCGCATCTCTAATGTCAACAAGTTTATCGATGACTACTTTATAACGGTCTTCTTTAATTTTATTAAATTCAATTTCTTCATAAACTGACATAAACGTTAAATAACCAAGAAGGATGATACCAATCCAAAGTAATATATTGATTACAGGTTTTAGTTTTCTTGGCACATATTTATCAATTAGCCAAACAATTGCAATGGTAAGCAGAATAACAACTACAATACCAATAATAATTTTTAACATAGTTAGTTTGTTTTATTAAGGTCTTTCGCAAATCTACAATTTTTTTTTGTTGGTAAAAATACCTAGCTGCAAAAATCATTTCTATATTTGAACAAATTATAAACATTTTTGTCATTTTATGACGGCTTCGGACTATTATTCACTTTTAAAACAACAATTTCCGTTTCAGCCTACCTCTAAACAAGATCGTGTTTTAATGCAATTATCAGAGTTTATTTTTAGTAATAACTCTAATTTACTTTATGTATTAAAAGGTTATGCTGGTACAGGTAAAACCACCATTATTGGTGCTTTAGTTACTAATCTTTGGAAAACCAAAAAAAAGGCTGTTTTATTGGCACCAACTGGTAGAGCTGCAAAAGTTATTTCTAATTATTCAGGGAAAGAAGCCTTTACAATTCATAAAAAAATATATACAGCACGTACAGATAAATCTGGTAAAATATCTTTTATCATTGCACCTAATAGACATAGAGATACTATTTTTATAGTAGATGAATCTTCTATGATCTCAGATGTACCAAGCCAAGCCAAGTTATTTGGAAGTGGATCTCTATTAGATGACCTTATGCAATTTGTATATGCTGGTCATAAATGCAAACTTATATTAGTTGGTGATACTGCGCAGTTGCCACCTGTTAAAATGGATATGTCGCCAGCTCTAGAAGCAGAAAAATTAGCTCTTAATTACAATAAAGACGTTAATAATATTGAACTCGATGAAGTTGTTAGACAAGAGGAAGATTCTGGCATACTATTTAACGCTACTTTGTTAAGAGAAACTTTGTCTAGTAAATTTTATGAAGGGTTTCAATTTCAATTAGCAGGTTTCAAAGACATTATTAGACTTATAGATGGTCATGACATTATGGATGCTATAAATGATTCTTATAGCGATTTAGGCCATGAGGAAACCTGTATTATTGTTAGAAGTAACAAACGCGCTAATCTCTATAATCAGCAAATTAGAAACCGAATAATGTTTAGGGAGAGTGAATTGAGCGCAGGTGATTTTTTAATGGTCGTTCGGAATAATTACCATTGGCTAAAACCAACTTCAGAAGCAAGTTTTATAGCCAATGGTGATATTATAGAGGTTTTAGAAATTTTTAAGTTAGAATCACTCTATGGTTTTAGATTTGCGCAAGTAAAAATTAGGATGGTAGATTATCCTAAAATGCGTCCTTTTGAAACCGTTCTTATACTAGACACACTTAGCTCTGAAACTCCAGCAATGACCTATGAAGATTCTAATAAACTCTATCAAGAGATACTTCAGGATCATAGTGACGAAACTTCTAATTACAAAAAGTTTTTAAAGGTTAAGAAAAGTAAGCATCTTAATGCTTTACAGGTTAAATTTTCTTATGCTATTACCTGTCATAAATCTCAAGGTGGTCAGTGGAATACTGTCTTTATTGAACAGCCTTATTTACCAAATGGTATAGATAAAGACTATGTTCGTTGGTTGTATACAGCTGTGACTAGGGCAAAAAGTAAATTATACCTCATAGGATTTAAAGATGATTTTTTCCTAGAATAGATCACGCTATACTGAATTAAAAAAGCCGTATTTTTGAAATCATAAAATGAGTAGATGAAAATAATTTCTATGATTCCGGCTCGCTATGCAGCATCTAGATTCCCTGGTAAACTCATGCAACATCTTGCTGGTAAAACTGTAATTCAAAGAACTTACGAAGCTACAGTAGCTACAAATTTATTTAGTGAGGTTTATGTTGTAACAGATAGCGATATTATTTATAACGAAATTGTAAATAATGGAGGCAAGGCCATAATGAGTATTAAAGAGCATGAGTCTGGAAGTGATAGGATAGCTGAGGCTGTTGCTACTATTGATTGCGATATTGTTGTCAATGTTCAAGGTGACGAACCATTTACAGAACGAGAAAGTTTAGAGAAAGTCTTAAAAGTATTTGAGAATGACCATGATAAGACTATAGATTTAGCGTCTCTGATGGTTGAGATAACAGATTGGG
Source organism: Microcosmobacter mediterraneus (assembly GCF_031846265.1). Taxonomy (NCBI): domain Bacteria; kingdom Pseudomonadati; phylum Bacteroidota; class Flavobacteriia; order Flavobacteriales; family Flavobacteriaceae; genus Microcosmobacter; species Microcosmobacter mediterraneus. The sequence goes on along the minus strand of NZ_JAVRIA010000004.1, from coordinate 284,955 downwards.
AAGAAATCTCAAACCCAAATACTGTAAAAGTTATAACGGACCAAAATGACTTTGCATTGTATTTTTCTAGAAGTCCAATTCCATTTCCACGAGATAAGCATGTCAATGCTAAATATTTTAAACATAAAGGTATTTATGCATTTAGAAGAGAAGCCTTGTTAGAGTTTACAGATTTAAAGATGCAATTTTTAGAAGCTTCAGAGAAAATAGAATGCATACGATATTTAGAATACGGAAAGCGTATAAAAATGGTTGAAACTTCCGTTCAAGGTGTAGAAATTGATACACCTGAAGATTTAGAACGTGCTAAAAAACTTTGGGAGTAGATGCGAGATTTTTCAGATATTAAAGTTATAGGCTTTGATGCAGATGATACCCTTTGGGTAAACGAAACTTATTTTAGAAATGCAGAGGTGGAGTTTGCTAAATTACTCACATCATATGAAACTCTAAATAAAATTGACCAAGAGTTATATAAAATGGAACTAAAAAACCTTCCACTTTATGGTTATGGAATTAAAGGTTTTATGTTGTCAATGATAGAAATGGCTATAGAACTCTCTGATGGAGAAGTTAAGAGTACAATTATTTCTGAAATACTAAATATTGGTAAGCGCATGCTTAATAAACCCCTAGAACTTTTAGATGGTATTGAAAATGTACTTAAAACATTATATTCTAAAAACTATAGACTCATATTAGCCACAAAAGGTGACCTTTTAGATCAAGAGCGCAAATTAGACCAATCTGGTTTAGCAAATTATTTTCATCATATTGAAGTTTTGAGTGATAAAAAAGAACAAAATTATAATACCCTTTTAGATCATTTAGACATTGACCCAAATGAATTTTTAATGATTGGCAACTCATTAAAAAGTGATATTTTGCCTTTAATAAACATTGGTGCTAAGGCCATACATGTACCTTTTCATACCACTTGGGCTCATGAAAAAGTTACAATTTCTGAAACTGAAGGAAAAGCGTACAGTACAGTTTCTTCAATTTCTGAAGTATTGAAATATTTTAATTAATTACTAATTGTTATTTAAAAACTTGAAAATAATCTCAATTCATTAGATTAAAAGAACTAAGTTTTTATTTTTGTTAAAGAAATATAATACATGGCATATAAAAATTATCCAATGGTGTCCAGAGTTATTTTTGGACGCGGAAGCTTTAATCAATTAGGCGATATCTTAGAGCCTATGCGTTTAAATGAAAAAGCTCCGTTTATCTTTTTAGTGGATGATGTGTTTAAAGGTAATTCGTGGCTTACATCTAGAATACCTTTAGCCTATAAGGATGAAATTATATATATTTCTGCTGATGAAGAACCTAAGACCTCCCAAGTAGATGAGTTGGTAGAGCAATTAATTCTATCACACAACGATAGACCTTCAGGAATAATAGGTATTGGAGGAGGTACAATCCTAGACTTAGCCAAAGCAGTTGCAATTATGCTAACCAATGAAGGTTTGGCAAAAGATTATCAAGGTTGGGATTTAGTAAAATTTCCTGCAATATATCATGTAGGCATTCCTACTATTTCTGGAACTGGCTCTGAGGTTTCTAGAACTACAGTATTAACAGGACCAGAAAAAAAATTAGGTATAAACTCAGATTTCACACCTTTTGATCAGGTTATTTTAGATCCAGAACTTACAAAAGATGTACCTACCAATCAATGGTTTTATACAGGCATGGATTGCTTTATACATTGTGTAGAATCTTTAAACGGAACATACCTTAATGCATTTAGTAAAACATATGGTGAAAAAGCCTATGAACTCTGTAAAGAAATATTCTTAGAGAATAATCTTTCTGAAAAAGAATCGCAAGACAAGTTAATGATGGCCTCTTGGCATGGTGGTATGAGTATTGCTTACTCTCAAGTTGGTGTGGCTCATGCCATGAGCTATGGTTTATCATACTTATTAGGAACCAAACATGGTATAGGAAATTGTATTGTTTTTGATCATCTTTCAGAATTTTATCCAGAAGATGTAAAGCTCTTCAAAGACATGAAAGCTAAGCATAAGATTGATCTTCCACAAAATATTTGTAGAGATCTAGACGATAATGAATTCAATATAATGATTGATATTGCTTTAAGTTTAGAACCATTGTGGGAAAATGCTCTAGGTAAGCAATGGAAACAAAAAATAAGCAGAGAAAAACTAATATCTTTATATAAAAAGATGTAAATGCGCTGGTTAGCCAAATTCATTTATTTTAAAATTCTAGGTTGGACTGTTACAGGTAACACTAATTTCTCAAAAGACACTATTAAAAAATGCGTTATTATTGCAGTGCCTCATACAAGCTGGCACGATTTTTTTATTGGTATATATCTCAGAAAAGTTACTGGAGTAAAAACAAATTTTATTGGTAAAAAAGAGCTGTTTACTTGGCCAATTGGTTGGTATTTTAAGGCTATAGGTGGAGCACCAATTGATAGAACATCTAGGCAAAATAAAGTTGAAGCTATTGCTAAGTTGTTTAATGATAAAGATGAGTTTAGATTAGCATTAGCTCCAGAAGGTACAAGAAAAAAAGTAGAGGAGTGGAGAACAGGATTTTACTACATTGCTAAAGCTGCAAAAGTGCCTATCATTATGTTTACTTTAGATTTTGAAAATAAACAAAATAAGGTTTCAGAACCTTTTTATCCAACAGATAATGTAGAAGCAGATTTTAAATTTATGAAAGCTTTCTATAAAGGTGTAAAAGGGAAAATTCCTGAGTATTCTTAGAAGAGATATTACTTCCTATCTTTAAGTCTATACATAAATTTTAAGCCACTCCAATGCTCATCTATTGCCGCTACTTTAACATCAACTACCAATACTTAAGAGGAAATCTCTTACTGGCTCTCGTTTTAAATCGGTTACTATCTTAGAACTTGCTTTTGGCCAACTCACCCAAAATGCACCACTATACTTTAAGGCTGTTTTGTAGAAGTTAGCTTTAGCTTCTAAGTCTTTAAAGTTTTTACAAAAAATATGTATAAAGTCTGCAGACTTATCGTTAATGTCTTCTAATTGTTCTATTCCATTAGGTATTTCATTAAATAAGCTGAAATAATATTTAGGCTGGTTATAGAGTAAGATTTTAAAATTGTCTTTTAAACCAAGTTTCTTTTCTAAGGGTGTTTTAGAGTATCCTGAAGCCATCTTTTAAGTTTTCGAAAATGTAGTTATTTATTCGCTATATAGACCATAGCGATTCTAATATGGCATGCATTTTGATTTACATTAAGTATCTATGATGAATGAAACATAAAGTAAACCATCAGGTCCCTAAAAAGAAACATTCAACATTTGCTATTAATCTAAAGCTACTTTTATTCTTATAGAAGTAGCTTTCGTTATAAGATAAAAAACGCCACAGTATTATAAACAATGGCGTTTTTAATATATCAATTATAGTAAATAATTATTTAATTTCTTTTAAAGCATTATCTATTCGAGTTCTCAAATGTTGTTTGTGTGCTTTAGAAGCAATATTCCCACTTGGTGCTGCCATTGCTCTAATAGTCTTTAAATTGTATAACATCATGGATTTAGCAGCATGAGTGTAACGTGAGCTTTGTCTTCCTGTAAGACCAGCGATTAATCCATTTACATACTCTAATTGTAAGTTCTGTCTAAACGAATTTACATTGCCATATATATCAGCTTTAAAAATGGCATTATTAAGGTCTGTCAGAAACATAGATATTGAGTACTTATTACCATACAATTCTGAGTCAGATATACGTTGTAATGTGTTTGGGTGTAAAATATGAGCTAGCACATTGCGTTGATACGATAATACTTGTGCGTGAATTTTTGGATCTTCTGGTCCACCAAAAAAGTTGTAACCACGTCTTTGTAATGCTAAATAATTGTATAAGTCATTTGGCGCATTATATGCATCTGGAGCAAATGTATATTTTGCTAATGCATTCATAGCACGTTTCTGATCTTCTAAACTTACAGGAGTGTAAGGTTGTGTAGCGCCTTGTTGTCCTGCCATAGCTCTATCTACATATACACCACCAATAAAACGAGAAATCACACCAGTAGCAATATTTCTTTGACCACTTAAAATATAATAAGCTCGTCTTAACTCTTGGTAAGATTGACCATCTTTAACAAATTTAGACTTTACATTTTGCATCAAATCATTAACCAATTCTATACGATCAATAGAATAACCAATCTGATCGTTAGAAAGATCACCAATCATTACTCTTGGATCTATTGCTTTACCTGGGGCACGCATATCGTCTGCATCATTTCCAAAGATAAGTTCAGGTTTTGTAGATTGATTTAATAACGTGTTACGCTCTGCATCATTTTTAAATGGTGTATATCCAAACTGAATTGCCCAAACATCGTAAGGTCCAACTGAGGTATCATAAAACTGACCTTGTTTAGATTTGTCTTTAGTAAGATTAATACCTGCATAATCCATTACTGAACCAGTAAGGCATTTTCCTTTAATAAATTCAGGATTTGATAGTTCTTCAGGGCTTAAAGTATGACTAGCTTTCATGTTGTGGTTTAAACCTAAAGTGTGCCCAACTTCATGCATAATTAAAGCAATCATTGCTTCTTTTTTCATGCGTTCCATTTCTAGATCATCTGCATTTGCTGCTGCAAGCACAGCTTGTCCAAACATGGTATTCTCATGCATTACATGTCCTAGAGAACAAAAGAGCTTATCATCTTTCATATAGTCATTAGGATCAAAGGCCTTAGTTTCAGTAGTAAGATCAAATAACTTATCGTACATAACTCTATTAGTAAAGTGTACGTACTCTAACATGATATCTGCTCCTAATATTTGTCCAGTTCTTGGATTCACAAAGCTTGGTCCATAACCACCAAAAGGAGGGTTAGGAGAGGAGGTCCATCGTAATACATTATATCTAATATCGCCTGCATCCCAATCGGCATCGTCTGGTTGCATTTTAACAACCATAGCATTTTTAAATCCTGCTTTTTCAAAGGCTTTATTCCATTCTAAAACACCTTTAGTAATGGTTTCTCTCCACTCAACAGGAGTAGAGTTTTCCATCCACCAAACTATAGGTTCAACTGGTTCAGAAATTGCCGCATTAGGATCTTTCTTTTTTAGATGCCATCTGTGCACTAAATCTCTGTAAGGTATGGAACCTGTATCTGTTTGATCTGTTACTTGAGTTAAAAAATAGCCAACTCTAGGATCATCTAATCTAGTTTGATAATCATTGTTTGGCATAGCAATAAGGCTATGATGAACAGTAACACTTACATTACGTCCATCAGTAACAGCTGCAGAACCTCCATTTAAAACAGATGATTTAGAATACACATAATCTACAGCCATATCTGTATTCTCTGGATAATTCTTAATAGCATTCACCTTGGTTTTCATCTTATCAAGATTACCTAGTGAAAATGCAAAAGGCGATTGACCTGGAAAACGAGGTGGCTTTATTTGAGATAAGGTTTCCTTTAAAAATATACCATCAGCTTTTATAAGATACAAACCTGTTTCTTTGTCATGTGCTTCTATTTTAGCAGTAGCCATGATACCTTCTGAAATATTAGCGTCTTTAGACCTTGAAATAGCATTTGAGGGATCAAAATAATAAGAGGTATTCTGAGTTGCAAACTCTAATTTGTCAAAATACTTTTTGATTTTAAAAACTTTAGAACCTCTGTATGATCCTCTAAATGCGCCAGCATCTGTTACACCATTGGCTATTTGGCTAAAATGTATAAACTCTTTACCAAGTTGATCTTCAGAAACTACCATTTGTAAACTACCAGTAACAGTGTCTTGGTAAATTGTAAATAGACCTTCTATTTTTTTACTCTTCTTTACTAAATCTGAAATAGATTTTACTTTAGGCTTCTTAGGAACTGGAGCAGCAGCTTCAGTCTTATCATCCTTTTTACGTTTTTTCTTTTTTCTTTGCGCTTCTGCTTGTTGTGGCATTAAAAATAAGCACAATAGTAATAGCATAGCTACTCGCTTTACTAACTTAAATTGTTTGGTCATACTAGTGATAATTTATATTGATATTAGTTGTTCATTTAACTCTGAAAAGGTAAAAAATCTATAGAATTGATAGTCATTAAAAAATGTTAAATAATTACCTCTTCATATAACATTCGTTTTTAATAAATAGTATTTAACGCTGATTTTTTTCAAAGGTTTTTAATAGCGTGTTAGTTTGCTTCTGAAGTTTATCTTTAAAAAAAGAAGTTCCGCCTAGAAGCCAACCTTTAAAACCTAATGCCTGCTTAGCCCATTTGTGTAGGTTAAAATCATCAATATGGCTAATGATAGTATTGTCTTTAAAAATAAAATGCCCATTAATTTTATTATGCACTTTACGCCCAGTTTTACTAAAAATATAGAAGGCTTCCCATTGTGCTGTAGCCTCATTCTTAGCATACTTAATATTAGAAACTGTTACTTTAAAGTCGTTGTTTTTTTGTGATTGACATAGCATCAACCACATGTTTTTTGCTTGCTCACCTTTTAATGTTCCAAATGCTGGATCCTTAAAAACAATATCATCGTTATAAAATGAAATCATGGTTTTAGCATCTTTATTATTAAATGCTTCGTAAAATTTTTCAATGACATTTTTCATAATGTCAATAAAGATAAACAATAGCTCAGAATAATTGGATTTAATATTTTTGCAATATGGATGTAACTATTGAAAAAAGTTGGAAAGCACTGCTGAAACATGAATTTGAAAAACCTTACTTTAAAAATCTTGCAGATTTTGTAAAAGAAGAGTATAAGACTAACCGTTGTTTTCCTCCTGGCAACCTCATTTTTAATGCATTTAATAGTTGTCCTTTCAGTGCTCTTAAAGTTATTATTATTGGTCAAGATCCTTATCATGGCATTGGTCAGGCTAATGGTTTATGCTTTTCGGTAAATGATGGTAATTCATTTCCACCTTCATTAATTAATATTTTTAAAGAGCTAAATACAGATTTGAATATTCCTTATCCTAGTTCTGGCAATTTAGAATCTTGGGCTAAACACGGAGTATTACTCTTAAATGCTACGTTAACAGTAAGAGCACATAAAGCAGGAAGTCATCAAAACAAAGGCTGGGAGAAATTTACAGATGCTGTTATTAGAGCAATTTCTGAGAATTCAGAACATAAAATATTTTTATTATGGGGAGGTTTTGCCAAAAAGAAAGCAAAACTTATTGATACTAATAAGCATTATATTTTAACGAGTGGTCATCCTTCGCCTTTGAGTGCAAATAGAGGGTATTGGTTTGGTAATAAACACTTTAGTAAAACTAACTCCCTGTTGGAGCAAGCTGATTTTCAGCCAATTGATTGGTCTCTACTTTAGGTTTTGGTTGAATGGTTTTAGAGACAGTAGGTTTCTTAGGTGTTTTGTTACAGCTTAAAAATAGTAGTAGAAAGTTTAGTACAACTAAAGACAATAAGATTAGAGTAATTTTCAATATCATACTAGCACATTTATTTGAGACAAAAGTTAAATTGTGTTAAACAAATTTAACTAATTTTTTATCATACAGAAATTTTAGTGATAAATAATTGAATAATAGCCCTTTAAATCGATGAACTTAAATTTTTTCGGTTAAAAGAGTATAACTCACTTTTTTAGGAATAATATCTAAGCTTAATAAGGTATTTTGAACAAGCTCTATGGTTTGTTTATCTATTAAAGATTGTGACCATTCTGTAATTGATAACCATTCTCTAACATCTTCTAATTGTTGGTCGTATCTATTGGCTATCGTTCTATCTATACTAGGAATAACTTTAAACTCTGAAGTTGTACTATTAATAATATCTAGAATAGTTTTTAAATCGTCTTTATGATTTTTAATAAAAGATTCGGTTACTGCAATTACAAAACATGGCCATGGTGTAGGACATTCGTCTATTCTTCTAAATACACCATCATCCACAATAGGTTTAGTGGTAAATTTTTCCCACATAAAGTAATCTGCATCACCTTTAGCTAGACCTTCAACAGCGCCATCCAAATTTTTAATAACTTCAAACTTTAGATCCTTTTCTAAATCCCAATCATTGCGTTCTGCATTTACATATGCCATAAGGTGAGATCCAGAACCAAACCTACTTATAGCAGCTCTTGTTCCCTTTATATCTTGTACTGTTTTAAACTTAGAATGATCAGCTACATGAACTCCCCAAATTAAAGGCGATTGCACAAAAGTCTGAACAATTTTAGAAGGATTTCCTGCTATAATATCTTTAATAATGCCTTCGGTTAAAATAACTGCAATATCAATTTCATTGTCTCTAAGTGCTTTGCACATAGCGCCTGTACCTCCATAATAATCTTTCCATCTCAAATTAATGCCTTCATTTTTATATTCGCCATTTTTAAGCGTAAGATACCACGCTAAATTAAAATGCTCAGGAACACCACCAATTCTAACATTCTTCATATTTATTCAACAAGTTTATCTAAAGTGTATTTAATTAAATTATCAACAACAGACTTAGCGTTTTCACTAAACTGACCTAAAGGTCTATTAGCGATTATGGCATTCATAGATATAGCATTGTGTCCTAAAAGCTTAGCTAACCCATAGATTGCAGCTGTTTCCATTTCCATATTGGTAATGGTTTTTCCGTTATAATTAAAACTTGATAGTTTTTGATTTAATTCATTGTTTTGAAGTGGCAAACGCAACACTCTACCTTGTGGCCCATAAAAACCAACGTTAGTTGCAGTACAACCCAAAACCGTTTTTTGTGAAGACAGTTTACTAATTAATATCTCACTACCATTGACGACATAGGGATTTGACTTAGATTTGTCCCAATTAGTATGTACAACAAGAGCTTTAGTAAAATTAAGATCTTGAATGTTTTTAGCTCGATAAAAGTGTAACAAGCTATCAAATCCAATTGCTTTTTCACTTATCAAATAAGAATCTACAGGAATATCCTTTTGTATAGAGCCAGAGGTACCTATTCTTATAATATCTAACGATATAAGATTTTTATTAATTTCTCTATTAGACAAATCTATATTAACTAATGCATCTAATTCATTTAATACAATATCTATATTATCTGTACCAATACCTGTGGATATTACTGTAAGACGTTTCCCTTTATAAAAACCAGTTTGTGTATGGAATTCTCGTTTTTGGACCTTAAACTCAATAGAATCAAAATAGCGAGTTACAGCCTCTACACGATCCTGATCACCAACAGTAATAATAGTATTTGAAATTTGCTCTGGTCTTAAACTTAAATGATAAACACTACCATCGTCATTTAATATGAGTTCTGAATCTTTAATAGGCATTCAATACCGTTTTTATAAGTTTATTTTCTTGCTTATTAAACTGAAAATCTAATCTATCAATCTTACCAAAGGTCATATTATCATTTACATCCAAAGCATAATTTCGATGATAGAGTAACACTTCATGTCCTTTTCTGTTGAGAATTAAACGCGCATTGTCTTCTGTTATAAATATGGAAAGATTATCTATCATTCTCGATAATTGCATATCTCCAAACCCATAGTAGCCTTGATAGTTTAAAGCATATCCTAAAAGATGATGCCTAGACTTTATCTCATACGTATTTAATAAAGACAATATATTGAACTCTAGTGTGCTTAAACCGCTTTTAGAATCTGGAAATCGTTTAAGATGAGCTTTAAGGCAACAACCTAAATATTGGAATGAAGATTTTTTTGTTATAAAAGGTTTTAATAAGTTATGATCCTGACCACAATAAACATTCCAAACATCTTTAGCAATTTCAATGTCTTCTGCAGTTAAGAGAATTCTCTCTTTAAAATGCTGGTCAATTTGCTCAGCACTTAATTCTCCTAGGCCTTTGAGGTTATCCTCACCAGCAATTCTTCCGCTACATACCAAAGAAATTGGAACAGCATTCTTTTTTTGAATCAGTAGACTAATAACAGCGACTAGATTTATATGACAAAACAAATCATACTCAAACCAAAGAATAATCTCAGAATATTGGTCAGTATTATCTAGCTTATGTAATTCATTTTTAAATTCGTATTCATCAATTTCTATATCGTAGTACTCATTTAGAAACTGTTTTCTCTTAGAGAGGTAACTGTCAGTATTAATCTTTACCTCTGTTGGTCCTTCACAAAGCATTTCGTGCCAAGTGAGAAAATGGCCTTTAAAGTCGAGCTCATTTAAATAACTGGTAAGACTGCTACCATTTGTAATATGAAGTGGTTTTTTTTTCATTAGCCTCCAACGCGTTTTACTTTAAAGCCTTTGTCTTTTAAAAAAGCCATGATTTTATCTCTGTAGTCTCCTTGTATAATAATTTTGTCGTCTTTAAACGAACCTCCAACACTTAGCATAGTTTTTATGTCTTTAGCTAAGATTTTAAAATCTGAAGTTGCACCATTATAGCCTTCAAGTATAGTCACAGGTTTACCTTTACGTTTTTCGTACTTGCAAATAATCGGTTCATCTTGTAACCAAACGTTAGACGTATCTTTAGTATTATCTTGTTCTTCGATTTTATGGTCAGGAAACAGGTTTTTTAATTGATCTTGTAAATCCATTGTTTTTTAGTTTTCAAGTGAAGTACGCAGTCGTAATTTGTCATAAAAAGACTAATCACCGTGACTATCTACTTTTTTATAAGACCAAGTTCTACAAGACGTTCATTTAAAAATTCACCTGCAGTTATATCAGTAAACTGCTTTGGATTATTCTCATCGATACAACTCTCTAACACATCTAATTTCATTTCACTTATTGGATGCATAAAAAACGGAATAGAATAACGAGAGGTTCCCCAAAGTTCTCTTGGTGGATTTATAACACGATGTATTGTTGATTTTAATTTATTATTAGTATGTCTAGACAACATATCACCAACATTAATCATCAATTCGTCTGGTTCAGCGATAGCATCAATCCAATCACCTTGATGATTTTGGACCTGTAAGCCTCGTCCTTGAGCTCCCATTAATAGTGTAATAAGATTAATATCACCATGAGCTGCAGCTCTAACTGCATTTTTTGGTTCCTCAATAATTGGAGGATAGTGAATTGGCCTTAATATAGAATTACCGTTATGAATAAAATTATCAAAATAAGTCTCTTCTAAACCAACATACAATGCTAATGCTCTAAGCACATATTTAGCTGTTTTTTCTAACATTCTGTAAGTTTCCTTACCAACTTTATTAAACTCTGGTAACTCTTTAACATCAACGTTTTCAGGATATTCTTTCCTACGCTCTTCATCATCCTCAACATACTGACCAAAATGCCAAAACTCCTTAAGATCACCTTCTTTTTTACCTTTAGCACTTTCTTTCCCGAAAGATACATAGCCTCGTTGACCACCAATCCCAGGGATTTCGTAACTACGCTTTACGTCTACAGGAAGTTTAAAGAAATTACGAACTTCACCATAAAGTCTATCTACAAGTTCATCATCTAAAAAATGTCCTTTTAGAGCCACAAACCCAATATCTTCATAGGCTTTACCGATTTCATTTATAAACTTTTGTTTTCTGTCGTTATCTCCGGAAAGAAAATCTTTGAGATCGACACTTGGAATTCTGTCCATGTAAGTAAAATATTTAATTGTAAGAATATTACAAATGTAACGAAAACATTGAAACGTAAATGATGTAAATAAACTAGATTGCTAATTGCAAAATTTAATTACATTTGAATATTGAACTTGCTATACTAAAAACTTATGCATACCTCTGCTAAGCGTTCTATTTCTTACAATAAAAGAAACCTCAGTAATAAAACGCTTTTAAAACTGTATCGTAGCATGCTTAAACCTCGATTGATCGAGGAAAAAATGCTTGTATTATTACGTCAAGGAAAAATCTCCAAGTGGTTTTCTGGTATTGGACAAGAAGCAATATCTGTAGGTGTTACAATGGCTTTAGATAAAGAGGAATATATTCTGCCAATGCATAGAAACCTTGGCGTATTTACTACTAGAGAGATCCCTTTACATCGACTATTTTGCCAATGGCAAGGTAAAATGAGTGGTTTTACTAAGGGTAGAGATCGATCATTTCATTTTGGGACTCAAGACTATAATATTGTAGGTATGATATCGCATTTGGGACCTCAATTGGGAGTTGCAGATGGTATAGCTTTAGCAAACTTATTAAAGAAAAATAAAAAAGCAACTGTAGTTTTTACTGGTGAAGGAGGTACAAGTGAAGGTGATTTTCATGAGGCATTAAACGTGGCGTCTGTATGGCAATTACCTGTTATTTTTTGTATTGAAAATAATGGCTATGGTTTATCTACACCTACTTCAGAACAATATCATTGCAAAAATCTAGCTGATAGAGGTAAAGGTTATGGTATAGAGTCTTTTATTTTAGATGGTAATAATGTCGTTGAAGTATTCTCTAAAGTTACCAAACTGGCACAAAGCATACGTAAACGTCCTAGACCAATTCTCATAGAATTTAAAACGTTTAGACGTCGCGGACACGAGGAGGCTAGTGGTACAAAGTACGTTCCTAAAGCGTTGATGCAAGAATGGGAAGCAAAAGATCCAATTGAAAATTTTAAACAATATCTGTTAGAACAAAAGATACTTTCTGAAAAATTACACCTAGAATACACAGAAGATATTAAGAATGAAATCGACGATAATTTAAAATCTGCCTTTGCAGAAGACGATATTATTCCTAATTTAACTACTGAGTTAGGTGATGTATATAAACCCTTTGATTATAAGGAACATAAGCCAAAGTTAAAAGCAAAAGAAATTCGTTTTATTGACGCCATTTCAGATGCGCTTAGGCTTTCTATGAAACGACATAAAGATTTGGTAATTATGGGACAAGACATTGCTGAATATGGTGGTGTTTTTAAAATTACTGATGGCTTTGTAAAGCAATTTGGAAAAGAACGTGTTCGTAATACACCAATCTGTGAATCTGCTATTGTTGAAGTCGGAATGGGATTATCTATCTCAGGAATAAAATCTATTGTAGAAATGCAATTTGCAGATTTTGTAAGTTCTGGATTTAATCCTATCGTAAATTATTTAGCAAAATCGCATTACAGATGGAATCAAAATGCTGATGTTGTGGTACGTATGCCATGTGGAGCAGGCGTAGCTGCTGGTCCATTCCATTCACAAACCAATGAAGCATGGTTTACAAAAACACCTGGATTAAAAGTAGTATATCCTGCTTTTCCATATGATGCCAAAGGCCTTTTAAACACTGCAATTAATGATCCTAATCCTGTATTGTTTTTTGAGCATAAAGCATTATACAGAACTATTAGACAAGATGTACCTAGTGATTATTATACATTGCCTTTAGGTAAAGCCTCAATTATAAAAGAAGGTGATGACGTTAGTATTATTACTTATGGCGCTCCAGTACATTGGGCTTTAGAAACCTTAAAAGCTAATACAAATATTTCTGCTGATCTTATTGATTTAAGATCGTTACAACCTTTAGATTATGACTCAATTGTTGCTTCAGTAAAAAAGACTGGAAAAGTTATTATTCTACAAGAAGACTCGCTTTTTGGTGGTATTGCTTCTGATATTTCAGCATATATTATGGAACATTGTTTTGAATATTTAGATGCACCTGTAATACGTGTAGCTAGTATTGAGACACCTATCCCTTTTATAGGTCAGTTAGAAAATCAATACTTAGCAAAAAATAGATTTGAAACAGAACTCAAAACCTTAATTACCTATTAAATAAAAAAACCAACACGGATTAGGTGTTGGCTTTTTAAGATAATTCTAACTCAATTTTTACAATCATAACTTCATAGTGTCTAAATCGTCTTCAAATCCGTTTGAAGCATCGATTATTTTTGATAATACCTTCATAATTGTTCTGTTTTTTTGATTGATGATTAAAAGATCGTTATCTAAAACGTCTTTTGCTGTTCCAAGAATACATTCTACTGTCTTGGTTTTTACTTGTAATTTGATTGCTGTCTAAAGTTCTCATAATGTTTGATTTTTAATTGATGTATACTATATAGACGACATGATCTTAAAAATGTTACAGTACTATGCATAACAAAGTAATGATTTAACATATTTTAACTATTTAATGTAACTTAGAAGCATGAGACAACTTATACTATTACTAGCATTAATAAGTATACTTATGTTTAGTTGCAAAAGAGTAGAGGATTGCTCAACTAAAACTATTGAGGTTACAGCAACTGCCTACAACTCTTTAGCCTATCAAACTAGTAGCAATCCTCATATCACTGCATTTGGTGATAGTTTAAAACCTGGTTTAAAATACATAGCTGTATCAAGAGACTTACTAGATTCTGGTCTCGTTCATAATACCAAAGTTAAAATTCAAGGTTTTGATAGTCTTTACATTGTAAAAGATAAAATGAATAAACGCTGGAGACAACGTATAGATATTTATATGGGAACAGATGTAAAAGCCGCTAAAAATTGGGGCAAAAAAAAGGTGAATATTCAATATTGTATTCCCAATATTAAAACAGAAACTATTGAGTGAGCCTTCTGGTTTTTGCTTCAGAAAGAATAAAAGGATATGCTTCTTTTACTTGCTTAAGTTCATCCTTTGATAGTGCATCAACAGTTTTATTAAAGTATTGTGTAGCATAATCTTCTCTAAGCTGATAATAGGCTTTAGTTATTTCATCTTGTACCTCTATAAATGTACCATAAGTAGTTTGCTCTGCATGCTGAAGAGACACAACAGCTTTCTTTGGATTATCTGATGAATCAGATTTAGAAAGCCCTTGACAGTAATTACATGTACCATCACCATTATTATCTATAAAAGATGCAATAACAGCTTGCAAATCTGTTATAGAAATTAATTCGTCTTCTACCATTAATTCGTCATTTTTATTTATAAAGATGTTTAAGACATTTCGTTCGTGTATTTCAGCATTACAAATAGTATTAGGTGGACAATCTGGTGGTAGTTGTCTCAGAATTCCTTTGTCAGCTGAAATCGTCGTAGTTACCAAAAAAAAGATAAGCAATAAGAAGGCAATGTCTGCCATTGAACCAGCATTGACAGCACTGTCAATTCGTCTAGAAGTTTTCATAATTAAAGTATTTATAATGTTAATAGAATTAATAGTTCACAAAAACGATACCAGTAATTACTTTGTATAGTTGTTAATTGTTGTTAACAATTGTCGGAAAAAGTGAGTTTATAGCTTAATTTTGCAAAGTTTTTCAATTGAATAAATGAGCAATCAGACCACTATAATTTCACAAGACAGTAGAAAACGATTATACGACTACCAGTTAGCAGATCTTAAACGCATTTTTGATGTGTTAGAAAATGCACCTCATAACTATAATCTATTATATCAGTTACCAACAGGAGGAGGCAAAACTGTTGTGTTTTCTGAAATCGTTAGACGTTATATTAAAGATTACCAAAAAAAGGTTGTTATTCTGACTCATCGTATAGAACTATGTAAACAAACCTCTAAAATGCTTGAGGGCTTCGATGTGCATAATAAGGTTATTAATAGTAAGGTAAAAGAACTACCAGATCAAGACCAATATCAGTGTTTTGTTGCTATGGTAGAAACCCTTAACAATAGACTTAATGACGACCAATTAGAATTAAAAGATATTGGATTAGTGATTATTGACGAAGCGCATTATAATTCGTTTAGAAAGCTTTTTAAATTTTTTGATCATTGCTTTATTCTTGGTGTAACAGCAACACCATTGAGCTCTAATATAAAATTGCCAATGCACGATCATTATGATAAATTGATTGTTGGTGATGATATTTCTACGCTAATTAAAAATGGATTTTTAGCTGAAGCTGAAACTTACAGTTATGATGTAGAGCTTAATACTTTAAAAATTGGAATCAATGGTGATTATACAGTAAAATCTTCAGAAGCACTATATACCAATTCACTTATGCTCAGCAAACTTATGTATGCATATGAAGAGGTTAGTAAAGGTAAAAAAACACTGATTTTTAATAATGGAATCCATACCTCTAAAGAAGTTTTTTATTCTTTTGATAAAGCTGGTTACAACATTAGGCATTTGGATAACACAGCCTCTAAACAAGAGCGAAAAGATATTTTAAATTGGTTTAAAAACACACCTGATGGTATTTTAACCTCAGTAAGCATACTTACCACTGGTTTTGATGAACCTACTGTAGAAACTATTATCCTCAATAGAGCAACAAGATCTCTGACATTATATTTTCAGATGATTGGTCGTGGTTCTAGGATTTTGGATAATAAATCAAAATTCAAAGTTTTAGATCTAGGTAACAATTTTGCGCGCTTCGGACCTTGGAATCAGCATGTTGATTGGCAACATATCTTTAAATATCCAGATATGTATTTAGAGAATCTTAGAGATGACGAATCCATAGAACGTGATTTTGTTTATGTAATGCCACCAGCTTTAAAAGAGAAATTTAAAAAATCAGAATCTTTAGAGTTTGATGTAAGAGAAAATTATAAGGAAGTTATAAAATCTGGTCAAAAATCAATGAAAACCATTGAGCGTTCTATAGCTCAACATTCTATTATCTGTATTGAAAATAGTGAAGATGTCTATGAAGCAAGAGCTTTAGCAAAATTGTTAAGAGACGAAATCTACTATCGTGTAAAGCAATACTCATATTGCATAATGAACAGCACGCAAAACTACAGAGATTGGTTATTTGAAGAATACAACAGAAAACTGCGTGTTAGTTTTAATGGTAAGTTTTAACGTTTTGTTTAAACCAATGCAATAAAAAATACGTTTTCTTTGATTTAGGTATGGTTTTTGAATTCATTACGACAAAAATTGTATCTTTAATATGATTATAAGTCATTGATTGCTATGAGATTTACAATCACTCTATGTTTTCTTTTCTTAAGTCTTGGACTTTTTGCACAAATAGATAGCAAAAAGAAGAAGTCTATTCGTATACCTGCAAGAGAAGTTAAAGAAAAGAAAGACTCTACAAAATCAGACCTAAAAAAAGAAGTTAAAGACAAAACAGGAGGGAAGGTTGGTGTTAACAAAATAGATAATATCAATTTTAAGAAAACTACAATAGACTTTAATAAGAATAAGAAAGAGTTTTCAATGTTTGATAGTAACAGACTAAAGCATTCTGGGGAGTTATTTCAGAAAAATTTAGATAAGCAAACCGCTGATGTTGAGGCTATTGTTCACACCTTATCTGACCAATTTTTGGGTGAATATGATGTTAAGGTAGAGTTTGTAAATATTATTTGCAGAGATTATGGTGCTGAGGATGGCGACTACATCAAAATATTATTAAATGAAAATACCGTTATACCTAGAATACGATTATCTAACAATTTTAGAAGAGTAAAAATCGACTTAGTTGATGGTGAAAATGTTTTAGATTTTAAAGCTTTAAACCAAGGATCGCAAGGTGCTAATACAGCGTATTTTGAAGTATATGACGATAACGGAAAACTCATTTCCTCTAAAGAATGGGCTTTAATGACTGGCCAAAAAGCAACAGTTATTTTTAGAAATCAGAAGCCAACTTCCGATTAATACAATACTACTAATACAAAAAAAGCAATTAGATATTAACTAATTGCCTTGATTTTAATTCAGATGTTTTAGTGTAAAACTCTTCTAATGGGTTTTCATCTTATCTTTTCTACGTTCTAATTGTCGTTTAAGCTCTTTTATGGATTGTTGTATAGCGTCTTCAAATGTAGATTTAGACGATTCTGTAAAAATAAGAGGACCAGGCACACTAAGCTGTATGCCACAGATCATTCCTGAATCTCTAGATTCAGTATTTTCAGATTTAAAATATACAGTAGCCTTTATTATAAAAGGATTATGATCAAAAAGCTTTGCTAGTTTTTTCTTTGTGAAATCTTCCAATCGATCACTAGAAGCAATTTTATGATACTCAAAATTTACAGTCATAATTGTTATATTTAGTTATATAAATATACTACAGAATTGAAGCTTTATTAAATGATTAATATCATATTAACACATTCTCATCATTTTATGGTGCTTTACCAATAAAATCATAACTTTAATACAACAAAATTTCTCAAGCTAATTATATTATTATGCGTACAAAATTAATAAGTATAATTGTTTTTTTTCTTATCCAAAATATAACGCTTTCTCAAGAGCAAATCTCTTCAGAACAATGGCAAAACGATTTAAAATACTTGCAGCATACAGTTAACGACAATTATCCTTTCCTATTCAAAAAAGTAACTTCTGCTAAGTTTAATGATGAAATAGAAGCGTTGTACAAGGCAATTCCAAATTTGCAACCAGAAGAAATACCAGTTGCGTTCTCAAGAATCGTGTCTTTATTTGAATATGGTCATACGCAATTGCCATTTGGAGCATTAGCAGATGATGGAATACTGCCCATTAATATTTATGAGTTTTCCGATGGTATTTATATTGAAGGCGCTCATAAAGACTATCAATCTATCATAGGAGGGAAGCTTATTAGCATTGAAAATATGGCTATAGCAGAAGTTTTAGACCTCATAAGACCTGTTGTACCTGCAGAGAATGATAGTTTCTTTAAAGCTTATGGATTGCGATATGCTTTACTACCAAATGTTCTTTTTGCGCAAGGCGTAATAAAGGTTTACAAAACTAATATTACTATTACTGTAGAAAAAAACGGCAAGCTAATTACTGAAACTTTGTTACCTATATCGTATGATAATTATTCCGTGGAGTACAGCTTTACTAAAGCTGATGAGAACTGGAAAAGCATAAGACAAGAAGGTGAGAAACCCTTGTATTTAGAACAATTAGACAAAGTGTATTATTTTACTCATTTACAAGCTACTAAAACACTCTATGTTAGGCATAGTCGGATTGCTAATGATAAAACTATAGATACTAAATCCTTTTATAAATCGGTTTTTGACTTTGCAGACCTTAATGATGTAGAAAAATTGGTACTAGATGTAAGGCTCAATGGTGGTGGTAACAATTACCTAAACAAACCCATAATTACTGGTCTTATAGGATCAAAATTTAATAAAAAGGGAAAGCTCTTTGTGATAATTGGCCGACGAACATTTTCGGCATGCCAAAATCTAATTAATGAATTTAGTAATTATACCAATGTTATTTTTGTTGGTGAACCTTCTGCAGAAAACCTTAATTTTTATGGCGATACGCGCAAGGTAGTACTACCAAGCTCTAAATTAGCAGTGTATTTATCTTTTGCATGGTGGCAAGATAAACCGCAATGGGAAAATAAGGAATGGACAATTCCGCATATAGCAGTAGAACTAGATTTTAAATCGTACCAAAACAATAACGATCCCATTTTAGAAGCAGTTTTAAATTATAAAGATTCTGATTTTATTTTAGATCCTATGGCACATTTAACGCAGTTATTTACCGAAGGTAAATTTGAAGAGGTAAAGCGAGATGCTAAAAAGATTGTTAATAATCCACAGTATAAATACTCAAATTTTGAAGAAGAGTTCTTACAAGCTGGAAATCGTTTAATGGGAAGTGGAGATTTACAAGCAAGGAAATCTGCATTATTTATTTTTGAAATGGTTACAGAAACTTATCCAAAATCTATAAGTGCATATTATAGCTTAGCTAATGCACAGGAATCGTTAGAGTTAATAAAGGAAGCTATACAATCCTATAAAACTATTATAGAGCTTGATCCAGATAATGTCTTAGCAACAATAGCTGCCAATAAAATAAAAGAGTTATCTAATAAAAGGTAGAGTATATAAATACCTTAATGACCCTAACAGTGTAATAAACTATGAAGTAACAAATATTATCTATTTTACATAATATAAATTATAGTACATTTTATAACAATTAGCGAAATAGCGCTTTTAGGCGATATTTGACATAATTGCAGATATAATGTCTTCAGACTAATATCGATAGTAATTATGTACAAGCTAATTGTGGCTTCGTAGTTGCATTTATCATTGTGTAGCTATAATATACTATGTAAAATAGAACGTCTTGTTAAATTTGAATATTCTGTACAATTATCAAGATTTTATTTTTTAAGAGATTCTCAGCGATTAGCATTTAGGAAATTAAAATGTAACTATATATATTTTTGAATGTATTAATTCTTGTTTTAACAATAATTCTTCTTGGCTAAATTCATAGTCTGGTAATGATTGATTTTCTTTTGGCATAAGGTTATTATTATTATAAAACCTAATGAAATAGACTAGATTTATTCAGATAATAAATCTTTATTAATATTTAGCAAATTGACTTTTGCATTAAAACCACTTCTTAGTCTCACATTTTTAATGAGATAATTCTCATGATTAGATATATCATCGCTCAAATCCAAAACAGGATCTAGAATAGTAATTTTAAGTTCATTAATTTCGTTAAGCTGATTTTGGATTTTAATCATAGTTTCTGCTGAGCCATTTGCAATTTTTGAAGAAAGGTCAACAACTGATGACTCTTCTATCTTTGATTCAAAAAACTCTTTCATTATACCCAGCATAATTTCATAAGAAGAATTTTCCAAAGTAGCGTTCAAAGTAACATCAGTTAAAGAAAGAACATGTTTTTTTGAAATAGCTGGTTTTGAAGTAAGATATATTTGTCCTTTTGGTCCAGGAAAAAAATTCGTATCTATTTCAAAATCAATTCCTATTACTATTTGGTCATTACTTGGGTAGATTTCAAAATTATTTAATTCAATTTTCTCAACAATATCAGAATTATCTAATGCTAAATTTAACTCAGTTTCTAATTCAGTGCGTTTTGAGTTAATAGCTTTTTCAAGTTCCTCATATTCAACAAAGATTGGTAGGTTAACATCTATAATATTTTCGATTTTTGGCGATTTTGTTAATTCTGGAAGTGACCAGTCTTCCTGTTCATGATCACTTTTTCCAATCTCCATAGCTAATTTAGAACCCACCAATAAATTCATATCTCGATTTTGATAACTGATAATTGGCTCGTAAATCTCAATTGGCTTGATATTTAACGAAAGTCCTCCATGTTCTTCAGTTACAGGAATTGATGAAGGAATCAGTATTTTTGAAAGTTGATTTTTGATTGACTCACAATCTATAACATCATTTAAAGCCTTCTCTACTTCTGGTTCTATTCCAATAGTAGCTATTTTGGCAACTAAATTAAAGTCCAACCAAGTATCACCAATTATCTCAATCCGCGGACCTTTTAACCAATTTATATCCGAAACCACTTTAACATCTGGACACCAATCACTATTAAAAGAAACATCAATTACAAAAGAAAATGTTACATCAGCATCAAAATTTTTCTTTTCAAGCAAACCAATTTTTGCTAATTCTCCTTTAAATCCGGCACTCCCATCAATAGATAAAGGAACGTCTATTTTTAATTTATTCTCATCTAAATTTTCAAAAGTTACTCGATCACTCAAGACAATTTTATATTTTCCTTTATATCCAATATTTACACTAGCACTAGTATAAATCCATTGGTTAGGATGATATGAAGGATTTTTTGTTTTTATCCATTTATTAGGATGATATGTTGGGTTTTTTGTTTTAACACAATGCTTTTTTCCAAAAATAGTTACACATTTCTCAATCCATTTGCTTGGTTGATAAAGAGGGTCTTTAGTTTTACTCCATTTGTTTGGTTGATAAAAAGGATCTCCAGTTTTAAGCGTATAAGTTTCACTAAATTCACCATTAAAATCTTCCGTTATTGGCTCTGAAAAATACTCGTTAATTACTTTTTCAACTTCATCCAAACTTAGATTAAAACTTGCTCCAATAATGCTTTCTGGAGCTTCATAATCAAATAATTGTCCTTCTCTAATAGGTTTTTTATTTAATTCACTAATATTTTCACACCCTACAATTATTAGTAAGAATGAAACAAGAAACAATTTTGAAATGAAATTTTTCATATTTAAATTTATTAAGTTAGTAATACTTGGAGTTTTATAGCAATCAATACAATATGGCTTATGACAAAATTAAGCCAAACAATATGGATGACTAATAAATATGCTATTATTGCTAATAATTAGGAGAAATTAAATATACACTAAATTTAACAAGAAACAAACTACAACAAAAAATCATGCTATTATACCAGAGTATTTCATTCCACACACATTCCACTACTCTCCTATCGTCATTTATTCATTCGTTTCTATTTTTATAAATAAGTATTCATGAATCTTCGTTCCTCGATTTCGTAAAAAGAGTATTTACTCGCCCACTCTATTTTAATAAATAGTAGCTCGTGATTGCTTCGCAGTTCATTAACATCGTAGAGAAACATTTTGAGAAGAAAAAATTTATAGATGGTTTTTGTATTCTATAATTATTTTTCTGATGTGTGGAAATGGTCTACTTCTATGGATTCTTAAAGTTCTAACCCCTTCAAGATATCTGGCTGTACCAACAGTTTCCCATTTTTGATATTTTGTACTATAACCACCAGTGGACGTTGCTAGTGCATTAGCATTTATTACATTAAAGCCATTATAATCTGAACTGATGTTTACAGGTCTTGGTCCATGAGGAGGTCCATCACATGCATATTGTATGCGAATCCAATATTCACCATCTTTCGGAATCCTGAATGCGTAAATGGCCCAATTTGCGTGTAGATATTCATCTCTATTATGTATAACATGTGAACCATAATGACCAGTAACTACTCTTTTTGCTCTTCTGAATGTTTGATCAGCCCATAATTCTATTGTGGTTGAATTTGGCGGAAAACTATAAATCTTACTCATAATTAGTTTATTTTATTATACTAATGTTATTAGAATAAATTTATGAAGATTTTGAAAGCAAAAAAATACCCAAAACTGAGTATTTTCTCTTGTTATTTAGCGATATTTTAGATTAAACCTTCTCGAACAAAGAAAGTTATAGCTTGTGGAATTGTACTAAAGTTGGTTTTTTGTAAGATATTACGTCTATGTGTTGTAACTGTATTAATGGAAATGTTTAAATAATGAGCAATCTCTTTTGACTTAAATCCTTCTGCGATAAGATTCAAAACTTCAAGTTCTTTAACACTTATTATTTTTTTATTTTCGGGATAATTATTTAAATCTTCTATATTACTAATTCCATAGTAAGATTTGCCATCGGAAATATTTATAAATGACACTCTATTATTGTTGACATTAGTAATATGACTAATATTTGAATGATTTGCTATTGAAGAAGTCATTTTAAAATCATCATCCCATGAGGATGCAATTGCTTGGTGTAAAAACAATTTGTATGTACCATCAAAATCTTTATACCTATACTGATAGGAAACTTTATAATTTGGTAGTTCATTTTTATTTATGAAGGTAAATAAAAAATAGAATCCAAGTTCCTGACAATGCAAAAAGTGGTCTATATCATTAGGATGTATTCGAGACATAAAAGCTTCAGCCGTAAATTTGTTTGGATTTTCACCCAAAACTCCTTTTATACTCTTACTGGTAAAAATTATTTCTCTTATTGAAAAATCAAAAATATATTGGAAGGAAGGTCCTGGAGAGTACAAATTTGATAATAGATCGCTAAACTTAGTCTGATCTACATTACTTCCTTTTCTGGATAAAGCATGCGATGCCCCATCAAATATTTTAAATATATCTCTTGTTTTTTCACTCATACAGGAAGCATAATCCTTTCTTTCACTAAAATATACTAAATTATTTAAATTAACAATTTGATTTATAAGTCATTCCACACACATTTTCCTCCACTCCTCTACCCTTTCGCAAATAGAGTGTTTACTCGCACACTCTATTTTAATAAATAGGTGCTCGTGAACCCTTCGGGTTTCATTAACATTGTAGAAGAAACTTTTTAGAATAAATTTTTTCAAGAAACTGTAGTAACAACTTTCGCTTTTAACCAAAGCTCAAGTTACATAACGCAGAACATTATAGTACATTTTCTAACAATTAGCGAAATAGCGCTTTTAGGCGATATTTGACATAATTGCAGATATAGTGTCTTCAGACTTATATCGATAGTAATTATGTACAAGCTAATTGTGGCTTCGTAGTTGCATTTATCATTGTGTAGCTATAATATACTATGTAAAATAGAACGTCTTGTTAAATTTGAATATTCTGTACAATTATCAAGATTTTAATTTTTTAAGAGATTCTCAACGAATAACATTAGGGCAATTAAAATGTATCTATAATTTGCCGTTATGTAAAATATCCGCTGCCAACGTTGATTGCTTTTATAATATCAAATTGCTTATTGCTATTTATTTTATACTCAAATGCGAAGCATTCATGAGCTCTTTATTAAAACAATAAAAATCCGCGAATAATTTCCAATTAGTAATCATTAAAATTTTGAGGTATTTGGATATTTTACTACATATTATTTTCTACGCGATTCTCGTGGCATACCATAAGAGCTAAAACTTTGAGAAATCGAGTTTTTACGAGATTCACGAGCTCTTATAAAGTTTTTTTCAAATAATTAAATGCGTGAGTAAAATAAAATTCTTAGCACTTATTATATTCCTACGTCCTATTAAGCTTTTTAATTAGTACTACCAATATTATGTAAAATAGAATTGATTAAGTAGCTATATTACTAAACCGCTAAAATATGGTCGTTGCACTAACCTATTGTTTTAACCAAAATTTTATGAGGCTCAAAAAAAGCCTTTTTCAGTCTATAATCTTAATGTATTGTTATTGGCAAACTAATAATTTTTCCCTCTTGTTTATTCTTTAAGCTACCGATTGCATGATCAAATAATCCATTAAGATTGTTGCCTGATGGATCTGATAATCTTGAGTTGATTTTTAATGTATAATTACCTTTTACCCATTTTTCTTCTTGGATGAATTTTATTGATTTTTCTTCC
Organism: Microcosmobacter mediterraneus; assembly: GCF_031846265.1. Lineage (NCBI taxonomy): Bacteria > Pseudomonadati > Bacteroidota > Flavobacteriia > Flavobacteriales > Flavobacteriaceae > Microcosmobacter > Microcosmobacter mediterraneus. Next base: position 260,074 of record NZ_JAVRIA010000004.1, on the reverse strand, counting down.
TGTCCGATGTGAATTGAAACTTTAATAATTTCATTATCTGAATTATAAATACGTATTCTATGCAATAGTGACATCATATCAATACTGTTTCCAAAATCAACCTGTAGAGCTATTTTATTATTAGGACTTGGTAGTAAAATATTCCATAAATCTGTATCTGGAGAAACGATATCTTCTTTAATAACGCTAAATGTTTTTGTGTAAGGTTCCTTTAAGCTGTTGCCATAAACATCTTGTAAATTATTTATAACCAAATGATAGGTTTGATTTGGTTTTAAAACTCTTCCTAATTGTTCATTGGCTATTAATCCAGTTTTAACTCGTGCTGGATCAAAAATGATGGTTAATTGGGTTTGCGCATCATTCCAAAGTTCATAGACATTATTGAATATTACTCCTTTTACTTCTTCTCCTGCAGCATCAAAAAGTTTTATGTGTTTTAGGTTATTTATTGTTTTCATGGGTTTTGAAAACTGTATGTACATACGTAATAAATTTACTGGTAGTTTATTTGATGTTGGATAAACTTGAGTTACTATGGGCTTATTTTTGTTTTCAGTTGGAATAGAAAATTCTACAGCTCCTTTTGAGTATTTAAGCACATATATTACATTTTGTAAAAAAGGAAATTCTGGAACAAAAGTTACGTTTTGAACATTCTTTTTAAATACGCCACGAACCACATTATTTTCATCTAGTTTGTTATTTTTTAGTAAATAATAAACAGTAGCTGTTTCAATAGTAATTGAAGCATCATAAAAAGTAACTTTCTGCTCGTTTACTACTATTTGAAAATCATTAGCAAATAATTGTAAGCTTACAAATAGTAATAGTATAGTTAAATGAACTCTCATAATTGTATTGAAATAAAGAGTAGATGATACTACTCACCTACTCTTTTTAGTATTAATTTTCTTTTACTAACTCTGGAAAGCCTTCAATTGGTTTTACCATATTGTGAAAATCTTTCCAAATTTTTCCACCTTCGGTATACTTGTAATCTGGAAATTCATATTCACTATCAAAATTGCTTAATCTAAAATAAGCGCCTTTTAATTCCGATAATAAATTAACACTTCCTGAATCTATATCGCGTTGTAATACAGCCAGCATCATTTGGTTTTGCTCTGAAACTTGCATCGTTCCTGACATTGGCACAGGAAATATTTTAACTCCTTCAGGTCCCATTGAAAACCCTTTTAAACCTTCACCTTTATTAGCTTCAGCAAAATCTTTTAAGGATATTAAGCTGGCACTACGTTCTTTATGAATAATTAAAAGCTTTTTATCGAAGCTGCCATCCATTTCTTGAGCAGTAAATGTTATCATATCTATTGGTGTGTTTCCAAATCCAAGCTCTGCGACAGTTTTAGCTTTAATGTGATTTCCTTCTTTAATTTCTGAAGTTGGAATGCTAACTAATGGTGTACAGGTGTAAGCTGCTAATAATGTAGATTCGCCATTGATTTCTTCAAAAGCCATAGTTCTAATTGGTGCTCTTGTTTCATTTTGAGTATGAACAGCATGATACATTTCTAATCCTGAAACTGCTTCTTGCACATTAGAAAAAGGATATGCAATCTTACGTAAAGTAGATGCAAATTCTCCATTAGTTAAACCAGCTACATACACATAACCATCATTATAATCTATATCAGTAATGTTTAATCGATTTGATGGTCTTCCATATAAGTCAAAATCTTCAGTTCTAATGTTCTTAACTTTTATTGCTGTTTTTTTGCTGATATCGACTAAACGAACATTTCCATCTACTGGATTTACGGCAACTATAACTGATAAAGCATCTGGTGCAAAACCTCTTTTAACAGCGATATATGCTTCTTGACTTACAGGATGAACTTGCATATCGTTAAAAATTAACTCTGATGATGGCGCACCTAAAGCTTTCGCGATTTGTTTATCGACGCCTTTTAAATTAAAAGGTATTGGGTCTTTCACTTCCGTTGCTGAAGTTTCTATTGCATATAGCATTCCTGCTTTACTATCTCCAACAAATAAAACATTATTGGGACCGAAAGCCATTACTGATGCTCCTGGTAAGCTGTTAATACTCGATGAATTTGTATCTACAATTTCATTTGGATTTGGTCCTGCTGTTTGTTGAGCTTTACAACTTGTAAAACATAATAAAGCAACTAACATAATTGATAATCTACTTATTGTTTTCATTTTTATTTAATTATTAATGGTTATTAAAATTTGTAACTTATTGTTGGTGCGAAATGGAATATATCGTCTCCGCTTCCACTTGTCTTTTGAAAATCTCCTGCGATGAAATAACTCATATCTAAATCAAGTGATAGATGACGATTAAATTCGTAAGAGGCTTTGAACCCTAATTGACTCCCTAAATTTCTATCCTCGATTCCATTAGCTGGTCTATTTACAAATCTTGGTGGTCTGTATAATCCATCATTTTTTGAAGCTCTCCAAAAAATTCCCCATTCTCCATATAACTTTAATTTTTCAGTAGGTGTAGCACTTACTGAAGGATGGATTGATATTAAGTTTATTGGTGTAATTGTAGCTGCTAAACTGTAATACGCTGGATTAACAAACATGGGATTAAAGGTATTTAGTTTGTTATCATTTAAGTTTTTATCACCACTTGTATATTCTAATTTCAATCCTGGATTCCATAACCAAGCTGTATTGATAAGTTTATAATGCCAATCTCCTTCAAGATTAAAAGCGCTAATAGTCGTATTATTAATCTCACCAAATTGATATATGATTTCTGTATTGTAGGTGAAACGCTTACCTATTTGCCCAAATCGTCTCAAACCAATAGAATGTCTGTTTTCTTTTCCTGAAACATCACTGAACGCTGAAAATGGATTTTCAAAGCCCAAATAATAGAGCTCATTCATTCCGTTAAAGCCTTTTATTTTGAATTGACTATATACTCCCCAAAATTTTGGATTGTTAGCATCTCCATCAAATAATGTGAACCTATTGTCAAAAGCGAATATGGTTGGACTTACTTCTCTAGTGTAAAATGCTTGAATATTAGTTTTACCTGATTTAAAAACTGCTCTTGTAGCATCAAAAGTTCGTCTAATATTTGGGCCTTCTCTAAAACCAACTAATCTTGCTGAACCATACGCCAACTCTTGTCTTCCAAGAATGAATGATAGACTTGATTCTGATTGAAACGGAATGTCAATTTGCAGGAATGCTTGGTGTATATCTATTTCGTCATTTTCTACAAATTCACGTTCGTGACTTGTATAGCCATGATATAACTCGGTATAAACTCTAAAGTTTTTTCCTAAATGTAAATCTGTATGAAAAGCCAATCGCTGTGAATAAAAATCCTGGTCTACTGTTTCTTCCCAAAATCGATTAGAATAATGTTCGAATCTTGGTCTAATTTGGCCTCCAAAAGAAAGGTAGATATCTTCCTTTTCATTCAATGGAATGAACTTAATAGGATCAAAGACATCACTTTCAAAAGCATTATTATCACCTTTTAGGTATTCATAATTTTCTGTAGCCCTAAATAAACTGTATATAGGTAGTTCTTTCTTTTTAAGCTCAATTTCCTGTGCATTTAGCATAGGTGTAATTAGAAAAATTGAAACTATTATAATTATATGTCTCATATTACGCTTCATTTATATGTTGCTCTATGCGCTTATCTGGTACAATCCATAAAATTGCTACTATGATATAACAAGCAATCGCTGCCCATGAATTAATAAAGCTTACTGCTAATCCTATGATATATAAAGCTGTAGATAGCTTACCCTTGAAATCTTTACCAATGGCTTTGCGCAAAATAAAGTCTTCTTTATGGTGTTTTATAATTACGGTTTGAAGAATGAAATAAGCTATAGAAGCCATAAGTAATATAAAACCGTAAAAAGCTACTGGTCCTGATTCTAAATGATTCTCTCCTACCCAAGATGTGGCAAACGGAATTAGTGACAGCCAGAATAATAAATTAAGATTTGCCCAAAGCACCTTACCGTTTACTTTTTCTGTAATTTGAAAGAGATGATGATGGTTATTCCAATAAATTCCGAGGTAAATAAAGCTTATAAAATAACTTACGAATACAGGTAATAAAGGAACTAAAGCTTCAATTGTTACCTCTTCAGGTGTTTTTAGTTCTAATACCATTATGGTAATTATTATGGCTAATACACCATCACTAAATGCTTCGAGTCTATTTGTTTTCATTACTGTTTTAAACTATTGTTGTTGTTAACAACTATTTATATAAAAAAATTTAAATTTCTACTTTGTTAAGTATTCTAAAGAATTCTTTGGCATCTTCTTTAGAAATATTAGTTTCAAAATAATCATTAACTGAAGACTTAGCAGCAGTATGTATTTCAAAAAATGCCTTAATGCCATTATCAGTAACATTAATATCTAATTTCCTTCTATTATCAGGGCAAGTAATTCTAGAAACAAATCCTTTTTTTACTAATCTATCTAGTAAGCGTGTTAAATCTGGACTAGGAACAATTAATTTATCTTTTAATGTTTTTGCATCCATTGATGTAGGATGATTTCTAACTAATTGATTTAAAACATTTAATTGTGCATGTGTAATTCCATAAGAGTTTAAAGTCTTCTTCAATTTAACATCCACTTGGCCACTCAATTTCAAGAACTTAAAATAAGCTCTCGCATGCCAATTTTTGGATTCATTAGAAAAATATTCATCGGTATTCATTAAACAATAGTTGTTTACAACAACAAAAGTAGCTAGTTTTTTTGTAACAAAAAAATATTTTTAAATTTTTTCCATTTCACACACTTTGTGCTTCCCTCCAATGTCGTCGCATAATAAGTGTTTACTCGCCCACTCTATTTTAATAAATAGGTGCTCGTGAATCTCGTAAACTCGATTTCATTAACATCGCAAAAGAAACTTTTGAGAATAAATTTTTTCAAGAAACTGTGGTATTGCCAAAGCGCCAGCTGGCACATTCGCTAAAATAGTCCACTGGACTATTTCTTAACGCTCTGCCCTGCTTTTTACCAAATCGAAGATTCATGAACACCTTAGCTTAAAATAGAAATTAGGCGAATAAAGCTCAAGTTACATAACGCAGAACATTATAGTACATTTAATAATATTAGCGGATTTTTGAATATTAAACAATAAGAAGTTCTAATAATAATAACTATAATTTGTAAAGGATCGTTTTTGAACAAACTCATGCTTAGTATTAGAATTTTAAAAAATAAAAGTGATAAAAAAAGCCTCATCAATTGATGAGGCTTAATCTTATAAAATTGGAGTTTTATTTTACTATTAATTTTTTGGATAATCCTTTGGAGTTAGTAATCACATACATTCCTGCCGTTAAACTTTCAACATTTATAAATATTGAATCCTTAACCTGCTTTACCAGACGTCCTGATAAATCATAAAGCTCATAATCATCTGCTTTACTAAAATTCACTATGGTATTTGCTGGATTAGGAAACATACTAAAGTTGTTGTTATAATTGAATTCTTCTAAACCTAAAGTCACATTATCTAAAGAATAGATTGACAGAGTGGCACTCACTTCATTAGACACAACTATAAGTGCTGTTCCTATTGGACTGTCATTCTCATTAACGAATACAATGCCTTCTGGACCTAAATCTCCATCCTCTTCAGCTCCTGCAATAGCATTTCTACTATTAAGATACTGAATAAATACTGGTGCATTAGGCTGGGTAACATCATAAATCATCACACCTCCTATTCGTTCTAATAATACAAATGCATAATACGCACCATTTATCTCTTCAACAATAACAGCTTCAGGTTCTGGGCCTTTATTATCACTTCTGTTTTTAAAACTGTTATTACTATTACTGGCATTGAAAATTGCTCCATAAACTGGGTGCGCAGCTGTAATCACTTCAAAATCATTACCACTATCTGAAACGATATCACCTGTGTTTGCATTAAAAATGCTAAACGATCGACTTCCATAAACATGGATTTCCTCAAACTCAGCATCTCCATCTAAATTTCCTGATGCATTACTTATATTGATATCTCCAAGATTAGTCTCAAGAGCTAAGACATCTGCATTACTAAAAACACTTGGATCTAATACGTAGTCGCTATCGTCCAATTTGCGTTCTTCTTCAAAACCATTGTATTCTCTGGCATCTCCTTCATTAGCAGTAATCACGTAACCTGTTCCTCCAATATTGAAATAGTCAATCCCATCTGGCATGTACATTCCATAGATAGGCCAAGAGGCATTAAACACAAAATCTGTTTCATCGCTTGTGTCCAATGAATTGTTTACCATACTGTGATCCTTCAAACCAAAAGAAGACACACTTACAATAGTGTTTGTAGTGAGATCTACTGTAGCCATAGCATTATTTTCCTGAAGTGCTACATAAGCCATTTGGTTGTCATCTGAAACTGCAATATATTCTGGTTCCAAATCTTGAGATACAGAAGCTCCAGGTCCAAAAATTCGAACGCCATCTGCTAATAACGTTGCCAACTGAGAATCAAAAGCATTAAAGTTCAAAGTAGTAACATCACTCTGATCAATATCTGCTAAACCTCCAGTTACATCTATGATAGAAACACTTCCTTCTGGATCGATAGAATAATCACTATTTGGCTCGCCTTCATTAGCCGATAATAATTTCGTACCATCTGGTGTAAACGTAATCATATCAGGTAATGCACCAACTTTAACAATAACTTGATTGTTACCATCGGTATCAGCAAACATAACAAAACCTGGATCTGTTGATGGGTCTGCAGAAATCGCTGCAGCTAAAATGCCATTGCTCACCGCAACACTTTGTACGCCATCTGTATTGGCTGGTAGGCTAATCGATGTAATCGATGTGATATTACTTGGATCTGAAAAATCCAATACTTCAATGCTAGAACTGTTGGTTACGAACAAACGTTGTGAACTAGGATCATAAGCCGTAATTTCTGCTGTTCCACTAGCATCGACTAAATAACTTGTCAAGTAATTTGCATCTAATACAGATGCATTTTCTAAAGGAACAACTGTATCATCATCTAAAATATATACCGAAAACACATCTTCACTTCCTATGTTAGCACCAACAGCATTTTGAAGGTTTACCATAAAATACAAATCGCTTCCATCATCCATATTATCTAAAATAGGTATTGTAATCGTTTGATTATCTGTACTTCCTGAAGGAAACGTTACCGTTTGAGCTGAAGATAATGTGAAGTCAACCCCTTCTGCTGCAGTTCCACCTGAAAATATATCCACGTCTACCGTAACATTCGCTGTTGGCGCTTCAGAAACCGAAACAGTTAACGTAATGCTACCTTCATTTTCCATGACAGAATCGTAAACCTCAGTAAATTCTACTTCGACTGAAGTTCCAGTTCCAGTCGCATTTCCTGGCGAACCAATATTAGGAACATCCATCATATCTCCACCAAGTACATTGGTTGCAACCGCATTATTGGAGTTACCAACTGTACTAAATGCACTAAGCTCAACATCATAGGTTTGTCCATCATTTGCAGCTGTATCAGGATAAGAAGCAGTATCTATTGGCATTGATAACGTAGGATCTCCTAACCAGATATTTACAGCATCTCCTCCTCCGCCTAGTCCAGCACCATCAGAATATCCGACTTCAACTCCAGTTAAGTCAAGGACTTCACTCCATACTGTAATAAAGTTACTTACTTCACCAGCAGTATTTTCTGTAATCAATACAATAGCATATCCACCAGGAGGTATCACTGATATCCCTTGAATAAGATCTGCAGTACTTGCATCTGCTGATTCATCATCATAATACAAATCGTCATTTATACCAGAAGTCCAAGCAACCGTTCCAGAATTATAAATTTCAAACCAATCTTCTGTTACATCATCGCCGTCCTGACCTGAAAATATTTCAGTGATTACTAAATTTGGTGCGGCTGGTGGTACATTTCCTGGTGAACCTATATTCGGAACATCACTAGTACTTCCTCCGAGCGCTAAAGTTTCAACAGCAAAACTTGAATTGCCAACTGTGCTAAATTCTGCTAGTTCCAAATCATACGATTGTCCGTCGTTAGCTCCAGTATCTGGATAAGAACCAGTTGCAATAGGTGCTGTTGTCATTGGGTCTCCTTCCCATAAAGTCACAGCATCTCCACCTCCACCAAGACCTGAACCATCAGTGAAACCAATCTCAATTCCAGCTAAATCAACTACTTCACTCCACACCAAATTGAATGCATCTATTGCTACTGCGTTATTATCTGTAATCAACACAATGACGCGTTCTCCTGGTTGTATATCTGTAATTCCTTGAATGAGGTCTGCTGTTGTTGCATCAGCTGATTCATCATCATAATATAAGTCGCCATCCACACCTGATACCCAAGCGACATCACCTGTATTAAGAATCTCAAACCAATCTTCGGTTAAATCTGTTCCTGATTGACCAGGAAATATTTCTGTAATTTGAAGGTTTGGTTGAGCAATACTAATTCTAGTATCTTGATCAGCATCCGTTTCCGCAATACTATAAGCAGAAGGGTTATCTGGATGAAAAGTAGACATAAACTCTGCCATAGCATCTTGCTCTCCTCCTGTATAACTAAAAGTACCATTATTTCCTGGGTCGTTGACAAGATCTCCGTCAGGGAAATCTACTGACTCACCGAAGCCAGTACCACTATAATAATTTATTCGGTTTGGTGCACTTAACTGATCAAACGGATAACTATCGCCACCATTTGCCAAAAAGTTTAGGGTTACCATATTAAAGGTTATTCCGTTTGGCGCAACATTTACACCATTATCCACAATTACAACATCATTGTTCAAGTCAGTATCACCTCTATCTACAATCAAATCAACAAGTCTGCTACCTGCTGGCTGGTTAGGATCATATACAAAACTCATACCGCCTACTTGTGGAAAACGTCCAGGCTCATTACCTGGTGACACGTCAGCAAGACCATGCTCTATAATACTAATCAGTTCTTCAGCAGTCATCGTTAGCCTAACAAGACCATTATCAAAGCGAAGTGTTGCTCTAAGGTGGCCTTCAGAAACTCCATTATTAGCTGGTGGAGAGAATACAATATCATTTGGGTCGTTTGAACCGCCAGGAAGCACTGCCGAACCGATTTCAGTTCTTAGTCCGCCCCCATTTTTAAGCGAAATATCCACGCCTGCATCCGCAGCAGGATTAAGAAGATTAGCATACCAAAGGTTGGCGTCTGCAGTCAGATTTCCAAGATTGGTTTCTTGCGTTCTTACCTGTGATCTTCTCCCATCAAGATAAACGCTCGAAAATCCAACGATATTATTATACTGAGCACTAATAACGCCTTGTACAGCATCCCTAAGCGCAACAACTGTTGGATTTGGGATAGCACTAAGTGAAGTCACTAGCGACTCATTTGCTGGATAAGCACCACTAAGCGTATCGTCTAACTCATTTAGGTCTATTACACCATTATTATCAAATTCAACAACAAGTCGTCCAAGATATTTGTAATCGCCATCAACATTAACTACTAGTACTGGATCACCAGAAGCATCTGCAGCCTGAAATGGATAAGGCTCGTCAAAAGAAGTATCTGTAACCAATGAGTTACTAAAAAGCGTATCGTTGCTGTCTCCCATTCTCGTATTAGATCCTCCAGCCACAATGATGTCTACACCGTCTAAAAGCGTTGCAAGCTGTTTCTCAATGCTAATAGACTGCATATGAGCTAATAGAATAATTTTGTTTACTCCAGCGTTTGTAAGTGCATCTACGCTGGGCTGAATCTCAGCAGCTAATTGTGCAACACTTGAACCTGGAGCAGGTGTTATTGTTAAATCACCTAAACTCGTAATGTCAGGGAAACTTGGTGCAACTGCACCAACAAGTCCAATAGTCTCACCATCTATAGTTACTATAGCATACTTAGCAACCTGACTGTTTAGATTGGTAACATTGTCGCCATCAGTACCAACAACTCCAGAAAAATCTCCATCTGCTGTGAAATCTATGTTTGTAGATAACCACGGAAAATTAGATCCAGGAAAGGTCACACCATTGGACGATTCACTGCTAAAAGCCGCGTCGAACAGTTCACCAGGTCCTTGATCAAACTCATGGTTACCAAAACCAGAAGCATCAACACCAAAAGCATTGGCAAAGGCAATATCCAAATGACCAGGCTCATTACTACCTGATAAAGAACGTACTGCTGTGTTCTCCGCAGCATAAAATCGAGGACCAGGAATAATAAGGTCTCCAGAGGTCACTGTAAGTGTATTGCTAGCGTAAGTTGGGTCGTTTTGGAAATAATCTACTAAAGCAGAGAACTCGTCTACTGCATCAAGAGCACTCTCCTCGTTGCCATCAACATCAGCATAATGTAATATTTGTAATTCGAAATTCTGAGCAATACTAATTCTAGTATCTTGATCAGCATCCGTTTCCGCAATACTATAAGCAGAAGGGTTATCTGGATGAAAAGTAGACATAAACTCTGCCATAGCATCTTGCTCTCCTCCTGTATAACTAAAAGTACCATTATTTCCTGGGTCGTTGACAAGGTCTCCGTCAGGGAAATCTACTGACTCACCGAAGCCAGTACCACTATAATAATTTATTCGGTTTGGTGCACTTAACTGATCAAACGGATAACTATCGCCACCATTTGCCAAAAAGTTTAGGGTTACCATATTAAAGGTTATTCCGTTTGGCGCAACATTTACACCATTATCCACAATTACAACATCATTGTTCAAGTCAGTATCACCTCTATCTACAATCAAATCAACAAGTCTGCTACCTGCTGGCTGGTTAGGATCATATACAAAACTCATACCGCCTACTTGTGGAAAACGTCCAGGCTCATTACCTGGTGACACGTCAGCAAGACCATGCTCTATAATACTAATCAGTTCTTCAGCAGTCATCGTTAGCCTAACAAGACCATTATCAAAGCGAAGTGTTGCTCTAAGGTGGCCTTCAGAAACTCCATTATTAGCTGGTGGAGAGAATACAATATCATTTGGGTCGTTTGAACCGCCAGGAAGCACTGCCGAACCGATTTCAGTTCTTAGTCCGCCCCCATTTTTAAGCGAAATATCCACGCCTGCATCCGCAGCAGGATTAAGAAGATTAGCATACCAAAGGTTGGCGTCTGCAGTCAGATTTCCAAGATTGGTTTCTTGCGTTCTTACCTGTGATCTTCTCCCATCAAGATAAACGCTCGAAAATCCAACGATATTATTATACTGAGCACTAATAACGCCTTGTACAGCATCCCTAAGCGCAACAACTGTTGGATTTGGGATAGCACTAAGTGAAGTCACTAGCGACTCATTTGCTGGATAAGCACCACTAAGCGTATCGTCTAACTCATTTAGGTCTATTACACCATTATTATCAAATTCAACAACAAGTCGTCCAAGATATTTGTAATCGCCATCAACATTAACTACTAGTACTGGATCACCAGAAGCATCTGCAGCCTGAAATGGATAAGGCTCGTCAAAAGAAGTATCTGTAACCAATGAGTTACTAAAAAGCGTATCGTTGCTGTCTCCCATTCTCGTATTAGATCCTCCAGCCACAATGATGTCTACACCGTCTAAAAGCGTTGCAAGCTGTTTCTCAATGCTAATAGACTGCATATGAGCTAATAGAATAATTTTGTTTACTCCAGCGTTTGTAAGTGCATCTACGCTGGGCTGAATCTCAGCAGCTAATTGTGCAACACTTGAACCTGGAGCAGGTGTTATTGTTAAATCACCTAAACTCGTAATGTCAGGGAAACTTGGTGCAACTGCACCAACAAGTCCAATAGTCTCACCATCTATAGTTACTATAGCATACTTAGCAACCTGACTGTTTAGATTGGTAACATTGTCGCCATCAGTACCAACAACTCCAGAAAAATCTCCATCTGCTGTGAAATCTATGTTTGTAGATAACCACGGAAAATTAGATCCAGGAAAGGTCACACCATTGGACGATTCACTGCTAAAAGCCGCGTCGAACAGTTCACCAGGTCCTTGATCAAACTCATGGTTACCAAAACCAGAAGCATCAACACCAAAAGCATTGGCAAAGGCAATATCCAAATGACCAGGCTCATTACTACCTGATAAAGAACGTACTGCTGTGTTCTCCGCAGCATAAAATCGAGGACCAGGAATAATAAGGTCTCCAGAGGTCACTGTAAGTGTATTGCTAGCGTAAGTTGGGTCGTTTTGGAAATAATCTACTAAAGCAGAGAACTCGTCTACTGCATCAAGAGCACTCTCCTCGTTACCGTCAACATCGGCATAATGTAATAATTGTAATTCAAAGTTTTGGGCAATTAGAGTTGCACCAAAAAACATAAAAAAAATCATAGATAAAGCCTTGGCTTTCCTAAAGTAATAGTTTTTCATTGGATTAATTTTTTGTTGGATTAATTTTTTATCCCATAAAATTAGTGCCCAAATGAAACCACTTCGTTAGCATCAAGTTATCATATTGTAAAACAAAAGCACCTTATTAAGGTGCTTTTATGGATAATGTTAACTAAGTATTAGCTTTTCTTTATTTCTTCAATTATTAAGTATTATTTTAAATTTCAGACATAATATCATTCAATTTAATTTGAGAACTTTTAATCAATAACAAAACGAATGGCTGTTTTTGAAGTCTTTAAAATATAAACACCAGCTTCGTAGTTACTTATATCTAAACGAGCTTTGTTCAAATTAATATTTTGAGTATAAAGTAATTTACCTTGAACATCGTATAGTTTAATTTCACCTATACTACCATGTTCTTTTAAAATGGTTAAGCTGCCTTTACTAGGAATTGGGAATAATTTAATCTGGTTGTTATCTATACTAAAATCACTAACTGATAAAGGATTAAAAGCACCAAATCCTAAAGAATTTCCGACATCAGCAAATTCATAAGGCCCAACTGAACCTCCAGCTCCAAATTCTTCCGCTCCTGCATCAAAATCAACTTCTCTATCTCCATATAAAATATCTTGTGTTATAAAAGGATAGTTTCCGACACCTGCGTCAATAGCAGCACTGCCAGTTACTACTCTGTAAAAATCGCTGCCAATAGTTAATAAGCCCGACATCACAGTTTGGTTAGAATTTACACCATTGGCTAGATCCCAACTTCCGTTTTGAGTAATATTTCCTTCATTTATAGAATTGCCTGAAGGCATAGTTAGTATTTGAAAAGCGTTATCATCAGAATCTAAGATAATATTGTTAGCTATAGTGAGGTTTTCAGGTTCTAAAGTTGCACCACTTAGACTGGTTCCAACTCTAATGCCTAAATCACAATCTACTAGAGTATTATTAACCACTTGTACGTTTTTAACCTGATAATAACCATTTAAAGCAGAATTTACTTGACCATTCATTACGTTTAAAGCTCCAGTGGTGCTGGATCCTGATCCATTTGGTTTTCTATATCTAAGACCTTCAAAATAATTATTGTAAACTTTATGATCTTCTCCAATAATTCTTACACCTCCTGAAAAAGCATTATTATTTCCAAAAAAATAGTTTCCATACACTTCGGCATTATTTCCATGTCTAAGTGTTAACGTGCCTTGATAATCTCTAAAAGTGTTATTGTAATATTTATTGCTTCCGCATTTGTTTGAAATAATTTCAACCTCTCCAGACCAATTGTTGAAGAAATTATCATAAACCTCTGTAAATGAATCTGACAAGGACGTTGTGCTAACTCCTATTCTAATAGCATCTTGATCGTTTAGTCCATTAACGTCATTATCTACTGGATCTCTATCGGCAAAATAATTGTGATGTATTTTAGAATAATCTGGTGTTGAATTATTGTGATTATCATTGATAATGCTTCCTACTCCATTTTTACCAATAAAAGAAGAGTAACTCACTTCATTATAAGCACCATAAATGATGACCCATTTAAAAACATCTTCTTCCTGGCTAGATGTTCCGTTATAGGCATCTATCTTAATATTTCTAACAATGCAATTAAAGCAATCGTTATTACTTGTATCTCTAAACTCAATGACTGGTTCTATTCTGCCATCATCCGTGATGAGACCACTTGCGTTTTGAAAAATAACACCCTCGAAAATAATATAACTTCCTCCTATACTAATATTAGAACGTCCTTCGAAAAAGACTTGCCCAGGGTTTTGAGCTTTTATTACACATGGTTGTAACTCAGTAGCAGAAACGTTAATTGAAAGTTGCACATTTGTCCAAGTACCATTTGCAAGTTCTATAATAGTTCCTGCCTGCGCATTTGAAATGGCATTCTCCAATTCTGTGTTATTACTAACTATTTGTGCTTTTACATTAACAACCAACAGCAGCATTAATACTGGTAAATAATTCTTCATAGTGTACATATTAAAAAATTGGAAAACCAAACTGGTTAACCAATTTCAAATGTAATGATAATTTTTTTACATCTGTTCAAATTTCTTGTTTTGAACATGTAAAAAGCTTTTAAATCATTATGAAATTGCAACTAACAGTCTTATGTTACTATATAACACGTTACTATTACTCTTTTAATTTCCGTAATATTTTAACAACACGAGTATGTGTAATCTCTAACAAATTCCATTGGTAGCCTTCAAAATCGGTAGTGTTCATAAATTGAACAACCACAGCATCAATATCTTTATGGTATTCTGCTATACATTGGTAACCTGGAGCTAATCCACCATGATTAAACTCATAAATTGACCTATAGATTTCCATTTCTTTGTCATTAAGTAATGTTCCATCATTTAAAGCTCTTAAAAAGAGACCTACATCTTCCGCTGTAGCTAACATCATTCCGTTATTCTCGCTTTTAAAGTCCTTTTCAATCCCTACATAATAACCACTCATAACATCATCTAGATTTACATCATCAATGGATCCAAATGTATTCTTTAAGCCAAGTGGAATTAAAATTTCGGTCTCAAAATAGTCTTGACGAGAATCTCCTGTAACCTGTTCAATGATTCTAGAAAGCAATAAATAATTAGTATTTGAATAGCCATAATCTTTGTTAGGTTCAAAGTTAGCTGGTAAATCGAGTGCGTATTGAAGCACATCAATATTGGTATTTGGTTGATTTTTCCAATACTCTGGTTGGTCTGTGAAATTAGGAATACCACTTCGGTGTTGCACCATCATTCTCAAGGTGATTTTATCTGCATTTTCAATTCTTCCTTCGAGTTGGGGAAAATAATCAACAAGTGATTTATCCAAAGAAATAAGCTGATTATTAGCTAATTTGGTGATAGCTACTGCGACATATAGCTTACTTATACTTGCTATTTTAAATAAAGCATTTGGTTTGGCTGGTATGAGCTCTTCTTTATTATGATAACCAGCTGTGTAGAAAGCTGGTGGTTTTCCTGCTTCATCTACATAGACGATAACCCCATCAAAACCATAACTTAAGGTTTGGTCTACTTGTTCTTGAACGGAATCTGGCAGTGGTAATATCCAAGCCTTTACTAAAATCCATGGTACAAACCATAAAGAAATAAACGTACCTACTAATAATACAATTCTAAAAATTTGTTTGCCTTTGCCAGGCTTTTGTCTGGTACTTTTCATTAATCTATTTAGTTGGTTTTATATATAATACAAATATATTTTAGATAACAACATGTATAATTTATTAATTACCGAATTGTAATATTAAATAGATGAATAGATTTTATTAAGTTTAATTGGATCAAAACATTACATCGAGTTTATACCAAAAAAAAAGCCTATCATTTAATGACAGGCTTTTTTTGCAAGACTAATATTTATCTAAACAACTTTGACGTTGATTGCGTTTAATCCTTTTTTTTCTTCTGTAAGATCAAATTCTACTGAATCACCTTCACGAATCTCATCGATTAATCCAGAAATGTGAACAAAATGTTCTTTGTTTGAACTTTCTTCAGTGATAAATCCAAATCCTTTAGTGTCATTGAAGAATTTTACTGTTCCTTTACTCATTGTAATATAATTTAATTATTAATTACTAGATAGCTTTCAAAGATGATGCCACAAAGTTATGGAAAATAGATTATGCCTTTTTAACACGAACAGCATTCATTCCTCGTTGTCCTTTTTCTAATTCAAAAGAGACCTTGTCGTTTTCATCTATTTCGTCAATGAGACCACTAACATGAGTGAAGTATTTTTCGTTATTTTCAGAATCTATAATAAAACCAAAACCTTTGGAATGATCAAAAAATGACACAGAACCTTTTCTAATAGGATCAAAAGCTTCTTTATCGCTTTCTAATGTTTTAGGAATACTAACCTCTATGTTTTTAGCTTTTACTTTTACTTTTAAAGAAGGGTCTGGTGGTGCATCAACCAAATGTCCATTATGATCTACATAGGCAAACTCAATACCTTTGGAGCCATTCTCTTCTTTTTCTAATTTGCGCGCTTCCATCTTCTTTCTCTTATCCTCGCGCTTTTTTAAACGTTTTTTTTCTTTTTCGCTTTTACTGTAAGTCTGTTGCGATTTTCCCATAAATTATTTAAGAGGTTTTTTTATAATACATTCAATAATGACAATTTACGTTTTACTTTAGACAAATGAAACTAAATAGTATTATATATGTAATAATTAAGCAATATTTTGTCATATCACATAAAAAGCCATAACGAAATCGTTATGACTTTTTAGTATATAGCGGTTTTTATAGATTATAAATCATCACAATTTGTGATATCATAACCATCTCTGTAGTAGTAACCAGCATCGTCTCCATTTTCATCAACCCATTTTACAACATAATTATTGCAGGTGAATTCTGGAGTTAAACGCAAGAAATTTCCAAAGTTTAAATCTACGACTAAAACTTCACCTTCATAATACCAATCTAAACCTGTAAGTTGAGGGTTTTGCTCGTTAAACTCTTCTAATGTTGGAAAAACACCATCTAATCCGTAGATGTCAAATCGTTTGGTTTCAGTAAACTCAAGACGAAAATTACTTTCAAATCCTGGTAAAATCCAGCGACCAACAATAGTAGCTTCAGGATCGTTTTCATAAACAGGATTAGAATCGTCAGTGGAACAATTAAATAGTGATAGTGTTAATAAAATAATAAGTAACTTTTTCATAGCAATTAATTTTTTTTCTTTTCTACTTATATAACAATGTTAATGTAATATCTCCTGAAAACGTTTCAACTTTTAATAGATAGTTTTTAGTAAAACGTTGTTTTTACCAGAAATTAAAAGAGTTTGATCGCTTTGATTAAGTTGTGAATATAAAACATTATGAAATAAATAATGTCACTATCTAGATATTAGAAGAGTTTTCTAGTAGCTTTATTTTTCCTGTATATCTAATAGGTAATCGTTTTGATCCGTTTAGGAGCATTGCTATTCTAAGGTTTGGGTAGATTTGAATAGTAACCTTAAAACCTTCGTTAGTACTTTTTGCATTGAAATTTATAATATAACTCCCTCCCTTTCCTTCTTTAACATCATAATTTTCAACAGATCCTTGCAGTACAATACCATTATTAGTATTAACTCTTGAAGGTACTTGTACTTCTCCAAAATAAGGTAACTGTGAGCTTACCTCCTTGCCTGTTATAGTTAATTGGTTTGGATTACCAATTAAACTAATACGACTCATATTTCTGTTTGAAGGATTTAATATACCAGAATTTTGTAACTGCATCATAGCGTTTGTATTCTGCGGAAAAGCAAAATCAGATTCTATGATATAGGGTTCACCATCTATGATAGATTGAAATATACGTAATTGTTCTGCTGTGGCTGATGTTTTAGTAGAAGCGCAGGAAAACAGACATAAGCTTAGCACCAATAGAAAGACTATCTTAATTTTCATAAGATCAATTTTACGAAAAGATAGTGATTATTTAGCTCAGGCCATTGTCTTTTAACACTATATAAAGAAAATGATATTATCTAGCTTCTTGCGAGTTGTTAGATAAAACAATGTCTTTTTCTACAACCAATAAATCGTCTTGCTTGGTTAGTTTTAGAATTCTTGAAGGATCACCTTTCTTTGTAATTCGTTTACGACATAGTTTAGTAAGTAACGGATCGTCATCAAATAGAAAAGTTGACAACTCATACTCTTTCTTTGAAGGCTCTTTTATTATTGGGAATAATTGCTGTAATAGTTTATAACGTCTATCTCCACCTGGAACATAGGTAAAAAACGTATAACGACCATTAGCATCAGTTTTAATCCAACCTCTATTATGAACGTAACGATTATCATTATCTGTTCTTAAATCAAAATCACCATGTTCATCAGCCTGCTCTATATATAGTATAACATCTTTTGCAGGTGTTACACCATCATGCAAAAAGATAGTACCAGAAATTTTAAGTTTGTTCTCTTTATCAGAGAAGCCAGGAATAGTATCTGTATTAGTTAATTGTAACTTGGTATAGTCATTAAAACTAGTGAAACTGTCTTGTGAAAAAATAGACAGATTTACAGATAAAGTAATGATAAGACAAAAAAGTGAAATTTGATTTTTCATCAGGAATAAGATTTAGGGTTATTCCAAATGTCTGATAATTAGTGCTCTCTCTTAAAAAAATCTCATGAACGCATTTATTTTTACGATAAACTGAAAATTCATGTAAAAAATGACGATTAAAAGCTTAAAAAAACACCTTATTAGTAGCTTAAATTATTAGGGTTCATAAATTATTTCTTAAAATAAACTTCACTTTGATTATACTTTTACTACATAATTTAGGCTAGTATTTCAAAAAAAAGGCATAAAAATAGAGCAAAAAGAAGAGAAGTATTTCGTCGTTTAAATATGCTTTTTATCTAGTAAAAATGCAGTTTATCTGTAATATTTTACATTTAATCGTGAAAATAATTTGTAAAAAAACACTAAAAAATGTTGTTTTAATTAAATAATTATATAGATTTGTTCACCCAACATCTACTAAAAACTTTAATAATGAAGACAAAACTTACTTTATTTACTCTCATTTTAACATTAACATGTAGCACTGTTTTTTCACAAAAGAAAAAAGATCCTATCAACATGATTAGTGGTAAAGTAAATATTTCAAAATACCACAACCACGACGAATTAAATAAAAAGACTAAAGGAGAATTACTTCAACTATATAGTGAACGAATAGAAGTTATTGTAAATATCCTTCCAAATATTGCTTTTGCAACCAAACCTGGTATAACTATGGAATCTTTAGGTATACCTGTTACAAAAGACAATAAAAAAGCATTACAAGAAAACCGAAAAGCTTCAGTTGAATATTTTGATAGCACCATAGCTTTTCAAGAGAAAATATTACCTTATTCTGATACTGGCGATTTAATTGCTGCCATATTATTTTATGAGGAAACCTTAAAATCATTGCATACTTACAATGATTACAAAACAGATTAGTTAGTTGTTAGTCTTATTAGTTAGTTGTAAAACCTCGATATGTCTTATATCGAGGTTTTTTTTATGCTGTTTATCTATTAGTGTTTTTTATAGTATACAATAATCTCTTAATTTCCACTTAGTCATTGGCTCATTTTTGTAAGAATTTTCTATTTTTGATATTAATATAGTGTATTTCATCGATATTATTTGCATTTCATAAGGTAAGTACTTATGTTTGATATAAATAAATAAGTGCCCACTTATCTAAACTATAATAACTTAACTACGATGAAAAAATTTACGCTTCTAACGTTAGTATTCACCCTTGTTTGTAGTTATTCTTTCTCACAGCAAGAAAAAGGAATAATTGGTTACAACAATTGGTTAAATCCATGGACAGAGTTTAAACCAAACAAAGTTGAGTACGGGAAACCTACTCAGATTTTGAGTGGTGATATCACAAAAGACACTAAGCTTTACAAAAGAGACATCTACCTCCTTCTAGGTGATGTTTTTGTTACAGATAGCACAACTTTAACTATTGAGCCTGGAACTGTAATTATCGGAGACTTTAAAACTAAAGGATCTTTGACGATAAGTAAAGATTCTAAAATCATAGCAGATGGTACACACACTGATCCAATCATTTTTACTTCTAGTAGAAGTGTAAAGAAGCCAGGAGATTGGGGCGGAATATTTATTCTTGGTGATGCTCCTACAAGCAAATTTGGAAACGAAGCATCTTTAAACTATGGTTTACGTCCTTCAGATTTTGAAAGCATCAGTTATGGTGGTGAAAATATTGAAAGTGATTCTGGTATTTTTAGATATGTTAGGATAGAATATGCTGGAAAACGAACTAAATCTTATGGCTACTTTAACGCTCTAACATTAGCAGGAGTTGGTCAGCAAACCATTGTAGAAAATATAATGGTTAGTTACTGCGAAGGCAACTCGTTTAACGTCTTAGGTGGAAATGTTATTTTAGAACGATTAATATCGTATAAATCTAATAACAATGATTATGAATTTAACTATGGTACACAATGCAATTTAATTAATTCTTTGGCAATAAGATCACCTTATGTATCTGGCTCTGATGTTTCTAGATGCATTATGGTAAACGCCTATGAAGATATTGAAGATGCAGACCTTACTAAAAAGCAGACCAATGTCGAAGCTGAAAACTTAACTTTAATCAATCTTAGTTCAGATTTAGAAAACGATATTAAAATTGGCTTAGTAAATGAAGCAATTTATGTTGGAAATGACACGTCTTTCTCTATTGATAAAAGTGTGATTTCTGGATTTAATCCTGCTGTTATTTTTGATTCTAAAATTAAAATAAACAACGAAAATCTTAATAAGATAAGTTTTACACGTACATATTTTAACAATTGCAAAGGCAATATATTTAGAAAAGGATTTAGCAATAATGATGACCTAGAAAGCTGGTATGGTAGTAGAGCCTTTGATAATGTTTACTCAAAAGGGCCAGACTCTGAAACATTTATAGATTCTCACAATTCTAAACGCCCAGATTTTAGACTTCGTATTAACAGAATTATTGCATCTAACGATCTTATTGACGATGATGACGACTAATTATCATTAATCATTACACCCTAAATCTTTATATAAAAAGCTTATAGAAAAA
This sequence comes from Microcosmobacter mediterraneus, assembly GCF_031846265.1. Taxonomy (NCBI): domain Bacteria; kingdom Pseudomonadati; phylum Bacteroidota; class Flavobacteriia; order Flavobacteriales; family Flavobacteriaceae; genus Microcosmobacter; species Microcosmobacter mediterraneus. The sequence continues at coordinate 239,033 of NZ_JAVRIA010000004.1, read as the reverse complement.
AATACTTAACCTAAATGTTTCATTCAAAACTTGCTAATACCATAATTATAAGCATTTACTTTTTGCTCTATTTGAGTATACATAAAGTAAATGCTCAAATCGTTATTGGAACACCAAATTTAGGTTTTAGTCAAGCTTGTGCTAGTGAGTCTTTTAATACTTACAGCACAACTTTTGTGTTTTCACCAGATACAGTTGTAGAAGCATCAAATCAATTTATCATAGAAATGTCTGATGCTGATGGTGATTTTTCAAATAGTACTGTGGTTTATACTTCAGCAGCTGGAGTGATTACCTCTTCTCCTGCTACTTTAAATTTTTCAATACCAGAAACAACAGCTGGTGAAAATTACAGAATACGAATTAAAAGTACTGCACCTGTTGCAACCAGTGCTGGTTCATCAGCCTTTGCTGCATATTATAAATTACAAGATTCTCCATTTACCATCAATAATTTAGTATCTACTGGAGCATATTGTACTGGAGGAAGTTATCTATTAACTATAGATAATCCAGGCAACGGAACTAATGATTCTCCATTAAACTATCCATCGTTAACCTATAATTGGTATAAAGAAACAGGTCCAACAACTTCAGTTTTTGTTGCTGAAGGATCAAGTCTTTTGGTTAGTGATGAAGGCACTTATTTTGTAGAAACTAATTATGGTACTTGTACGTCTAATTCATTTTCTAATCGAGTTACTATTAGTGAGGCTGTTGCTGGTGAAGCCAATGCAACTATTGTTTCTAGCTTAGGAAATCCATATTGCCCAGAACAAGGACTTACAACATTGAGTACTATTGGTGGTAATAGCTACCAATGGTATAAGGATGGTGAACTCATTGAAGGTGCAACAAATCAAATGTATCAGACTAATGAATCTGGTGTATTTGATGTGATTGTAGATTTAGTTGATTGTACAGCTTCAGGTTCAATAGATCTTATGAGTGAGTTATTTAATAGTGATATTAATGTAGATGATATTACAACTATTGAGGATGGTGAGTCTGTAGACATTATTATAACAACAGATGCCATTAGCCCTGAGTTTGAATGGTTCTTAAATGGACAGTTAATTTCTGGAGCTAATCAAGACACTTATGAAGCATCTGAATTTGGCGACTATAAAGTTGTTATTACAGAAACTGTTGGTTGCACAGGCTCTAGAGAATTATTATTCACCATAGAAGAAGCAATGGATCCTTTTCCAGATGTGGCTAAAATACCAAATGTAATAAGTCCAAATGGTGATGGCATAAACGATACTTGGGTTATTCCGATACAATATATAAGCGGAACTAACACTGAAGTTATGATCATGACTAATCGTGGAAAAGTAATAATGCAAACCAACGATTACTTAAATAACTGGCCTGAAGAAGATTTGAATTTGTCAAATATTAACCAAGTCTATTACTATATAATAACAACACAAGAAGGTGATACTAAAAAAGGCTCAATCACAGTAGTTAAATAATATGAAAACTATACTACTCATATTATTATTATCTATCTGTTCAATACAGTTTATCTATTCTCAAGAAGAGGATGCTGTGGTTTCGCTTAACCTTCCTGTAAGAAACTCGTTAACTTTTAATCGTTATGTCATTAACCCAACCTTTAGTTTTGTAAGAGAACAAACTAAATTTATTAGTGTTTATAATAAGCGAGAATGGGTTCAGTTTAATGACGCTCCAAATACATATTTGGCAAGTTTTTCAGGTCGCTTTGCTGAAAACATAGGTGCTGGAGTTGGATTTTTTCAACAAAATTATGGTGTATTAACCACTTTTGGTGGTGTTCTTAACTTTGCTTATAACGCAAGACTAGCAACAGATAACAACCTTACTTTTGGTGTTAATATTGGTGCTTATAAAAGTGGTATTAATACCTCAAACGTAATCACAAATTTTGATGATCCATCATTTCAAAATGTGCCTGAAAACTTCTTACTTACATTAAATCCTGGAATTAATTTTGGAACAGAATTTTTTGATTTTGGTGTATCAGTAAACAATCTCGTCGTATACAATATTCAAAACTCAACCATGATTGAAGACAATCCTCAACAAGGTATCCAAGGTCATATCATGTATACAGGTTACATGGATAGTGCAGGTTTTTTTGATGAGAGCAAATTCTCTGGTTTATTACGATCAGAATTTAGAAAAGATGAAACTATAATTTCAGCATTAGCAATGGTTACTGTACCAAAAGGTATTTGGGCTCAAGTTGGTTATAATAATGTATTTGGTATTTCAGGAGGTCTTGGACTTAATATTACAGAGCAGTTTGCTATAGAATATAATTTTGAAAAAGGTCTTGGTGATTTAACCAATTTTGGACCATCTCATGATATTACTTTGGCTTATCGCTTTAAAACAAATAAACGTTATGATTACAGCAGTGAAGATGAAGTAGCAGGATTATTATCAGGTAATAATAGAAAACCTAAACTATCTAAAGAACAAATAGAGGCTAATAAAAAATTAGCAGAAGTGCGAAAAGCACAAATTGAAGAAAATAGATTACTAGCTGCTCAACAAAAAGCAGAACGAGATGCTAAACTAAAAGCCAAAAAAGAGGCTGAGGCTAGTATAGCAAAAGAACAAAAAGCAAATGCAGAAAAAACTGAAGCAAAAGAGGAAGCTGAAGCGCAAGCAAAACTATTAGCTGAGCAAAAAGCAAAAGAGGAAGCCGAAGCACAAGCTAAACAATTGGCTGAACAAAAAGCAAAAGAGGAAGCTGAAGCACAAGCTAAATTACTAGCTGAGCAAGAAGCTAAAGAGGAAGCCGAAGCACAAGCTAAATTACTAGCAGAACAAAAAGCAAAAGAGGAAGCTGAAGCGCAAGCAAAACTATTAGCTGAGCAAAAAGCAAAAGAGGAAGCTGAAGCACAAGCTAAGCTATTGGCTGAACAAGAAGCAAAAGAGGAAGCTGAAGCACAAGCTAAATTACTAGCAGAACAAAAAGCAAAAGAGGAAGCTGAAGCACAAGCTAAGTTATTGGCTGAGCAAGAAGCAAAAAAAGAATTAATATCTAATCCTAAAGATGAAGATGGAAAAGCATTATTGGCATTAGCTAAAGATGCAGAAAATTCAAAACAAGCTCAGAATAACTTATTAAAAGAGTTTAATGATATCGTTAAAATCAAAAACCAAGATTTAAAAGACTTAAAAGAAGAGAACGATCTAAGTGAGCAAGGTATTGCTGTAGAGCCAAAACCATTTAAAAGTATCACTGCTGAGAATAATAAATTAAACGCTATTAAAGCAGATTTAGATATTGTAATTAAAGATCGAAATACCAAATTAGAAGAATTAATGGCTTTATATGATCGTTTGTTTGAAGCAGACACTATTACAAACAGTGAAGTCTATTTATTCTATAAGAAGAAAATAAAAGAGATAAATGCTGAGCAAGCTAAAGCCCTATTAACACGCACTAATTTAGATAAGAGATTAGAAGAAATTAGAGTTGCTACAGAATTTGAGAAACGACGTAGAATTAAACGTGCTGCTTTTGATAATGAAGAAGAGCGTTATGCACAAGATAGAGCAGCTTTACAAAACATAAAACAAACAACATCTATAGATGGGAATCCTTTAAAAACTTCTGATTTAGATTTTGGAGAAACACAAAGTAATAACATATCTATTTTAAAGAATATTAACAATATAGATAATGGCTACTATCTAGTACTTGCTGTTCATACAGATAAATCTAAAAGAGATGAATTTGTAAAACAGGTATATGCTTCAGGTGTAACAAACATAGATTTCTTTTATGATGTTAACACCAGTAAATACTATATCTATTATGTAAAATTCAACGATATCAATTCAGCTAATGACGCATTAAAATCAAAAGGAAATAATCCATACAATACTAACATGTCACTAATAAAAATTGAAAACTAACAACTAAGGCTAATTCTATTTTTAGTTATCGCCCAAAACTAAATGTAGAATTAATAAAAACTAATTATCATGAAAAGACCTACATTTTCTAAAATTGCCATAATCTTCTTGCTATTATGTTTTGGCCTACAAATTAACGCACAAAATTATGAGCCTTTTACACCAAGGTTTGATCGAGATTTAAAAGGTGATATTGTACTTATTGGTAATAATATTCTTGGGCCAGACAACAATGCTTTTAACGATAACTCTGTATACAATCATAATGTAGATATGCAGTATATAGATATTGATTCAGATGCTACTACGTTTAGTTCTTCTAGTGCAGATTTAGTAATTCCAAACCCTAACTGTTACAGAATTATTTATGCTGGTTTATATTGGGGCGCAGTCAATCCAGGAACTGCTCCTATAGAAGAGATAAAGTTGCGAGGTCCAGTAGGAGGATATAATGATATTACAGGTACTGTAATTTATGATGCAAATGGAACAACGGTAGATGGTGGAGATAGTTTTTCTTATGCTTGCTTTGCCGATATAACAGACATTGTTACAAGTCTAGGTACCGATTTAGGTACTTACACAGTAGCTAATGTTTCATCTGCTACAGGTGAAACAGCAACGTTCAACCCTTATAATGGAACAGGTCAATCTGCAGGTTGGTCTTTGTTTATAGTATATGAAGATCCCACGCTTCCTGGAAAATCTATTACAAGTTTTGATGGTTTTAGTGCCATCAGTGTACCTGGAGGAAATACATCTTTAGATATACCTGTAGATGGTTTTAGAACTATCCCTGCTCCTGCTCCAGTTAGAGCCAATTTTGCATTTGCAACATTAGAAGGTGATAGTCCTATTGTAGGTGATCAATTGTTATTAAATGGTGTAAATTTATCTACTGTAGATAGACCAGTTGATAACTTCTTTAATAGCTCAGTAACGCAATTAAGTGCTACTCCTGTAAACAATAGAGCACCAAATAGTACTAATACTCTAGGTTTTGATACAGGTGTTATGGCTATTCCTAACCCAGGAAATTCTGTTATAGCAAATGATGCTACCTCTGGAGTGATTACTTTAGAGACTAGTGGAGATACTTACTTTCCTTATTTCTTTGCTTTTGCAGTTGAAATTATTGAACCCAATATTGTACTTACAAAAATTGTAGAAGATGACGCAGGAAATGATATTGGAGGCCAAACTGTTGGACTTGGTTCAACTCTAAATTATGTTATTGGATTTCAAAATACAGGAAACGATAATGCTACTAATTTTCAAATAAGAGATGTACTTCCTGTAAACATTATTTTTGATTACCCAACAGATTTAGTATTACCAGCAGGTGTTACAGTATCGAGTTATGATCCAGTAACTCGCGAGCTTATTTTTGATATTGAAGACTATTTAGTTGAAGAAAATGATCCTATGTATGAAATTAGGATTGAAGCACAAGTCGTCGATACTTGTAATGACCTGGCAGATGCTTGTTCTAATATAATTAATAACCAAGCCTTTGCAACCTATAATGGATTTTATAATCCAACCTTTCAAATCACTGACGATCCAAGTATAAATAGTAATACAGGTTGTTTATTATCACCACAGGCCACAAACTTTTTAGCAGATCTTGATTGTACTTTTGAAGAAGAAATTGTCTTATGTGGTGATAGTGTAGAATTGACTGCAGCAAATGGTTACGATTCGTATTCATGGTCTACAAGCCCTTCTGGTTTTCCAGTAATTGGAAATACACAAACGATTACTGTTACAGCAACAGGAACATACTATTCTTTCAACACAGCTATTGCACCTTGCCAGTCTATTGAACAAGTTTATAATGTTGAATTATTTGGAGGCACAATCACAAACCCAGTAATTCCATTTGCAGATGAGGTAGTAACTTGTCCTAATGATGGAAAATTATTGCCAAATATTTTCCTTTGTGGTGCAGACGATTTTAGAGATATTGAAACTAATATTTCTAGTGCAACATCTATAATTTGGGAACAATTAGATGAGTCTAGTTGTACAGCTGTAACTAATCCAGATTGTGCCAATGAAGATACCTCTTGCACATGGAATGAAATAGCTACAGGACCTGATTACACAGCCAATACATCTGGACAATTTAGATTAACTGTAAATTTCTCTGGTGGATGTTTTGTACAGTTTTATTTCAATGTTTATCAGAATGTATTAGATCCTTCTGTAATTGCTACAGATATAGTTTGTACAACACTTGGATCAATTACTGTTTTAGATGTTCCTTCTGGTTACGAGTATAGTTTAGATAATATCAATTTTCAGACAAGTAATGTATTTTCAGTAAGTTCTGCTGGTTTATATACAGTATATATTAGACAAATTGGTATACCTACAAATCCTTGTGTATTTAGGGTACCAGATGTGTTGATTAGAGAACGAGATTTTACAGTATCTACTACCATATTACAGCCACTTTGTTTTGGAGATAAAGGAAGTATACAATTAGCAGCTAATGATGTAGATCCTCAATATTGGTTTACAATTTCTCAAGGTGGAACTATAGTGAATAGTGTTGGACCAATTACTGAGAATACATATATATTTGAAAACTTAAATCCTGGAGCCTATACTGCTACTGTACAAACTGAAGATGGATGTTTATATTCAGAGAATATTGATATCGCAGAACCTCCACAATTAACAGTAACAGCTGCAGTAACAATACCATTAACTTGTGCTGAAGGTGAAATTACAGTGTATCCTCAAGGTGGAACACCACCATACTTCTATTTTGTAAATGGTTCTACAGATTTTCAAACTGTACCAGAAATTGTAGTAACAATGCCTGGAACTTATGACATTACTGTATTAGATGCTAATAATTGTAGTGCTAATACAACGATCACAGTTGACGATATTTCTACTCCAGAATATACTGTAGATGTTACAGATATACCTTGTTCAGGAGATACAGGTCTTATAACCATAAATGTTACTGCTACAAATGGATTTACTTTAGAGTATAGTATTGATGGTGGAACAACGTTTACAAATTCAAATGTGTTTTCTGGTCTTACAGAAGCAGATTATGATGTTGTAGTGCAATACAGTCTTGGAGGAGCAATTTGCGATTCTACTCCAGAAACAGTAACTATTTCAACAGCAACTGTTATATCTGGTACTGCTGAATTAACTTCAAACTTTACTTGTAACGGAAACGGAACAATAACGGTTACAGGTGTAACTGGTGGAGACGCGCCTTATACCTATAGTATTGATGGTGTTAACTTTCAAGTTAGTAATATATTCAATGGTCTAACTAATGGTACCTATACAATAACTATTAGAGATGCTAATGACTGTACTGCAATAACAAACGATATTACAATAGATCCGTTAAATCCTCCTACAGATTTAGAATTTAATAATCCACCTGTAACGTGCCCAACAAATACTACGACTGCAACGATTACTAATACTGTTGGTGGTTTTGGGATTTTAGAATACCAAATTATTGCACCAACTGCATTTGCAACAGCTTATCAGACATCAACTATATTTTCAGGATTAGAACCAGGTACTTATACATTTCAAGTTAGAGATGAAAACGATTGTACGTATACTGAGTCTTACACTATTGATCCTATTACAGCACCAACAGTGAATGCTGTATTAACTCAAGATTTAAACTGTACTTCATCACCAGATGCTATACTTACTGGAACAATTACTGGAACTGCACCTTTTACTTATGCAGTATCAATAGATGGTGCATCTTATACTGATTTAGGCGCAACAGCAACACCATTTACCTATACAACTGCTACAGATGGAACCTATCAATTTCAAATTACAGATGCTAATGGTTGTGTGGCAGAGTCTAGTATAATAACAGTAAACCCATTATCATTGCCAGATATTAGCGCAGTAGTACAATCGCAATCTATACTATGTAATGGTGATAGTAATGGAGCAATTGATATTACTATAGATACAAGTGTTGGTACACCTCCTTTTGTCATTAATGTAAATAACAATACAACAGGAACGGATTATGGTACACAAACCTCTAGTTTAAGTGCTGGTAATTATACAATTACAATAACAGACGCAAATGCATGTACTACCACAGAAACAATAAATATTAACGAACCAGATCCTATAGTTGTAGATTACAATACAGTAGATATTACTTGTGGTCCAGGTGGTATTTCACAAGGATCAATCATTATAAATTCAGTAATTGGTGGAACTGCGCCATATAATTATTTTGTAACAGGAACTAATAACTACTCAAATTCAGAATTAAATGCTACAGGATCAACTTCTGTAAGTTTTAATGTAGTTGATTTTGGGCTTTACCAAATTAATGTAGTAGATGCTAATGGCTGTTCTGTCTTAGAGCAAGATGTATTAGTGGCTTCTCCTCCAACAGATTTGGATATTAATGTTACTGCTACTGTAGACTGTGCCACTGGAGGGCAAGCTGTGGTAAGTATTGGCTCATCTTTACCAAGTGCAGGACCATTTCATTTTAGTATTTATCAAGGTCCTATTTCAGTATATCCTAATCCACCAGGATCGTGGATTCCTGAGGACTCAGTAGGTAGTCAATCTGCTACTTTTAATGGTCTTATTCCTGGTGTTACTTATACCTTTATAGTTTATGACGAATCTACATTATGTAGCTATTACGAACCTGCCACTACTCCAGTCCCTACGAATTCAACTCTGACTTTAAGTGCAGTGAGCTCTAATAATATTACGTGTACTGGTAGTGCTGATGGCAATGTATCCTTTACAATTAATAGTATTTATACAAGTTCTGTAAATGTTGACTATGAAATATTTGATGCACTATCATTAAATTCTACAGGTATTACTGGTTCTGCAGTTGTACCTGCTAATGGATCACTTTCGGTAACTGATTTAGGTCCTTTACCATTTGGGAACTATTTTGTATCAGTTACAGAAACATCAGGAGCAAATTCTGGTTGTGGAGTTGTTACTATACCTTTCAATATAACAGAATCTGCAATACTTTTAGATGTGGCAGTTACCATAGATCAGAATGCAAATTGTAATACTAATTCTGGTGTAATTAGTGCTGTTGCACAAAATGGTACAGCACCTTATCAATATCAAATCACAACTACAGCAACAGCACCTTTAGCAACTGATACAGGATGGAATACTACTAGTACATTTAATGCAGATGCTGGTGATTACTATGTACATGTTTTAGATGCTTATGGTTGTATTGTTTCTAGCCCTGTTGTGGTTTTACCAATGGATCAAACTCCAGTAATTTCAGCAACTACAAATAATCCATGTACTCTAACTGATGGTGATTTTGAAATTGATGTTACTTTAGATACAACAGGAACTCCTCCATACAGCTTTAGTATTGATGGTGGAGCATTCCAAACTCAATCTGCCCCTTTTACAATTTCTAATCTTTTTGCTGGAATCCATACTATTGAAATACAAGATATTAATGGTTGTGGCAATTTAGTTTCGGTTGATATTCCTGAACCTTTAAGCATCTCACCAACTATAAATACAGATCCATCATGTAATGATGATGATGGTGAAATAGCAGTAGCCACGCTAGGTGGATCTGGTACGTTTACATACACAATTAGTCCTAATCCTGCTTCAATTAGTTTGACAGGTAATGTGTTTTCTGGAGTTCCTTCAGGAATTTATACTATTACTATAACAGATACTGTAACCTTGTGTTCAGAAGATGTTACAGTATCCCTTGCTGAAGCTATTCCACCAACTTTAACAGCAGTTGGAACTTCTTTAATATGCTTTGGTGATAATTCTGGGAGTATAGATTTAACAGTTAACAACTACAATGGAGCTTATACATATGAAGTATTTAATGCTTCAGGAACATCGTTAACTGGACTTGTTAATGTAAACACGTCAACTAATCCAATTACTATTAATGGGTTACCAGCTGGTAACTTAACAATAACTATAACAGAAACTGAAGCACCATTTTGTTCAGCTTCTACAACTACAATTATTTCATCTCCAACAGATACCTTGGTATTAGACGCTACAGAAACTTCAAATGTTACTTGTGATAACAATCAAGGAACTATAACAGCAATTGCGTCTGGTGGATGGGGAAATTATCAATACGAATTAACAGGTGACGCAACAGTTCCGTTTTCATCAAATGGAACCTTTACAAATCTCTCTGCAGGAAATTATACAGTAAATGTTATCGATGATCAAGGTTGTATAGATTCTATATCGCTTACATTAACAGAGCCTGGACCAATTGACGCAACTTTTACTACAAGTGCTAATACTTTAGCATGTTTTGGAGACCAAAATGGATCAATAACTGTGACCAATGTTACTGGTGGTCAAGGCGTAGATTACATTTACACGCTCAATACCATTTCACCAACAGTAAGTACTTCTGGACCACAAACCTTTAATGTATTCAATAATTTAAGTGCTGGAACTTACTCAATTACTGTTTCTGATGGAAATGCTTGTATATTAACTTCAGTTGATATTAGTATTGCTGAACCTACACCAATTGCAGCTAATTTAATAGCAGCAACATCTCAGACATGTTTAACAGATGCTACACTAACATTAAGTGCCTCTGGAGGAACAGGAACTTATAGTTATAGTAATGATAGTTCTTTCTCTACTGTTATAGGAACATTTAGTACATCAACAACGTTTTCAGTAACACCTGGAACTTATCAATATTATGTAAGAGATGCTAACGGTTGTATTACAAATGTCTCTAACAGCATTACTGTTGAGCCACTATTAGACCTAGAAATTAATTTACAGTCTATTAATCCAACTATTAATTGTGCTGGAGATAATACAGGTTCAATTGTAGCTAATGCTCAAGGTGGTTTAGGCAACTATATCTACACACTCGAAGATACCTCAGGAACACCTATACCAGCAACACAAAATAGTCCTGGTGTTTTCACTGAATTAGTCGCAGGAACATATGTAGTTACCGTAGAAAGTGGAGATTGTAATGAAGACTCTGCTCCTATTACTATTACTGAGCCAACTGCACCTTTAGATGTAGACTTTAGTGTTACAGAAATTACATGTAGTGGTAATGATGATGGTATCTTAGATATTATCGCTATAGGAGGAACAGGTGTTATTAAATATGCTATTTCGCCACAGCTTAATCAATTTTTTGAAACGAGTACGTTTGAAAACCTTGCCGCTGGAACTTATACTGTAATTGTACAGGATGAATTAGGATGTTACATCACCTTTGATTTTACAATTGATGATCCTGAGCAAATCATTTTAAGCATTGTTCCTAATTCATTAATTGAGGAAACTTGTGAAGGTGAAAGTAATGGTGAATTTAGTATTGATATATCTGGTGGAACACTTCCTTACAGTGTAAGTTTAGATAATTATGATGGGCCTTATACAACTGGTGGAGCTACACAAACGGTATTCGATTTTACTAACCTCATTGGTGGTGATCATTCAGTTTTTGTAAGAGATGCTCAAGGTTGTGAATCTGAATGGAATATTACCTTTCCAGGACCAATCACTATTAATCCAACTTTAGATATTGAATACTTATGTGAAAACAATAGTCTAATTAATACAGTTACTGTAACTGTTGATGAGAGTATAACAGATTTATCTGAAGTTGATTATGCTTTAAATGGTGGTGATTTCCAGACCAGCAACGTATTCACTAACGTAGTTCCTGGAACAGATCATTATATTGAAGTAAGACATATTACAGGTTGTATTGTTATTACAGAATTTTTTGATATTGAAGATTACACACCATTGTCTTTATTACTAGAACAAGGACAAGATCCAGGTGAATTTACAGCCAACGTAACAGGTGGAATCGGTACTTACCAATTTACAATGAACGATGAAGATTATGGAACAACAAACGTTTTTGTTGTTACTGAAGAAGGCACATATACAGTAGTTGTAACAGATGAAAGTGGATGCCAAGCGGAAGCAATAATTACCATAGATATTGTTGGTCCTTGTATTCCAAATTATTTTAGTCCAAATGGAGATGGTACAACAGATACTTGGTCTCCAGGTTGTATAGAAGATTTCCCTAACCTAACATTCGACATTTTTGATAGATATGGACGTAAAGTAGCTACATATAGAGCTGGCGAATATTGGGATGGAAGATATAACGGAACCGAACTACCAACTGGTGATTACTGGTACGTTGTAAGAACTAATGATTCACTACTCGATAAAGAGTATGTAGGACATTTTACACTTTACAGGTAATAAAGCTAAGTGAATTATAACACGAAACAGATGAAGAAATTTACACTATATATACTTTTACTGGTCTTTAGCAAGAGTTTTGCTCAAGAACTTAACTTACCAGTATTTACGCAGTACTTAGCAGACAACGCTTTTGTTATCTCACCTACATATGCAGGAATTGGTGACAATTTTAGAATACGAGCTAATGGATTAACACAATGGGTTGGTATTAAAAATGCACCAGATAATCAGTCTCTCTATGCAGATTTTAGAATCTCAAATAGGTCTGCAGTAGGAATTTCTGCCTACAATGATAGAAATGGTAATACAAGACAAAAAGGGTTAAAACTTTCTTTTGCACATCATCTTACATTAAATTATACAACAAAATCTTTTTTATCCTTTGGAATCTCATATAATATAAACGCGTTTAGAATAGCTATTGAAAACTTTAATACAACAGACGATATTCCTATTGTAGACCCTAGTATTGTTGATGATAGATCAACATCTAATAGTAATTTTGATGTTGGTATTTTATATCGTTATAAAGATTTTTATATAAGTTTTAATGCCAATAATATTTTAGGTAAAGACATAGATCAATTCTTTGAAGAAGAACCAAGTAAGCTCTTGAATTATCAATTGTATACAGGTTATGTATTTACAAATCCTTACAACAAAAAAATAGAATACGAGCCATCCTTATTTTATCAAAGGTTTGACAGTGATGGTCGTTCTAGCACAGATCTTAACTTTAAGTATAGAAAGTGGAATAGAGATGGCGATTATTACTGGATTGGTGGTTCTTACAGATTCCTAAACGATCAGTTTTTCAAACCTCTAAACGTTGGTCCTATGGCAGGTATTATGCATAACGGATTGTACTTTGCTTACGCTTATCAATTAACTATTAACGATTTATCTAGGTTTAACTCAGGGACACATGTTATTACCATTGGTATTGACTTTATGCAAGGTGCAAGTAATTGTCCTTGTACACAAGGTACTAGTTGGAGAAAATATAGATAAGGCTAAGATATCTCAAGCTTATAACCAACACCATGTACGTTAGTTAGCTTTATGGAATCATCGTCCTGTAGTTTTTTTCTGAGTTTAGAAACATAGGTATCAAGACTTCTACCTACAATAACTCCATGGTCTTCCCAAACACGTTTGGTTAACTCGTCTCGTTTAACAATAGTATTGGTATTGGTTACAAATATTTCTAATAACTCACACTCTTTTTTAGATAAGCTAATTTCATCAGTTGCCTTAACTAGTTTATTTTGTTCAGGATAAAATTTAAAACTTCCTACTGTAAAAGAAACTGTATCAGTATCATGCAACATAGCTTGTCTTTTTTTATAAAAATATAGAATAAGTAATGTAACCACTAATAAGACATACCCAAAAAAGAAGCCTTGTCGTGTAAATGGCACCTCTATATTCTTACTAAATTTAACCTTAATAAGATAACAATTATAAGGTAAAACTCTACCACTACAAGGGATTATAGTACTTTCCTCGTCAACAGTAATTTGATAACTATAAGCAACTTCGTTATCTGAACATTGTATAACTTCTACTCTGTAATACTTTGGCAATTTGGCAGCTTCAATACTTTGCCTCACATTAGAAACTAAATCTGAAGGTTCAAATGATAAGTGAGAACTAAACGATAATTGAAACGTCTTGGGCTCAATTTCTAAAACAGGTCTAATTAACGATGTAGAATCATTAATTTTTAATAATAAGGTGTTACCAACATCGCGTAACGCAATTTTTGTACGCTCCGAAAATTCTTCATCCTTGTCTTCTGAACATGAAGATAACATTGCTATTAATGAGAAAGCAACAACCTTTAAGAAATAATATTTAGCATTCAATGTCATAAACACTGTAAAGAACATACAATTCTGCGAGATTTTACAACTGTTGACACTTCTTTTACATTTTTTTGACATTTTTAACCTGAGTCCATTCTAGTTTAGCCTCATAATCAATAAAAAAATATGAAAACAAAAACTTTACTCATTGTATGTATACTATTTGCATCTGTATTTAGTTATGCACAAGAAAAACTTAACATAGACAACTCTAAAAGTGAATTAAAATGGTTTGGAGAATACACCTTCTATTTTGGTGGACACAACGGAACCATAAATTTTAAAGAAGGCTATTTTATAAAAACAAATGATGTGATTACTGGTGGCGAATTTAGCATTGATATGACTAGCATTGCATGTGATGATATTGAAACAAAAGATGCCAATGAAAGCTTAGTAAACCATTTAAAAGAACCAGATTTCTTTGACGTAGTAAACTATAAACTTGCAACATTAAAGATTACTAAAGTTAAGTATCACGACAATTACAGCATGAAAATTTATGCAGATCTTACCATTAAAGGTGTAACCCAACCGATTAATTTTCAAGCAAAAGTAAATTATGATAAAAAAGAGATGACTACACGTTTTAAGATAGACAGGCAACTCTGGGGAATTGATTATAACAGTAAACTTAGAGATGGCGCTATTTCTGATGCCATTGGGTTTGAAGTTAAATTAAGTTTATAACTTTAGGGTATGAAAAAAGGTCTTATTATTTTACTATCACTTCTACTCTACTCAACATTAAGTTTTAGTCAAGAAGATATTGAACCTACATTATTAAAAGCAGATACTACTTGGTTTAAAGAAAGTATAAAATTTCCAATTGGTTTTGCCAGAGAGATACCTTACAAAGGCTTTGGAGATTTGAGATTTGCTCCAGGGTTTACCAAGGCAGATCATCCAGAATTATGGAGTTATACTTGGGCTTGGTGTTTAGATAATATTAAGGATGTTACAGTACAGGAATTAGAAGATCACCTAGAACTATATTTTAATGGCTTGTTGGGTTTAAATTCTGAAGAAAACAAATTAAAATATCAATCAACTGTGGCGTTGTTTATTGCTAAAGATATAACCGAAAACACCTCAAAATTTATTGGCAAAATTAAAACCTATGACACGCGTTACACCAAAAAGCCACTAACACTCAATGTAAGTGTTACTGCAAACTTTTGTAAAAACGAAAAGAAAAGCATACTCGTATTTAGGTTATCTCCTAAAGCTTTTGATCATGAAGTATGGCAAAAACTTAATGCAGTGGTATTAGAGAAACCAGGTTGTGATTTTTAAATCTTAGCCAACATAATCCACAAAAAACATGTCTATTTTGCCTTTACCTTTAGCTTCTAGAGCGCCACGCTCTGTAAACTCAAAGACATCGTATTTTTCTAAAGCTTTTTTGGTGCTTTGACTAATATTAACACGTCCTATTTCACTAGAGCTTTCCATACGTGCCGCAGTATTTACTGCATCGCCCCAAATATCGTACTGAAATTTTTTGGTACCAACAACTCCAGCAACAACTGCACCAGTATTTACACCAATTCTAATATCAAATTTTGCTAATTTATGATTAATACTACGCTTGGTTTTCTTTACAAACTCAGCCATTTCTAATCCTGCTTGGCAAACTTTTGCTGCATGATCCTCTAGAGGATGCGGTAAACTACCTGCACACATATAAGCATCTCCAATAGTTTTAATTTTCTCCAAGCCATATTTCTCAGTGATAGCATCAAACTCGGCAAAATAATGGTCGATACTTTTTACAACGTCTTCTGGACTTAATTTCTCACTCTGTGAGGTAAAGCCTTTAAAATCTGTAAACAGAATGGTAACATCATCAAACTTTTTAGCCTCAACCTTACCTTTTTCTTTAAGTTCATGAGCTGTTTCCTCTGGAAGTATATTAAGCAATAACTTCTCGGAGCGTTCCTTTTCATGTGCAATAACCTCGTTGGTTTTCTTGATATATTTATTGCTTTTAAATAATGATCTTGCTAAAAATGCAATGAGAAGAAGAACAGCTATTACAGCATAGAGGATTATTTTTTGTGTTTTGCGTTTTTCATCGATTAATTCAAGTTCTTTTTGCTTTAATCCAACTTCAAAGTCTTTTAACTCTTTTGCGCTTTTTTGTACATCAGAGATATTACGTACACTATCGTTGTATGTATGGTAAGTTTCATAAAACTCTAAGGCATCTTTAAAATTTCTGCGTCTTTTATAAATATCATATAACCTAAAGTTAGCTTCACCAATTTCATCTTTTAAGCCAAATTGCTTGGCTATATCTAAACTCTTTTTAGCGTATTCTACAGACTTGGCTTTATTGCCTTTGTTTTCAAATACATCTGACATGGCATTGAGATACACACAAATGGGCTGATAATCGCCATACTCTGTCATAACCTCAATAGCTTTATTTAGATTACTTTCAGCATTTTCTAAATCTTCTAATTCGGCATAAATCAATCCTATATTTCCAAGACTATAAGCTTCATAAGGTTCCCATTCTGGTTTAGCACCAAATATTTTCTGTGATTCTTGAGACAAGTAAAGTGCAGAATCTAACTTTTTTTGATTGATATATTCATCACCTAAATTAAGTTGAAGACTAGCTAAATTTAATGAATCATCTGCATTTTCTAAATGCTCACCCATTTCATTTAGTGCTTTTCTGTAATACAACATTGCTGTAGTGTTGTCTTCCATTTCAGAATACACATCAGCAATTGAAATATTAATTACACCTTTTTCGTCTTCAAGCGCATAATTATCTGCAGTTTTTGCAGCCTCAATATAGTTTTCTAAAGCCTTGGTAAGATCGCCTTTCATTTGGTAGGCGTTACCTTTTTGGAGGTATCCAGAATATTCATAACTACCAGAATCCTTACTTTTGGCTGCTATAATAAGTTCTGAACTAAAGTTTAATTTTTTATCAGCATTAGTCTCATTATCTGCTAACTGTTTTAGCAAGTTAAGCTCTTCGGAATCATCAAAATTTCCTTCATTATATATCAGTTCTAAACTATCACTTTTTATTTGATTTTGAGCTGTTAAAGACAATATACTAAACCAAAAAAAGCCAAGTAAAATGGCTTTTTTTGATATAATAGAATGTATGTTCTGTCTTAACAACACCAATTGTAATTTTAGATTATTTTGAGTTTAAAGCTAATACTAATTTCTAGATTTAATTTTAATTTTAGGATCAATAATAAAAGGGCCTCTATCTGTTTCACCTTCACGAGCGATATAAACTTCCATTGAATATTTATAATTAATGTCAAAATCATCTTCAGCATCTACAGATGTCATGGAGAATGTAGTATAATACTCTAGAGCACTAAGAGTGTCATCACACTCAGGATCAGGTGTACCATCATCTTTTACACAATTAATAAAATCTAAATATTCTGCTAGAGTAACTTCATCAACTTCTTCTCCAACGTCATCAAAAAATACAATTACATCATAGAATAATACATCACCAGAAGCAAAACCAGTTGGCTGACCTAATGTTAAAATATCTCCTATTTCTAGCTCCACTTCCCAGTCAGCTGAGGAAACTCCTATTGGCTGACCAAAATTTACAAGATTAGTAATATCAGAACCATCAGGTAACGCTAATACTACATTAACATCAACAGAAATGGTAGGAGTTATAACTACTGGTGCATTATCACCTCCATCATCATCAGAGGAACACGTAAAAAGTAAAACTGTAAATAAAAGTAGTAAGGGTTTAAAAAATTTCATTATTTAATTTTTAATATAAAGTTTAGTTTCTCGCTTTAATCTTAATTTTTGGGTCAATAAAATAATAATTTGGTAATAAATCGCCATTTACTTGTATCATAACACGAATATCATATTTATAATCCAAATCATTATCATCATCAGCATTTATTGCTACTAATTCAATTTTGTCATAAACATTAAAACCTGTACCAGGAAAATTAGGATCTTCAACCTGCATTGCATCATCAGGAACTATAAAACTAATAACGTCTTCAGCTTCAGGAGCTGGTGTAGTTCCAGTGGGATCAAAATAATCAACTCTTGAATAAAATAATACATTATCTGAGTCCAACCCTCCTGGTTGTTCAAACCTTAAGACACCACCTTCTTCTAACTCAACTTCCCAGTCTCTGGTGGAAACACCTAATGGCTGACCAAAATTGACTAAATCTGTAATGTCAGATCCGTCTGGCAAAGCATTAATTGCATTAATATCTAAAGTGATATTTGGAAGAATAGTAATTATTGAGTTACCATCATCATCAGAGGAGCAAGTAAATAATAATAATGAAACTAAAATTAGTAAGGGTTTGTGAAATTTCATTTTATATATAATTAATTAATAGCAAGCGAATATAAACAAAATTATTGTTTATAACTCTAACACTACATTAACACAGATTAACGATTTTTTGTATAATTTCGTCGATCTAAAACAAACAAATGAGCATTTCAATCCTATATAATTATCTATAATATTTGATTTTAAGTAACTATGAAATCATTCTATTCCCTCATATTTTTATTAATTGTAGTACATCTACATAGTCAAAATATACCAAAGCCAGAGGTTTTAAATATTGATTTTTCTGTCTTCAATAATGAAGAAAAAACTACTAAAAAAGATTCTATTACGAGTAAAATCGTAATAGATTCTGTTCACTTACCAAACATAACATCTGAGTATTGGATCCATACCGTTTACAATCCATACAAGAATATGTCATTAAAATTTCCTTTATCTATCAAATTTAAAGATAGTACGTATGCGCAACCTGTTGACAACGATATGGTAGTGACATCTCGTTTTGGATGGCGACGAGGTAGAGCACATAAGGGAATCGATATAGATTTAGTAACTGGTGATAGTGTTTATGCAGTACTTGATGGTGTGGTAAGGTTTGTAAGATATAGTTCTGGCCATGGCAGAACCGTTATTGTTAGACATTATAATGGATTAGAGACTGTCTATGCACACTTATCTCAATATGGTGTAAAAGAAAATGACACCATAATAAAAGGACAATATCTTGGTAAAGGCGGAACTTCTGGGAATGCTAGAGGAAGCCATTTGCATTTTGTTGTTAATTACAAAGGTGTATCCATTAATCCTGAATATATATTTAAGTTTGACAACTCTAAAGCAATACGCTCAAAAGAATTATGGATTACCAAAAAATGGACAAGAGCACATTTTCACAACTCTAAACGTCAGAGTAAATTAGAATTATTGACCTCTAAAGATGAAGCTTTAGCAAGTTTAGAAAAACAACGCAAAATATATATTGTAAGACGTGGTGATACATTATCTAGAATATCTAAACGTAATAATGTACCTATTTCTGCTATTTGTAAAACAAATTTGATAAAACGAAATGCTACCTTGCGTATTGGTCAAAAATTAGTTTTAGAGCTTTAATCTATCTTCTCCCAAAGCTTATCTGCAGTTAGTTTAAAGCTTCCTAAGTAATCAAAATTACAAGCTTCTGGCTCTATAATAGATAAAAAGGACTCTTGCTTAGAATTTTTATATAAATGATAAGTTTCACCAACAATAGGCTCTATATTAAACTTGGCGTTAAATAAAAGCTGGTTATACTCATAGTTTTCAATCATCTCCTCATAAGCAGATTTTAATTCTTCATATTTTGCCTTGAGCTTATGATTTACAGCATGCATTTGATTTTGTTTCCAACTTAAAGTATCTGGCATACTAATTTGAGGTGCTCCTAAATCTGAAGCAAAAGGTTTTAAAAAAGCATCATACTTCTCCTCTTCCTCATTATAAACAACAATATCTGGTTTTTTCTTACTCATTATTAACTTTTATCTTCTAACAAAGGAACAAACCTAAAATCTCCAAAAGTTTCTTTTTCAAAAGTCTTTTCTTCTTTTCTTATATAAAGTGTCATTACCTGAGTTTCCTCACCCACAGGTATTACTAATCGTCCACCAATTTTTAACTGTTCTAAAAGTGGTTTTGGTACAAAAGGTGCACCAGCTGTAACAATGATGCCATCAAAAGGTGCTTCTTCTTGTAATCCTTTGTAACCATCACCAAATATTAAACGCTTCGCTCTGTAACCTAACTTAGGCAGAAATTTAGATGTTTTTTTGAATAATTCTTGCTGACGTTCAATACTAAAAACTTTGGCACCTAATTCTAATAATACTGCGGTTTGATAACCGCTTCCTGTACCAATTTCTAACAATTTATCACCTTGCTTTACTTGTAGTAACTCACTTTGAAACGCCACTGTGTAAGGCTGAGATATCGTCTGATCTGCAGCAATAGGAAAGGCTTTATCTTGGTAAGCATGGTCTAAAAAACTAGAATCCATAAACAGATGGCGAGGTATTTTAGACATAGCATTTAAAACACTAACATCCTTTATACCTTTAGATTTGAGAGTTTCAATAAGTTTAGCGCGTAATCCTTTATGTTTAAATGTGTCTTCCAATTTAGTGGCTTAATTAAAATGCTAAATTACGTATTAGATCATACTAATAAAAACTATCTTAGTATAGAAATCAACTAGTTTTGAGGACTTTTTTAACAAGATCATAAGCTTCATCTATTGAGTCACATATACTTTCTTCATTAATTAAATCAGGAATAATATCTATTGATACAAGTTTATCTTTTGGTTGCTCTTGTAAAGCGGTTAATATAACTTCTACACCTTTCTTTTCTAGATCTAAAACTGCATTTTCTAAAGCATATAAACCAGACTGATCTATATAAGGTACACGATCCATTCTTATAATTAAAGCCTTGACTTCGTCTGGAATATTTTTAATTTCATTTTGAAAATGAGATGTAAACCCAAAGAATAAAGGACCATATAAATGCTTAATGTAAACTTTGTCTTTGTATTTATTGTAAAACTCCATTTCGTCTTGCCAAGGTTGCTCGCCATCAAAACCTGCAAGCGTACCAACTTCCATCCCTTCTTCACTAATATCACTAGCACGTTTCATAAACAATAAACAAGCTAATAATAATCCCATTCCTACAGCTTGTATTAAACTACCAAATGTAGTTACCAGTAATACCAAAATAAGCACAAAAGCATCTGCTCTTGGTACTGCTAATAAATGCTTTAAGCCTTTGGTATCTATGATTTTGAAACCAATAGGTATTAATAGACCAGCTAAGACTGAAAGCGGAATATAACCAGCTAGTTTTCCTAAACCTAGAAGCACTGCTAATAATACAAGCCCATGAATTGTACCAGATAGTCTTGTTCTACCTCCAGAATTAATGTTAACTACTGTGCCTTTGGTTGCTCCAGCTCCTGGGATACCACCAAAAATAGCTGCAATAGCATTACCTATACCTTGACCAATTAATTCTCTATTACTATTATGTTTAGTCTTAGTCATATTATCAGCAATGACTGAGGTTAGTAATGAATCTATAGAACCTAAAACAGCTAAAACAGTTGCATATTCTGCAATAAGTCTATACGCTCCAGAATCTACTGTAAGTATACCATCTATTTGCAAAGTTGGTAAACCAGAAGGTATTTCTCCAATGATAGGTACATCCCATTTTAAAAAATAGCCAACTATTGAGGCCACAATTAGAGCTACCAATGCACTAGGAATGACTTTTGTTATGTAAGGAAATATATAATAAATAAGCACTGTTAACCCACCTAAAGCCAATGCTTGCCAATTAAAATCAGTAAATAATCTTGGCAAATCTTGAATGACGAACCAAGTGGATTTAGCAGAATCTAGACCAACAAACGGAAAAATCTGAAGTATTATTAT
The DNA here is from genome assembly GCF_031846265.1 of Microcosmobacter mediterraneus. Classification (NCBI taxonomy): domain Bacteria; kingdom Pseudomonadati; phylum Bacteroidota; class Flavobacteriia; order Flavobacteriales; family Flavobacteriaceae; genus Microcosmobacter; species Microcosmobacter mediterraneus. Next base: position 217,152 of record NZ_JAVRIA010000004.1, on the reverse strand, counting down.
AATTAAACCAACACCACTCATAAATCCCGAAACTACAGGATAAGGAAAGTATTTTACATAGCTAGCTATGTTTAAAAAGCCAAAAATAATTTGAAATATACCTCCAAGTAAAAACGTAAGAATAATGATTGGCATAGCTGCTTCAAGGCTACCTGTAAGCTCAATAGCTGCTGCAACTAATGCTGCGGAAACCACTGTCATTGGACCAGTAGGACCACTAGCTTGTGTAGCAGTACCACCAAAAATGGCAGCAAATATACCAATAGCAATGGCGCCATATAAACCAGCTGTAGCTCCTAACCCAGATTGCACTCCAAAAGCTAAAGCTAAGGGCAAAGCTACTACTCCTGCTACTAATCCTCCTGTAAAATCTCCTTTAAGGTATTTAGAATTGTAATATTTAGAAATCATTAAATCTTGTTTTAATTGTATTCTTTAATAAAACAAAGATACAAACTGATGGCGTTAGTAATTTTACATTTATAAGTAATAATATTATGTAAGTATTAACAAATGATAATTACAATATAAAGTTTTATGATAAAGAATTTAGCAAAACAATAACATCTTAATATCTTAGTATGCTAACCAGAATAGACTTAAAAATCTTATTTTTGTTGAAAATGTAAATTCATGTTAAAAGCTGGTGTTTTAGGTGCTGGACATCTAGGTAAAATTCATCTTAGACTATTAAATCAATCTGATAAATATGACCTCATCGGATTCTATGATGCCGATGAAGCTAATGCTAAGCGTGTAGTAGAAGAATTCGGTTATACCTATTTTGATTCTATAGATGCTCTAATTAAAGCCGTTGATGTTGTTGATATTGTAACACCTACACTCTCTCACTACGATTGTGCTAAAAAAGCAATAGCACATCGCAAGCATATTTTCATTGAAAAACCGATAACAAATACCGTTGAAGAAGCAGAACATATTAGAGAGTTACTTTCTGAACATAATTTGAGAGGTCAAGTAGGACATGTAGAGCGATTTAATCCAGCATTTATTGCAGTAAAAGATAAAATTGAACAGCCAATGTTCATTGAAACACATCGATTGGCTGAGTTTAATCCAAGAGGTACAGATGTGCCTGTTGTTTTAGATTTAATGATACACGATATCGATATTATACTAAGCGTTGTAAAATCTAAAGTAAAAAAAGTATCTGCAAGTGGAGTCTCTGTAATTAGTGACACACCAGATATTGCTAATGCACGTATTGAGTTTGAAAACGGTTGCGTAGCTAATTTAACTGCGAGTCGTATATCTTTAAAAAACATGAGGAAATCTCGTTTTTTTCAAAAAGATGCTTACATCTCAGTTGATTTCCTTGAAAAAAATTGTGAAGTCGTAAAAATGAAAGATGCTCCAGAAAATCCAGGAGATTTTGATATGATTTTGCAAAATGCCGAAGGCATAAAAAAGCAAATTTATTTTGACAATCCTGAGATAGAAAATAATAACGCTATTTTGGATGAGTTAGAAACCTTTGCTAATGCCATTAATACTAATAAAACTCCAATTGTAACTTTGCATGATGGTACTGAAGCATTGCGAGTTGCCACAATGATTATCAATCAATTTAAATAATAGTACATTATGAAAAATGTTGCAGTAATTGGTGCTGGAACCATGGGAAATGGTATAGCTCACACTTTTGCACAATCTGGTTTTAAAGTAAAGCTCATAGATATTAGTGAAGATGCTTTAAAAAAAGGAATAGCAACCATTACCAAAAATCTGGATAGAATGGTTTCTAAAGAAAAAATTACTGAAGTTCTTAAACAGGAAACCTTAGGTAATATTTCTACATATACAAGCATAAATGATGGTGTGCAAAATGTTAGTCTAGTTGTTGAGGCTGCTACTGAAAACATTAATTTAAAGTTGAAAATATTTAAGCAACTAGATGAAGTCTGTGACAAAGAAACCATTTTAGCAACCAACACATCATCTATATCTATAACTCAGATTGCTGCAGAAACTTCCAGACCAGATATGGTCATAGGCATGCACTTTATGAATCCTGTGCCAATTATGAAATTGGTAGAAATTATTAGAGGATACAATACAAGTGATGACGTTACTAACACCATCATGGAACTGTCAAAAGTTTTAAGTAAAATTCCTGTTGAAGTTAACGATTATCCAGGATTTGTAGCCAATAGAATTTTAATGCCAATGTTAAATGAATCAATTGAAACTCTCTACAATGGTGTTGCAGGAGTTAGTGAAATAGATACAGTAATGAAACTCGGGATGGCGCATCCAATGGGACCACTACAACTAGCGGATTTTATAGGCCTCGATGTTTGTTTATCGATACTCAATGTTATGTATGAAGGCTTTAAAAATCCTAAATATGCACCTTGTCCATTACTCGTTAATATGGTAAGAGCAGGCAAATTAGGCGTTAAATCTGGTGAAGGTTTTTATGATTATTCAGAAAGTAGAAAAGCGGAAAAAGTTGCGAAACAGTTTGTTTAGATAACTATCATTTATTGATTTTTTTTGATGATTAAAACTAAAACTTATAGTTTATCAAATAAGCACTATGCAAAGATTGTATTAATGACAAGATTTAGAAAGTCTTGGTGGATATATCTTTTGTTAATACTTGTCGCTATTTTAAATCTTAATAAATTCAAAACAGATAGTTTTTCTTCATTTATAGTAATTTTTGGATTTTGCTATCCATTATTTATTACTGTGTATCTTTATTTTTGGTCATTAAGTAATAATAGTCTTAACAAACCAATACATATGTCTTTTGATAATTCTGTGCTTATTATTGAATCAGAAGGTACAGAATCTAAAATTCCAATTTCTAATATCCAAAAGGTTATTAATTATAAGCAATTTTGGTTATTATATATCTCAAAAGGTCAGTTTATTAATGTAAATAAAGATATCTTTTTTAAAACAGAAGATTATAAAAACTTCACCAGCTTAATTAATGCTACTAACTAATTATGGCAAAAATAATTCCATTTAAAGCAGTAAGACCTACTCGTAGTAAAGTAGGTTTGGTCGCTTCTAGATCATACGATAGTTATACTCTAGATGAGCGAGACTCTCGTATGAGTTATAATCCTTACTCCTTTTTACATATTATTAATCCAGGATTTAAATACGATCAAAAGCTTACAGGAGAAGAACGCTATCGTTTAGTGAGAAATCGGTATCTAGAATTCAAGGAAGATGAAGTGTTTATACAAGACGATAAACCATCATTTTATGTCTATAGAATTGAAGATCGTTTTGACCAAGTATTTAATGGTATCATCGCAGCCTCTAGTGCTCTAGACTATGAAAAAGATATCATAAAAAAACACGAAGATACCCTAGAAAAAAAAGAAAAACTCTTTAAAACCTATCTCAAAACTGTAGGCTTTAATGCAGAACCAGTACTCCTCACTTATCCAGATAATGCTGTAATAAAAGACATCATTATTGAAACTCAAGACGCATTTCCTGAATATGAGTTTACAATGACCTATAGAGATACGCATTACTTATGGAAAATAGAAGATGAAACTAAAATACAAGCCATACAGAAAGAGTTTGAGACTATCAATACTATTTATATAGCAGATGGTCATCATCGCTCAGCATCATCTTATCTAATGTCTAAAGATGATTTAGCAAATGAGAAAAAATCGTATAATTTTTTCATGAGTTACTTAATTCCTGAATCTGATTTAAGAATACACGAGTTTAATCGCTTAATTAAAGATTTAAATGGTTTAACTAAAGAAGAGTTTTTAATTCAATTAGATAGTATTTTTAGAATTGAGAATCGTGGCGAATTGCCTTATCACCCAAGTAAAGCACATCATTTTAGTATGTATTTAGATGGTGAGTTTTATTCTCTGTATTTGCGTAAAACCATATATAAATTTGAAAATGAGTTAGAAAAGTTAGATGCACAGGTGCTTTACAAAACTATATTGAAACCAATCCTTGGTATTGATGATTTACGTAACGATGAACGTATTAAATATATTCATAGCAGGAATGAAGCAGTAACGCTTAAAACTGAAATAGATAGTGGTAATTTTAAAATAGGATTTGGCATGGTCTCTGCAACCATACACCAAATGAAAGCCATCGCTGACGCTGGCCTTAAAATGCCACCGAAAAGTACATATATAGAACCTAAGCTACGAAGTGGATTAACGATTTATGAGTATTAAATGATAAAAGATAATCTTCAGCATATAAAATCTCAGCTTCCAGAGCATGTAACTTTAGTTGCAGTTTCTAAAACCAAACCTGCTTCAGATATTATTAAAGCTTATGACGCTAGACAACTTGTTTTTGGTGAGAATAAAATTCAGGAAATGGTTGAGAAGTATGAGCAACTTCCTAAGGATATTCAATGGCATATGATTGGTCATGTGCAACGCAATAAGGTGAAATACATGGCGTCTTTTGTGAGCTTAATTCATGGTGTAGATAATTTTAAGCTCCTAAAAGAAATTAATAAGCAAGCCAAAAAGCACAATAGAACCATTGATTGTTTACTTCAAATAAAAATAGCTTCAGAAGATTCTAAATTTGGCATGAGTAAAGATGATGCTGAAACTATTTTATCATCAGAGGAATTTTCAGTATTACAAAATGTCAAGGTTGTTGGCCTCATGGGAATGGCAACGTTTACTGATAATCAAAGTCAGGTTAAAGAAGAATTCATATTTCTAACAAACACTTTTAACAAGTTAAAAACACTGAAAACTAAAAACTGTAATCTGGAGACTATATCCATGGGAATGAGTGGTGATTACCAATTAGCTATAAAATGTGGCAGCAATATGATACGTGTTGGAAGTAGTATTTTTGGAGCTAGAAACTATAACTAAAAAGCGAGATTTTATCTCTAAAATCTCGCCTTTACTAAACTAACTTAATCCGGATAATTATCGCATCCACTAGAATTACTTTGAGGGTTAGTACATGCATAACATATTGCAATATCACCATTGCCCCAACCAGATGGATTGTAACCACGTAAACATATCTGAGTACCAACATGACCTGGAGTATCTGTATCAAAATTCTCCCAACCGCCAACACCAAGTGTTCCATAATATTCTAAATCGTATTCCACATCCCAAGCGCCATCAGGAATGGTAAATGTTTCCTGATCCTCATCAGTTATAGTGTTCCAACCAGAATCGTAATTCACCTCCTCACCTGCTTCATTGTAGGTATACCATATGCGGATCCTCATGTTTCTAACTTCAAAGTCATTATAAACTTTAATAGGCTTATTGTCAAAGTCAGTTCTTCCACATTCTGTAGCCGTATATGATTCTGAATAGCCCATTTTTGCTAAAGAGTTATCTTTTAAATATCTAATAGTATATGAAATTGGTACTCCAGGATTATTTCTGCTGTATAAAGCATTTTCGCCAGTAATAATATCATTAAGTACTCCTGGACTAATATCCTCCTCATCATCATAAACCAAGTTTACAGAACTCGCAGCAACTTCAGCATTTCCTCCTAAGGTCAAAATTTTAATAGAAGATGTTTTTAATACATCACTCAATTCTGAATCTATTGTAGCATCAATGTCCACACCAGCTGCATACTCTAAAGCTGCGTCCAAGGAGGCATTAGTTTCATCGTAGGTAGTTTCCATACGAAGCATAATAATACGTCCATAAGATACTGAGCTGACATAAGCTGGTGGTCTTTCATTATCAATAAGACTCTGTACTTGTTCTAATGAAACATCATTTCCAAAAACAGAAGCCACACTTGCTGGGTTATCCATAGTTACATCGTAAAAAACTTGCTTAAACACCATAGTAGCAACACGTGTTTCTGAAGTAGAATCGAATTGTAGTTGTGAGGCAACACTATTATCTGCCCAAGCTAAGTTTAAGCCTACATCCAAGCCTAATTGAACAGAAGAGTACAAGGTTGCGGAATCGTAAGTAGAGCCAGCATCATTAACATAGCCTTCACCATCAGGATACTGTCCGTTGTTTTCGTTCCACCACTCCAATGCATTATCGAGCTTAGCACCAAATTCTGCATTAGAAGCAGGATTATCAACTACAATAGTACCTTGATCACCAATGCCTGGTAAATCTAACCTTAACGTGGCAGGACCTCTATTTATGGACAAAGGTGTTGGTGTCCCAAAAACCATCTGCTCGTCTCCAATAACCAAAGCTCCAGGATAAACGCTAGAAAGGTTTGGTCTTAATATGGCTATGTTTTCAAAGTTTGAATACAAATCATAGTCCGTTGTCGTGCAAGTTAAAACCTGACCTTCTAAAGGAGGGTTAGTATTAGTTTGTGGAACTCCTGGTACACGAAGACTCGGCTCTAAACCTGTATCTTGCTCATTTAATAAATCTTGCTGATTGTAATCTAAGCCCATGATATATTCTGCTATACTTTGCGCATCAGGGTTTATGTTTGGAACATTTTCTATTTCTTCCTTACTGCAGCTTACAAAAGCTATAAGAACTAAGGCTATAATTTGATAATATTTATTTGTTTTCATGATATTCTTTGATTTTGTTATTAATCCCATTGTTTTAGTGTTGTACTTAAAGCTTGATTAAGAAATACAGTTCCTGATGCTGTATTATCTAAATTTTCTACATCGCCATTTCGCCATTTATAACTATTTCCATTACTGTCTCTTACACCTATTGTTCCTGATGCATACATGCCTATGAAGCTTTCTGAAGTTGTAGGTGTACTAGACCCTTTAAGTACAAAGTGAGTGAACTCATCGTTATGCTCTGGCAGTGTATTTCCTAAATCAAAATAAGCACCACCTGCATCATCTTGAGACAACTTGACTTTACTTGAATTCACATTATTAATCCATGAATAGTATTTAAAAGCAAACACATAACTGTTAGAAGGAATTGAATTGCCATTATCGTTTGCTATAGTTCTGTTTCCAGTGTAATTTTCAACTGAGCTGCCAGAAAACATTTGGCTGTCACTAGCACCACTTTTAGAAGTGTCCATTACATAGTTAGCTAAATCATTATACTCACTTTCTTTGATCATAACCCAATCACCATCATTGGCGTTTTCGTAAGCTGCACGAGAGTCTCCATTTAAAAAAGCCCAAATATCATCTACGTCATTAATGTTTACAACAACAGAAAAAGTTTCAGTTTCTGTACCATTACTTGCCGTTATTTCAGCTTCGAAAAATTCATTGGTTTCATAATCAAATGCAAGCCAATCGCCAACTGCAAGTTGATCATTAACAATAATTAAGGATTGAGATACTGTTTGAGATGAAATGGTATAACTAATATTTCCATCTAAACTAGACATAAGTTCTGTTAAAAAAGTGCCAGAGCTTGGGTATTCATCAACAGCAATGGTTATATCACTGTCAGAATCTTGATCGTCTTCACTATCATTACTACAACTATAATTAAATAGTATTAATAAGACAAGGAGAACCTTGATTAGGGAATTTGTTTTCATAATAACTAATTTTGTGGTTAATGTTTTTGTAGTGAGCTTAAATTGGATAGTCTGCAGCCTATTCCAAATTAAGACACCACAAAATGTGTTTATCGACTTAACGATGACCCAAAACTATCTAGTAGTGAAGTCTAATTCTAATTTTTGGCATGGACAAAGTATGGACAAGCTTACAAAAACATGGACAAAAAAGTGATCTGGCTAGTAAAATTAAAACATGCTAACATCTGTTTATCAAGTATTTAAAAAAATATTAATCAAAAATCACATAGATTTTATCCGGACAAGGTTAAATTTGAAATTCATATACCATTGTATAGTCAGCATTTATTTCTTTAAGTTTACACAATCTAATTTCTGGAAAAATCACTTAAAATTCTCACTATGAAAACCATCTTTTCAATACTTTTTACGTTATCATTTTTATTTAATTATGGTCAAGCAATTAATAAAAAAACCTCTGCTAAGATTGACAGTATTTTACAAATAGTTAATTCCCAGAAAGGAAATGAACTTCTTAAATCTTATGAAGAATTAAGTAAGCTATATATAGGTAATAAGCCGGAAGTTGCCATTAAATATATTGACTCGCTATTTAATGCGTCAATAAGTAGCGATAATCTAAAGTATTCTACCAAAGCTGAAATAATGCGTGCCTTTTATCTCATGGAAAAAGCTGAACTTAAAAAAGCTGAAGACTTATACATTAAACATATTCCTGTATTAGACAGTCTTAATTTAGGGGCAGATGTTGCCAGCGCATATAGTATGCTTGGTGTTACTCAAATGCAAATAGGAAACTTTGATAGTGCTTTAGATTCTCAATTAAAAGCATTAAGAAAGGCGCAAAGTTTAGAATACTCAGATAATAAATTATCAGGATTTTATTTGAACTTAGCAGGTGTTTATATGCATGTTGGCAATAATGACTTAGCCATAGACTATTTAGAACAAGCAGAGACAACATACGTAAACTCTAAAAATCAACCTGGATTAATGCGCGTAAAGGCTAACATAGCCATGCTTCAATTAAGAAAAAAAGATTATCAAAAAGCCATAGACAAATACAAAGAATCTGCAGCCTATTTTAAAGAAGTAAATGACACCCATTCCTTAGCAAGAATGTATAATTTTATTGGTCAAGCTTATAAGCGCGCTTTAGACTTTAATAATGCAAAAATATGGTATAATAATGCTTTAAAGATCACGAAGGAAAACAATTGGCCTAAAATATCAGCACTAGCTTATAGGGATTTAGGGAGAGTAGCTGGTCTAGAAAAAAATGACAAACAAGCACTGTACTATTATCAGAAATCATTAGAGGTTAATAAGAAGGCCAAGAGTAAAAGGGGAGTATTAGATGATTACAGTTTAATTTCTAAATACTATGTTAGAAATAATGATTATAAAAGTGCTTATGAAAATCAAAGACAATTTGGCATTGTCAAAGACTCGATTTTTGGAAAAGAAAATATGGATAAAATAAACGAGCTTCATTTACAATTTGAAACTGAGAAAAAAGAAGCAGCTTTAGCCTTACAAGAAGAAGAAATTAAAACCTTAAACGTACAAGCTGAAAATGATAGACTAACCAAAACGCTCTATGGCATAGGTATGTTTTCGTTTTTAGCCATTGCAGGACTCCTCTATTTTGGATTTAAGCAACGTATTAAAAAGAACAAAATAGAACAGGAAAAACAAGAGGAAATCTACAAACAAGAAATTGCTTTTAAAAAGAAGGAGTTAGCCAGTCAGACTTTACACCTAGTGCAAAAAAGTACATTTATCCAAGAGCTTAAAGAGAACTTAGAAAAAATTAAAAAATCACCAGAATTATTTAAGGTAGAGTTTAGGCGATTGGTCATGTTATTAAAAAAGGAAAGTGCCGAAGACAAAGATTGGGAAGTTTTTAAAAGTTACTTCTCTGAAGTTCATAACAACTTTGATCATAAGATAAAATCAATAGCTGGAGATATTTCTGAAAAAGAAATGCGTTTGGCTTCGTTCTTAAAAATGAATTTAACTACCAAGGAAATTGCTTCCATGCTTAATGTATTGCCAGATAGTGTTTTAAAATCTAAATATAGACTTAAGAAAAAGTTAGGATTAAACAAAGAAACAGATCTTACAGAATATTTGAGCTCATTGTAATAAGTGGTATCTTTGCAGTGTGAATTTAGAACTGCCAAAAAATAAACAATTAATTCTTTTTGATGGTGTCTGTAACCTCTGTAATAGTTCTGTAATCTATGTTATTAAACACGATAAAAAAGATTTATTTAGGTTTGCACCTTTACAGTCTAAAGTTGGGAAAGCAGTTATAGCAAAATACAATATCGATACTTCTAAAACAGATTCCATACTACTCTATTCTGAGGAATTTGGTTTAAAAATTAAATCGTCTGCAGCCATTGCTATTGTATCAAAATTAGGTTTTCCAAGAAATTTAATAGTCATATTTAGAATACTGCCTACTTTTATTAGAAACTGGTTTTACGACTTTATAGCCAAAAATAGATATAAGTGGTATGGCAAAAAAGATGCCTGTATGATTCCTACTCCTGAGTTGAAAAATAAATTTTTAGCATAAAAAAACTCCAGACTAGCATCTGGAGTTTTCTTCAAAATTTAACAACTAACTTAAAAACTAATTTAACCTAACAAAATTTTAATGTTTTCAAATCTTATTGAGGGAATGATCTGATTAATAGCACATTATTTTGTTACTGTAAATGTATATAATGCTCTAATTACTAAACTAAAATATCGTTATAAAGCCAAAAAAAATTGTTTAAAAAAATAGAATTGTAAAAATCTTCTACAAGATGCAGCATTTTTATTTCGCTCAATCAAAACATCATTTCACTCATCTAAAACACCGATTCCCTAAACGGTTATTTTTTTAAGACTAACGGTATACTATCTTTATCCTATTGATAAATTGGTTTAGTCAATTGGTTGATTTTTTTATTATCAATACACTTAAAAACCTCAAAGCAATGCAGTTTAGCTCGAGCCTTATTTCGGTTAGTAAGGAACGAATCGAGTTCTTAACTATTAAAAGTCTAATTAATAGTTAAGCATCTTTAAGATAGAATTGATGCTACGCTTTGAGGTTTTTCTTATTTTTAAGGACATGAAGAACCACCTCAAAATACTTTGTGTTCTTATAATAATTTGTGCCTGTAAGCAACACAAACAAGAACATACTAAAATTGTTAATGAAAAAAACGATACTCTAAAACCTAAAAACATTTTAGCTAAACTTGCTACACCAAAAATTAGTAAAGAACGATTGCTCGGTAAAATTGATTATAAAAATGATTCTTTATTTGTTTTAGTAGAATCAAAATATGTATCCAAGCCATTATATCTAAATACAGTTTGTTTTGATAGTTTTAAACTCATGTTCAATGCTGCCAAAAACGATGGTATCGATTTAAAAATTATCTCAGGAGCAAGGAACTTCAACTATCAAAAGCGTATTTGGGAAAGAAAATGGCAAACATTTTCAAATTTAAATCCAAAAGAACGTTCTCAAAAAATATTAGAGTATAGTGCTATGCCTTCTACTTCAAGGCATCATTGGGGAACAGACATAGATATTAACAGTCTAAGTAGCAGCTACTTTAATTCAGGTAAAGGTGCAATAGAATATAACTGGCTTTCTAAAAATGCTAATCGTTTTGGATTTTATCAAGTTTATACCTCAAAAGAAAGCGGAAGAACTGGATACAATGAAGAACAATGGCATTGGTCTTACTTACCAATTGCATCTCAGTATTTAGATGACTACAATGCAATAATAACTGTAAATGACATAATTGGATTTAATGGCGCTGAAACTGCTGAGAGTTTAAACATTATTAGTGACTACGTTAATGGAATATCTAATGAAGCTCAATATTATAATAGAGACTAAAAGATTTCTAAACTCCCTTTACCTTCTCTTATTACTTCTGGAACATCCTTTGATAAATCTATAACAGTTGAGGCTTCATTATCGCCATAACCACCATCGATGACCATGTCAACTAGCTTATCCCATTTTTCTAAAATAAGCTCTGGGTCTGTTGTATATTCAATAATCTCATCGTCATCGTGTATAGATGTTGAAACTATTGGATTACCAAGTGCATCAACGATATCTAAAGCAATAGCATTATCTGGCACTCTAATACCAACTGTTTTTCTCTTTTTAAAAGGATTAGGCAAAGTCTTAGCGCCAGGTAAAATAAACGTATAAGGTCCAGGCAAGGCACGCTTTAAGATTTTAAACGTAGTCGTATCTATTTGTTTTACATAATCACTGAGATTACTTAAATCTTTACATATAAAAGAGAAATTAGACTTTTCTAACTTTACGCCTTTTATTTTAGCAACACGCTCTAAAGCTTTAATATTAGTAATATCACATCCTAAACCGTAAACTGTATCTGTTGGGTAAATAATTAAGCCACCAGATTTAAGCACATCTACTACTTTCTTAATTTCCTTAGGGTTGGGATTTTCCTTGTAAATTTTTAATAATTGTGCCATAAAACGCTTAATGAATTAAAATAACTAAGACATAATTAAGAACTAAACTTTACTAAAATCGGTTTCCACCTCCTGGAGGTCTTCCTTGTCCACCATGCATTTCTCCTCTTCTATTTTGACTATTTGCTTCTTGTTTTGGAGGCACTAATTCTTTTCTTATCTTATTTTGATATTTAGTCCATTTATTAAATTGTTTATCATTTAGTATGGCCTTTAATTGATTATTTAGTTCTTCTTCTTCTTTTAAAACTTCCATTCTCACTATATCAATTTTATCCTTACTTAACTCCACATAATTTCTTATGGGATCACCTTTTTTAGCCTTATGTTCCCTAAAATCTTCATTATTTCGGTTTTGACGATTATTCATTTGACGGCCTCCTCTATTTGATCGCTGTCTTGAATCCATTATTAATGTATTCATAAATATATTTATACTATCAAAGTTTTGAGAGTTTAATAAACTAAGTTCATCCATTCGTTTATTATAGGTTACAATTGTTCTAATTACCTTTAACTCTAAATCTTTGTCTTTTTTAATTTTTATTTTTTGGACTGCTTCTTTTACGTCATAAGAAAATACTCCAGCCAATTTGAACGCATCAAACTCTGGTATTTCATTTTGTTGTTGACTACGATTCATTTGACCACCTGGTGGTCCACCACCATTTCTACCACCTTGTCCACCTGGTTGAGCGTAAGAAAAATTAAAAATTAATAGTCCTGTAATTAATATTAGATATTTCATAACATTTGTGTTTAATTGTACAGAACTTTAGATACGTTTTACATTAAAAACTCTCGCAAATTATCTTTTTTAACTACAGCTTAACATTGATCTTCTGTAAATAAATTCAATACATTAACCAATAACTTCAAGTTTAGCAAAACGAAGTAACAACTTTTTCTTACCTCCATTTTCAAAATTAATTTCTGCTTTAATATCTGCACCTTTACCTTCAATACTTAATACTTCGCCTTTACCAAAACGCTGATGATTTACAAAATTCCCTACGGTAAGTTTACTATCAAAAAGATTAGTTGCAGCCGAAGAACTTGAGATTTTCTTTAAATTTTTAGGCGTGCTAATTTTAAATGTCTCTGCACGTTTCTCAGCGGTTTTCCGTTTTGGTGATCGTTGTGTAGGCTTTTTAAATCTAATCTTATTTGGCTCAACGTCTCCAAAAATAGAGGCGTCTAACATAGGATTAAAACGACGCTCTTCTATTGGTGTAATATTATCTAAATATTGCTCGTCTATTTCTTCAATAAAACGACTTGGTTCGGCATCTATTAATTTTCCCCAACGATACCTAGATAAAGTATATGTAAGATAGGCCTGTTTCTCTGCTCTAGTTAAGGCTACGTAAAACAAACGTCGTTCTTCCTCTAATTCGCTTCGTGTATTCATACTCATAGCGCTTGGAAACAAATCTTCTTCCATACCAACAATAAACACATAAGGAAACTCCAAACCTTTTGCTAAGTGAATGGTCATTAAAGCAACATGATTAGGATCGCCTTTATCAGCGTCTAAATCTGTTGCTAGTGCAACGTCTTTTAAAAATTCTGGTAATGATCCTGTTGCATCTGCAAGCTCTTTTTGACCTTCAACAAAATCTTTAATACCGTTAAGTAATTCTTCAATGTTCTCTAAGCGTGTAATACCTTCAGGTGTTCCATCTTTATTGAATTCTCTTATGAGTCCTGAAGCTTTAGTTACGTGTTCTGCCAATTCAAAAGCATTAGCATTTTTATTCATAACCTGGAAGCTCTCAATCATGGTTACAAAATCTTGAAGCTTTCCTTTTGTGCCAGAATTGATTTTAATTTCAATCTTATCTATATGTTTCATCACTTCAAAAATGGAGCGATCATATCCATTTGCAGCAACAATGAGCTTATCTACTGTGGTTTGTCCTATACCTCTTCCTGGAAAATTAATAACCCGTTTTAGAGCTTCTTCATCAGCGGGATTTATAATTAATCTCAAATACGATAATACGTCTTTAATCTCTTTGCGTTGATAAAACGATAATCCACCATAAATTCTGTAAGGAATATCTCGTTTACGCAAAGCATCTTCTATAGCTCTAGATTGAGCATTGGTTCTATATAATACTGCAAAATCACTGTTAGGTAATTGATTATGCATCTTATTTTCAAAAATGGTACTCGCAACAAAACGGCCTTCATCACCATCTGTTAATGATCTATGCACTTTTATTTTAGCACCTTCTTCATTAGCTGTCCAAACTATCTTATCTAGTTTAGTCTGGTTTTTATCAATTATAGAGTTAGCAGCATTTACAATGTTTTTAGTAGAACGATAATTCTGCTCTAAACGAAAGACTTTGACATCATCATAATCTCGCTGAAAATTGAGAATATTATTAATATTTGCACCTCTAAACGCATAGATACTTTGAGCGTCGTCACCAACAACACAAATATTCTGAAACCTATCTGATAAAGCTCTAACAATTAAATATTGAGAATGATTGGTATCCTGATACTCATCCACTAAAATATATTTAAAACGATGTTGATATTTAGCCAATACATCTGGAAAGCGCGTTAACAATTCATTAGTTTTTAATAATAAATCATCAAAATCCATAGCTCCTGCTTTAAAACAACGGTCTACATAATTTTTATAAATATTGCCAATTTGTGGTCTACGAGCAGTAGTATCAGCTTCAATTAGTTCAGGATTGTTAAAATACGCCTTAACAGTGATTAGACTATTCTTATATGATGAAATACGAGAACGCACTTGCTTATATTTATAAATATCTTTATCAAGATTCATTTCCTTAATTATTGAAGAAATAAGGCGATCAGAATCTTGAGTATCATATATGGTAAAATTGCTTGGATAGCCTAATCGGTCAGATTCTATTCGTAAAATTTTTGCAAATACGGAATGAAACGTTCCCATCCATAAATTCTTTGCTTCACTCTCACCTACAATTTTGGCAATACGACCTTTCATTTCACGTGCTGCCTTATTGGTGAAAGTTAATGATAGTATATTAAACGGATCAACACCCTGACTCATTAAATAAGCAATCCTGTAAGTGAGCACACGTGTTTTACCAGATCCTGCACCAGCAATAACGATCATTGGACCATCCTTTTGCAAAGTTGGTGCTAGTTGTGCTTCATTTAATTGACTTAAATATGTATCCAAATCTTATGAAATTAATAAGTCTTAAAAATAACCATTACACTTGGTTTATATGGCAATACAACCAATAAATTATAAACACTTATCAACGCTTTTTTTAAGTTGAATTTTAATTATCTTTAGCTTCAAAACGTACACTATGAAATACTTTATTTTCTTTTTTTGTTTAGGGACATTTTTCACGTTCTCGCAATCTAGTTTAGAACAAGATATTACAGATATAGAAGATAAGTTAATTGAATGGCGACGAGATTTTCATCAAAATCCAGAATTATCTAATCAGGAATTCAAAACTGCTGAGAAAATTGCAAAACACCTAGAATCTCTTGGTTTAGAAGTTGAAACAGGTGTTGCTATTACAGGAGTAGTTGGTTTATTAAAAGGAGACTTACCTGGAAAAGTAGTAGCATTAAGAGCAGATATAGATGCGCTTCCTGTAACTGAAGAGAGTGATTTACCATTTAAATCTACAGTAAAAACAACGTTTTTAGGTACAGAAACTGGTGTTGCACATGCATGCGGACATGATGGACATACAGCAATTTTAATGGCTGTTGCAGAAGTTCTGTCTAAACACAAAGACAAAATAAAAGGTACTGTAAAATTTATTTTTCAACCTGCTGAAGAAGGAGCACCTCCTGGTGAAGAAGGTGGAGCAAAATTAATGATTAAAGAAGGCGTATTAGAAAATCCTAAAGTAGATGTAATATTTGGTTTGCATTTACGATCTATGGTTGAAGTTGGCGAAATTCATTACAAACCTGGAGGAGCTATGGCTGCTGTAGAACGCTTTGTAGTAAACATAAAAGGCAAACAAACTCATGGTGCTGCACCATGGTTTGGTGTTGATCCAATACTCATCTCTGCAAAAATTATTGAAGGTTTTCAGACTATAATAAGTCGTGAATCAAAACTTATCAATGAAGCAGCTGTAATTTCCGTCGGAAAAATATCAAGTGGAGTTCGATTTAATATCATACCAGAAACTGCAGAACTTATTGGAACCATTCGTACTTTAGATCCAGATATGAAAGCGTTGATTAATAAGCGTATGACTGAAATGACAGAAACTATTGCTAAAGCTTATGGTGGTGAGGCAACTATTTCGTTTGAAGATCAAACAGCTATCGTATTTAATGATCATGCATTGGTCAACCAAATGTTGCCTAGTTTAAAAGAAGCAGCAAGTGATGATAAAGTAATACAAATTAAAGCAGAAACCATAGGTGAAGATTTCTCATATTTTCAAGAAGAAGTTCCTGGATTTTATTTTTACCTCGGCGGAATGACTAAAGGCAATACAAAAGCTAATGCTCATCATACGCCAAGTTTCTTTATTGATGAAAGTGGTCTTCTACTTGGAGTTAAAGCCTTTACTCAATTAACTTTAGATTTTTTAAACCATTAATTTATGGATTCTGTATTAGAATATTTAGGAAAGATTCCTTGGTGGCTTTGGGTTATAATTATAATCATATTAGTCGCTGTAAAAGATGTACTTTTTCAAAAAACCAGTACTATAAAACATAACTTTCCAGTTGTTGGTCACTTACGTTATTTATTAGAAAGTATTGGTCCAGAAATGCGTCAGTACTTTGTGGCTAATAACAGAGAAGAGCTTCCTTTTAATCGGATAGAGCGTGGTTGGATTTATGCTTCTGCTAAACAAGAAAATAATTACGAAGGTTTTGGTACTGATAGAGATATCTATGCACATCAGCATATTTTTATCAATAACGCCATGATGCCTTATAAGCTTAAAAAAGAGCATCCTAACACCTCTGATATGTCCTTTGTGCCTTGTGCAAAGGTTATGGGAGCATTTAATAATAGAAGGCGTCCATATAGGCCAGCTTCTATTATTAATATCTCAGCAATGAGTTTTGGGTCTTTATCTGCTAAAGCTATAGAGTCTTTAAATAAAGGTGTTAAAATAGCTGGAGCATACCACAATACTGGTGAAGGAGGTTTATCGCCTTACCATAGTCATGGTGGTGATGTGGTTTTTCATTTTGGTACAGGTTATTTTGGAGTACGTTCTGAAGATGGTGGATTCTCTATGGAAAAAATGATTAAGCTCGTTGAAAATAATCCCTTTGTAAGAGCTATAGAAGTTAAACTATCACAAGGTGCAAAACCAGGAAAAGGTGGTGTTTTACCAGGAAAAAAAATAACTAAAGAGATTGCTGAAATCAGAGGTGTTGAAATTGGTAAAACCGTTTTATCTCCACCTAACCACAAGGCTTTTTCTTCTGTGCCAGAATTGGTAGATTTTATTGAATCTATTGCTGAGGCTACAGGTTTACCTGTTGGTATTAAAGCTGCAATAGGCAAATTAGAGCAATGGAAAGAGCTCGCAGATATTATGGTAAAAACCAATAGAGGTCCAGATTTTATCGCTATAGATGGTGGCGAAGGCGGAACAGGCGCTGCTCCTCCAAGTTTTGCAGACCATGTGTCTTTACCTTGGATTTATGGATTTAGTGATATTTACAGACTATTCCAAAGTAAAGGATTAACTGAGCGCATTGTATTTGTTGGTAGTGGTAAATTGGGTTTCCCTGCTAAAGCTGCTATGGCTTTTGCTATGGGAGTTGATGTTATTAATGTAGCACGAGAAGCTATGATGAGTATTGGTTGTATTCAAGCTCAAATATGCCATACTAACCGTTGTCCTGCTGGTATTGCCACACAGAGCAAATGGTTACAAAACGGAATTAATATACCTCTTAAATCTGAACGTTTAGCGCAATATTTTAAAACTTTCAAAAAAGAACTCATAGAAATTACACATGCTGCTGGTTATGAACATCCTTGCCAATTTAATATGAGTGATGTAGAAATGAATGTAGATGATCATCATCTAACTAAGAATTTTGACAAAACATTTAATTACAAAAAAACTCCTGTAGAATTTAAAGGCATGCAACATTTAAAAGATTGTGATTATCTTGGCGGAAAAAAGAAGAACTAATTTTTATGGAACAACAACTCATCAATCTTTTAATGTATACCATTCCTGCATTAGTTACTGGAGCTATTGCTTACATGTTTTTTAAAGAACACGTACAGAATGAAAATAACAGACGTAACTTTTTAATTACAAAAGATTTACAAAAAGAAGGATTCCCAATTCGTTTACAGGCCTATGAACGAATGACTCTATTTCTGGAGCGAATAAAACCTTCAAAACTATTAACTAGAGTAAGTCCAACATCTTCTGATAAAGAAAGTTATGAGTCTCTACTTATAGCAACTATTGAACAAGAATTAGAGCATAATTTATCCCAACAAATTTATGTAAGTGATCAATGTTGGAGTATTATCATGGCAGCAAAAAATGCAACTATTCAGCTCATTAGAAAAGGAAGCATGCTAGAAAAAACAACAACTGCAGATAAACTTAGAGAAGTCATTTTAACCGAGATGATGGAGAAACAATCACCAAGTAATGCTGCACTATCTTTTATAAAACAAGAAATTAGCGAGTTTTGGTAAGTTACTTTAGACCCTTTAAAATAAACTCTAAATCTTTATTAGCATTATTATTCTTGGTATAAGCATCTGTATAAAATTTTGGAGATATTGCTAAACCAAGATTAATAGATTCTTTAATCGTTTCTATATACTCTAGAGATACTTTACCAGTGAGCAACAATCCAAGATCATTATCATTTTGTGCATATTTAAAAACCTTTTTTAAACCAGAAAGGTAAAGATGATCTTTTGTAAAGCCTCCTCCTCTATGCACACGCAAGGTTACTGAATAGGCCTTATCTCTATTGAGTTTGTATTGATTATGCAATAAATCAAAGGTGTCAGAAAAACTATAACCTTTATGTAAACTGTCTACAGCTATGGTTCTAAATGCTAATTCTTTTAAGCGCTGTAAGGTTAGACAACCAGACATAAACTCTGAGTAGACAGCTAATCCTTCTTGTGTTTCTACATTATTAGGAAACCCGTTTGAAAACACCTTTAAAGGTTGGCTTAGTCCATTAAACGTTGTGACCATGTGTACACCTATTTCATGATTGGCAAGTACCTTTAACTGATTCTTACTGTATTTATGGTTTTTACGTAATACCAAAGTTTGGGTGTTATTTAAAACCATTGCAGCAGCAGAAATATGTGTTGACAATTTTAGATTATACTTAAAATCATAACGTATACTAAACTCTTCAAAGTAAGCTTTAGCTTCATGCACATTATACAATGGCAGCATGTCTTCATTAAAATCTTCGTCATCAAATCGCAAAATAAATTTTGCGTTATCAATATCCTTCTCAGTTGGTGTTCCAAAACTTTTAAGACTGTTATAATAGAATTTTCTGCCTTGACCAATAGTTTCAATACACTCTATTAAACCAGAATAGCCATAGATAATATCTTCATACAACTGTCTAATAGATTCATTTTCAATACGCTCTAAACGTTGCGAATAGAACAACCTATGCAGTTTGTAGCCATTGAAATTAACTTTCGGATATTTAAAAATGGGCTCGTAATTATATTTAGATGAAAAGAATTTTTTCTTTTCATTCTCAATATTAAGAGGATTTATATACCGAAGTAATTCAATATTCTTAACTAACCGATTAAGGTTGGCATCAATATCAAATAAACTTTGGTATTCGTCTGTGGCCGAAATTTGAGGCATTTAGCTTTTGTGTTTTTGATAAAAATTATAAGCGTGTTCCGGAAGTTTATAGCGCAATTGTTGCTCAACAGCTGCAACGACTTCAGGATAATTAACGTAAGAATATTCATCACAATATACTTTCGCAATTTCAGTTGCCAAAACTAAGGTATTCTTGAAGTTATTAGTAATAAATTTTAGGAAATAACCATTACCTTGAAAGGTGTCATTGATTTTGGAAGTAGATTTTATACTATGAGAAAATGTAATCTCTGATAAGCTTTGTCGCCATAATTCAATGTCTTTTCCAAAACGCTCATTATCTACATTTGATGTTCCTAAATTCCAAGTTGGCACTTCCCTATCCCAACGCTTCCAATTGTAACTGTGCATGTCATAAACTACACAAACACCAAACTTACTTTCAATTTTATTAATTAAAGCATGTACTACCTTATAAAAGTTAGTGTGTTTGTCTAAACTTTTCTGCTTCATTTCTTGGGGAAGTGGATTATGCCATAACTGCTTTCCCCAAGCCGTTTCAAAAACAGCATCTTCAGGAGCACGATTTAAGTCGTACTCAAAGCGAGAATCTAAGCCAGCAATAACTATAGGATGTGAAGCAATCATATTTTTGGTTTCAGGATCTTCTTCGTACCAACGTTCATATTCGGTATGTATACAGTTATCCCAAAGCTCTTCCCTAAACTGATGTCCATCATGCACAGCACCACAAACGTAATGCACATAGGTATCGATCTTTAAAGTGAATGAATAATCTTCAGAAACGGCATGAAATGTTTCCTCAGCTTCTATCTTTGATATAATTTCATCTATGCTAAGTCTTTCCATAGTATTAATTTAATATCTTTTTTAAGTATGCATACATAAATTGTTCTACGCTATCAAATTCGCCATCTGCAAAAAACAACACTTTTATATCTACAAAGAGCATGGTTAAATCATCAGCAGAATAATGGTGAGCTTTTAATCCAGATATGATTTTCTGAATACTTTGGTAATCATTATCAGCATCAAACTCGTCATGGATTTTCTGAAAGGTTTGCATGTCTACTTTGGATATAATGACATTACGCTCATGATTATCTTCATCTAAATTTGAATGCGATGCATAAAGCAATATGTATGCAATGAGTTCGTCTTTTGTCCAATTAGTTTCTGATTCCATATTACTTCGTTAATGTTCCATATTCTGTCCAAGAGCCATCATAAACACTAAGTTTTTCATAACCTGCTATTTCTGCTGCTAAAGCTAGAATACAAGCTGTAATGCCAGAGCCACATGAAAACACTAATGATTTATCATTACTTTCAAAAGTATCAAAAATAGTTTTTAATTCAGCCTTAGGTTTTAGACAATTTCCATCTAGTAATTGAGTGAATGGCAAATTTTTAGAGTTTCGTATTGTTCCACTTCTTAAGCCATCGCGAGGCTCAGGCACCTTACATTCAAAACGGTCCTGAGATCGTGCATCTAATATTAAAACATTGGGATTATCAGTTAATTCTTTGATATCCTTATAAAAGCACATCTTGTCATTATCATACTTTACAGATAAATCACTTACTAAATGCGCTCTAGTATCTGAAGATGATACTACTTTAAACCCTCTTGCCTTCCATTCTGGTAGTCCACCATCTAAAACATAAACATTACTAAAGCCAAATATTTTGAATAACCACCAAACTCTAGGACTCCAATACAAACCTTTATCATCATAGACCACAACTAAGGAATTATTATTAATTCCTAGCTTTTGAGCTTCATGTTGAAATTGCTCAAGCGATGGCATGGTATTAGGGAATTTTCCAGATACATCACTAAATTTACCTTTGATATCTAAAGGAATTGAGCTTGGTATATATTCCGATAGAGATTCTGGAACATTACTTTTTACACTAGCATCTAGTAAAACTAAATTTTCAAGGTGTAAATTTTTATGCAACCAATTACAACTAACAATAGGCGAAGATTTAAGCCCATTATTAAGCATCTTGTACTGTTTTTCGTAAACGTGTACGTCTATCAAAGGCCTGTAACTTATCTACAACTTTACTCTCAAGGAAGTCTATTACTTTTTCTTCTACTTTTATCTTTGGTTTGTATACTTTATTAATATAGGTGATGCCTCCAGGAGACATAACATTGACTTCAACAAGTTTGCCACCAATGACATCAATACCTACAAAATAGAGTCCATCATTAACTAATTTCGGACCAATTTGTTTACAAAGTGCTTTCTCAGCTTTGCTTAAGGCATGTTTTTGAACACTTCCACCAGCAGAGACATTAGATCTATGATCGTCTTTACCTGGAACGCGTTTCATGGCACCTACAGGCTCTCCATTAAGCAATAAAATTCTAACATCACCTTCATCTGCACCTTCAATATAATCTTGAAGAATAACATAATTTGATCCTCCATCACCACTTGTAACATAGAAATCCAATAATGAATTAATATTGTTCATTGCCGATTTTTCAATAAGAATTACGCCTGAACCTCCAAAACCATTCAATGGTTTAATAAT
This sequence comes from Microcosmobacter mediterraneus, assembly GCF_031846265.1. Lineage (NCBI taxonomy): Bacteria > Pseudomonadati > Bacteroidota > Flavobacteriia > Flavobacteriales > Flavobacteriaceae > Microcosmobacter > Microcosmobacter mediterraneus. The sequence goes on along the minus strand of NZ_JAVRIA010000004.1, from coordinate 194,749 downwards.
CATCTTGTCAGATTTTGACTCTCTAATTTGTTGAATTAAATAATCCTTATTTTTTGATACATGTGTATTAGGAATAATATTACTATGTGCATCTCCAAAGGCTGCTGTGTATAATTTATTGTTAGCTTCTCGCATGCCTTGCAAGGAATTTACTATAAACACATCATCTTTAACAGAATCTAAGAAGTTAAGCATTATAGGATCTAACGGCGGATTTGCTCTAAAGAAAATCGCATCAAATCCAGCTAATGGTAACATTTCTTCTCTTAGCTCTGCTTTGTTATAAAATGCCTTTAAAGAGCCTGGAACTTTTTCCATTCTGCCAATAACTGTGCAGAATGCACTCGTTACACTATCTCTAATGGTTAAGTTTGCTGGTGTACACATCGCAACACCATGACCTCGTTTGGCACATTCCTTAATTAAAGCTAAGCTTGTATCATTTTCGGCATCAATCTGTTCCCAAGGATACATTATAAAGCAAACATTCATATCTCTTAATTTTAGTCCGTTATATTAACTTAAAAATACTAAACTTTTGTTATAATTTAAACTATTTAACCGCATCATAATGGTCATCCCATTCTTTAGGTTTAGGATCGTGTAATTTACCTAAAGGCTTCGCAACCATCATAGACACTGTGGCATCTCCAGTAACATTAACCACAGTTCTGCACATATCTAAAGGTCTATCTACAGCAAAAATTAGTGCTATACCAATAGGTAATAATTCCGCAGGGAAACCAATAGTTTCTAATACCACGACCAACATTACAATTCCTGCACTTGGCACTGCAGCACTTCCAATAGAGGCCAATACAGACGTGCCAATAATTACCAATTGATTTGTAAATGTTAAGCCTTCTGGCCAAAGCACTTGCATAATAAAAACTGCTGCAATACCTTGGTATAAACTGGTACCATCCATATTAACTGTTGCTCCAACAGGTAATACAAACCCAGAGACTTCTTTATCTACACCTAAATGCTCTTCCACACGCTCCATAGTTACAGGAAGTGTTGCTGCACTTGAGCTTGTTGAAAACGCTAATAATTGAGCAGGACTGATTTGCTTTAAGAACCACAATGGTGATTTTTTTACATAAACACTTATAAGAATGAGGTAAAAGCCAATTAACAATACTAAGCCTCCAAAAACACAAGCCGCATACCATAAAAGTTTTACTAAAATTTCGGCATCATCGAAAGAAATAATAACATTTGCCAATAATGCAAAAACAGCATATGGTGCAAATAGCATGATTAAATCTACCATTTTCATGACGACCTCATTAAGTGAGTCGAAAAAATCTACCAAAGGTTTTGCCTTTTTTTCTCCTATGAGCAGTAAACAAATTCCAACAAATAAGGCAAAGAATATGACTTGAAGCATAGAAGCTTCAGTTAGAGATTTAAAAATATTACTCGGAAAAATATCGACTAAAGCTTGTAGTGGTCCAGCATCCTGTTGTGCACTAGCTTTTTCTAATTTATCTGTTACACCAGCATCATTAGCATATTTTAATTTAATTTTTTCAATAGTATCCTCTGGCATACCATTTCCAGGCTGAACCGTATTTACAATACTTAGCCCAATAATAACTGCAACCAAAGTTGTAGCCATATAAATAACTATAGTACGCAAACCCATTGATTTTATTTTAGAAATATCTTTTAAATCAGAAATTCCCTTAATCAACGAGGCTAAAATTAATGGCACTGCTATTAACTTTAAAAGGTTAATGAAAATTGTTCCAAAAGGTGATATCCAATCGGTTACAAATTGTTGATTATCTAAAGAATTCATTATAAAACCAAAAATGACTCCGAGAACCATTCCGATAATAATTTTCCAGTGTAATGCGAGTTTTTTCATCAAAATCTATTTTGATTTCCACAAAAGTGGAAAACTTATTCATTATAATCTACTAACTTTATCTAATAACATATAATCCGCTAAAACCAATGCAGCCATAGCTTCAACGATTGGTATCGCTCTTGGTACCACACAAGGATCGTGTCTGCCTTTGCCTTGCATTTCAACAATATTACCAGAACTATCTAAAGTATCTTGTTTTTGTATAATCGTAGCAACTGGTTTAAAAGCTACTCTAAAATAAACATCCATACCATTGCTAATTCCGCCTTGAATTCCTCCAGAAAGATTCGTTTTGGTACTACCATCATCATTGAACAAATCGTTATGTTCACTTCCTTTCATGCGAGCACCACAAAACCCACTGCCATATTCAAAACCTTTTACAGCATTAATGGATAGCATGGCTTTACCCAGTTCTGCATGGAGTTTATCAAAGACAGGTTCTCCTAAACCAACTGGTACATTTTGCAACACACAAGTTACAGTACCACCAATAGTATCGCCTTCTTTTCGTATTTCTTTAATCTTAGATATCATAAGCTCTGCAGTATCCTTATCTGGACAGCGTATAGCATTATTTTCTGTATTAGAAAAATCTAAGTCTTGATAAGATTTCTCTAAAAAAATATCACCAACAGAAGATGTAAAAGCATTAATTTTAATAGTACTCAATAGTTGTTTTGCGATGGCACCTGCAACAACTCTACAAGCCGTTTCACGTGCAGAGCTACGACCTCCTCCTCTATAATCTCTTACACCATACTTTTTTTCGTAAGTATAATCTGCATGACTTGGCCTGTAAACGTCCTTTATATGAGAATAATCTTTAGATTTTTGATTGGTATTTTTAATAACAAAACCTATTGGAGTTCCTGTGGTTTTACCTTCAAATATGCCAGAATAAAATTCTACGGTATCTGGCTCTTTGCGCTGCGTAACAATCTCTGATTGGCCAGGTTTACGACGATTCATTTCATTCTGTATTGCATCAAAATTGAGTTCTAATCCTGCTGGACAACCATCAATTATACCTCCTATAGCTTCACCATGAGACTCTCCGAATGTGGTCAGTTTAAATAATTTACCGAAGGTGTTTCCCGCCATTAAAACCTGTTTTTTTGCTAATGTAATTGTATTCTAAGAGAATCAAAAATCACAAAAGAATTTAATGCTAAAATATTAATTAAAATTCCATAACATTTAATTAACCAAAAGCTAAGCATAAATTAATTAATAGGTAAACTTTAAATAATATATGTGTTAGTTATTTGCAGTAATAAAATTGCCCTATTGAAACTTAAGCGTAAAATAGAAGTTGCTGTAATTTCTGATGTTCATCTTGGAACTTACGGTTGTCATGCCAAACAAGTACTCACTTACCTCAATAGTATAGAACCTAAAACATTAGTTTTAAATGGTGATATTGTAGATATATGGCAGTTTAGCAAACGTTACTTTCCTAAATCGCATCTAAGAGTTATTAAAAAAATAATAGACATGGCTTCTGAAGGTACAGAAGTTATTTATGTTACAGGAAATCATGATGAGATGTTACGTAAATTTAGTAACACTTCAATTGGTAAGATTTCTATAGTAGACAAAACTATTTTAAAGCTAGATGGCAAGAAAGCATGGGTTTTTCATGGTGATGTTTTTGATATTTCAATACAGAATGCAAAATGGTTAGCTAAATTAGGTGGTTATGGTTATGATATGCTCATTCTAATTAATCGCTTTGTAAATTGGTGCTTAAAGTCTTTAGGCAAGGAAAAATATTCACTTTCAAAAAAAATAAAGAATAGTGTAAAAGGCGCTATTAAATACATCCATAATTTTGAAAATGTTGCATCAGACTTAGCTATTGAAAATGGGTACGATTATGTAATTTGCGGTCATATTCATCAGCCAAAAATGGAAATAAAGAAGACTAAACATGGTCAAACCATGTATTTGAATTCTGGTGATTGGGTTGAGAATTTAACAGCTTTAGAATATCAGTTTAAGCGTTGGAAGATCTACAACTACAGTGCGGATAAATTATCACCTTTCTTTGCTGATGAAGATATAAAGGATATGGAAGTTAAAGATCTTATTGCAGCTATTACAATAGTTGATAAACCACTAAAAAAAGCATCTTCGGATTGAGTGAAAATATAGCTTAAAGTAAACCTCTATTTACCATTCATATCCAATATTTTTCCACGATTTAAAATCTGTTTAGGATCCATTAGATGTTTTAATTGTTTCATGAGTGTGATCTCTTCTGTAGTTCTGCATAAATGCAAGTAATCTTTTTTATGTAATCCAATACCATGTTCGGCAGAAACAGATCCTCCTAAAGCTTTTAGAGGCTTATAAATAACTGAATTTATTTTTTTTCTTAACGAGTCATCTTCACTTTCTTTTCCAATGATAAAGTGAATGTTTCCATCTCCAACATGTCCAAAAGGAAAAATATGAGCTACGCCGTTAATTTTCTCTAAATCTTCTGTAATAGAAGTAATAGTTCTTCCGATTTCATTAACAGGTACACTGATATCAAAATGCTGATCATACTTACAAACTGCTACCAAAGCGTCAACATTTTCTCTTATGTGCCAAAACCAATTCAACTCGGACTTAACGTATGCTAGAGCAGCATCTTCAATAAGTGCGCTATTTAATGCGTCTTCCAAAAGATTTTCAAACCGCAATTGGTCTTGTTGTTGATTACTTCCTAAGCTTTCCACTAAAACATAATAATTATAATCATATGGTAATGGAGTTCTATCAATAGATGGATCTTTTGTTAATGTTATAAACGAATTTTTCCAAATAAGTTCAAAACTACTCATGGTGCCAGCTAATCCTTTATCCATAAAGCGCATAAACTCAACAACATTATCATAGTTATTAATGCCTACAAAAGCACAAACTTGACTTTTGGGTGACTCAACCAATTTTAATACGGCTTTAGTGACAATACCAAGTGTGCCTTCAGATCCAATAAACAGCTGCTTTAAATCATAGCCTGAGTTATCCTTAATAATCTTTTTTAATGATGTTAATATAGTGCCATTAGCCAGCACAACCTCCAAACCAAGTACTAAATTCCTTGTCATTCCGTAACGTATTACCTGAAGTCCTCCTGCATTTGTTGAAATTGATCCTCCGATTTGCGCAGAACCCTTTGCACCATAGTTTAGCGGAAAAAGCATTCCACTCTCAGTAACTTTATTTTGTATATTCTCAAGGATAGCACCAGCTTCAACTGTTATGGTTCTGCTCTGTAGATCAGGATTTTCTATAGTGTTCATACGCTCCATAGAAATTACAACCTCTTCTTCATTAGTTTCAGTACTTCCAACAAGGTTAGTTAAGCCACCAAATACTGTAACTGGTTGATTAGCCATATCACAAATTTTCATAATCTCTGAAACTTGAGATGTTGACTCTGGAAGCAGTAATGCTCTAACAAAGAGAGGTTTATCCATATGCCAAATATGATGATAACGTTCTTGTAAATCAGAACCTTTAAGTATTTGATCTGGCTTAAGAATATTAAAAAATGATTCAATGATAGAATTCATAAGATTGCTTAAAAAAATAGAGTATTAAACTAAAAAGCTTCAAAGTCTAAATTTAGTTATTTAATTAATTGTAATACTACAAAATTAAGGAAGCTAATATAGTTTTACTGTTAATTAAAAATCATAAAAAAAGACTATTAATTAGTTTTTGGCGTTATTTTTGAAACGTAAAATAAAATTTTAAATCGTATTAATTCATCAATTAAAAATTAAAAACTTATGAAGAAATTATGTTTAATTAAACTGTGTTTATTTGGGTTTGCAATAGGTAACTCTCAAGAAATATCCGACAATGCCATTGGTTTACGATTAGGTGATAGTGATGGCTTTGGCGCTGAAATTTCGTATCAACGTGCTCTAGGAGATAACAATAGACTAGAAGTAGACCTAGGTTGGCGAAGTGGTAACAACTTTGATGGCTTCAAATTAGCTGGCTTGTACCAATGGGTTTGGAACTTAGATGGAAACTTTAATTGGTATGCTGGAGCTGGTGGTGGATTAGGAAGTTACAGTTTTGATAATTTACCAGCTGGCATTGATGATAGTGAAACGTTTTTCTTTGTTGCAGGAGATATAGGAATTGAATATAATTTTGACATTCCTTTATTGCTATCATTAGATTTTAGACCAGAAATTGGTTTTGGAGATTTTAATGACGACTTAGATTTTGATATTGCTCTTGGAATTCGTTACCAATGGTAATTATAAACTAAGCGTTTTTAATGTAGTTAAAAGATAGTCATGCATTTGATTGGTATAATCTAAATGTGTGACTATTCTTAATTTACCACCACCCATTCCTATTAGCTTAATACCCTTATTATGCAATATTTCAAAGAATTGTTGTTCGTCAACGTCTTCAGCTAGTTCAAAAATCACTATATTGGTTTCTATAGGTTCTACTGTTTTAATTGCAGTATGTTGAGCTAGTACTTCACCTATGTCTTTAGCTTTACTGTGATCGTCTTTTAATCGCACTCTGTGATGATCTAAGGCATACAAACCAGCAGCAGCCAAATAACCAACCTGTCTCATATTTCCGCCAAATACTTTTCTGAGTCTTACAGATTGTTGCATAATATCGTCGTCACCTATTAAAACCGAACCTATAGGACAACCCAAACCCTTACTTAAACAAACAGAAATAGTATTAAATAATTTACCATAGTCCAACTCTGTTTCCCTCTTTTCTTCTAGGGCATTCCAAAGTCGAGCACCATCTAGATGATACCCTAATTTATGATTATTACAAAGCGATTTAATATTTATTAATTCATTAAAATCCCAACACGCTCCTCCTCCTTTATTGGTTGTGTTTTCGATAGCTATTAAACTAGTTTGACTGTAATAAAAAGCATCTGGATTAATAGCGTCTTTAGCTTGTTTTGCAGTAAACATACCTCTATGACCATCAACTAAATTACAGGATACACCACTGTTAAAACTAACTCCTCCAGCTTCATAATTATAAATATGAGCATATTTATCGCAAATCACTTGTTCACCTGGATTGGTGTGTAATTTAATAGCTGTTTGATTTGCCATACTACCTGAAGGAAAAAATAAAGCTCTAGGTTTACCAAAGAGATTTGCTAAACGGTCTTCTAAAATTTTTACTGTAGGATCTTCATCAAATACGTCGTCTCCAACTTTAGCACTCATCATGGCATCTAACATACCTTTAGTTGGTTTGGTAACTGTATCGCTTCTTAAATCTATTATCATATTAATTAGTTGTAAAGGAACATAAATCACTTCCTATAGGTGAACCATCTGGTATTTTTGGCGAATTAATAAGTTTAAAATCATCAGGATTCTCATAAAAATCTGCGATAATTCGTTTAAATTGTTTACCATAAACTGTATTATCTAGTACCCTGAGAATATCTTCAATTGCCTTTTGAGCATAAGCATTGACTTGGAAATGTACACGATCAGAAATTGCTAAATTCATCAAATGCTTTAGTGCATTAAAAGAAATTAATTGGTGCACTTCAGACTCATAAGTATCGTATTCTATTTGCTTAAAGGTTGTATTTATTAACGCATTAAAAACATCATCAACACCTAATTGTAAATTATCTAAGCCTTTTTGCTGAATCAATCTATTCATACGTTCAGGATGCAGTAGTAGTCCTAAAGTCATATCACTTGCAGTAGAAGCAGCACTCAAAGCATCAAATGACACTCCAGATTTACTGCTAAACGATTCTCGTCCTCTCCAATAACCATAAGCTCTAGGCGGAAATAAACTAAGTTTGTCTTTTGGAATTGATAATGTTTTAGCACTAACAGTACTGAGCACACTCTCTAAGGCTATACGTTGCTCTTCTTTAGAAATAGACTTAACTGTAAATTGATTATCATTTTTAACCGCGTAGTTATAATCTAAGCCTCCTACTAATTTTACAGCAGCTTCGGTTTGATAACGATGCGAAAAATATAATGGCACAAACACATCTTCTAATACAGAATATGGCTCACCAGATCTTATATTGTCTTTAGAAAAATTGGTAATGGCTTGTTGTCGTACCTCTAAATATCGGTTTAATTCTTCAGATGCACTTTGCCCATTATCCCATAGATGAGCTAAAGCATGAGCTCCTCCTTTTGCTCTTGCATCACTATCTGTAATAAATCTTAAACCATCAGAATAAGCATTCTGTAGAATAGAGTTTAATGCTAGTTTTTCATCAGTATTAGTTGGGAAATCTGAATAACTATAAGCCACTGTAATCTTATCCCAATCTCCAATTTTTGTATCGTAAGCATCACTTAAATCTATCTCACCATTAGTTAGTTTTATTAAAGGATGAGGATAATCCATCACTGAAGCTCTACCATTTGTACTTGCTGCAAAATTATGTGCAAATCCAAGTGTATGTCCAACTTCATGTGCACTTAATTGTCGTATTCTGGCCAAAGCCATCTCTAACATTGGCTGATAATTATCATCGCGTTCTGCAAAAGGTTTATTGAGCAAAGCTTGGGCAATCATAAAATCTTGTCGTATTCTCAAGCTTCCCAAACTTACATGACCTTTAATGATTTCTCCAGTTCTAGGATCAACCACACTTGCACCATAACTCCAACCACGTGTTGAACGATGAACCCATTGAATCACATTATATCTACAATCCATAGGATCTGCATCTGCTGGTAATATCTTGACTTGAAAGGCATCTTTAAACCCAATAGCTTCATATGCCTGATTCCACCAGCGAGCTCCATCTAATAAAGCTGAACGTATTGGTTCTGGAGTACCAGAATCTAAATAATACACAATGGGTTCTTTTGCTTCACTGATAGAAGCATTAGGGTTTATTTTTTCAAGACGATGTCTAATAATAAAGCGTTTTAATATTGGTTCCTGAACAGGTGTTGCATAATCCATGTATGTTGTTGAAATGGCTCCACTCCTAACATCAAAAACTCTTGGTTTATAATTACGATCAGGCAACTTAATAAAACTATGATGTTGTGTAACAGAAACTAATGAGGCTGTTGGTGTTACACTTCTAATGTTTCGTCCTGTAGGCTGTCCTGCAAACGTTAATAACGCATTAAACTCTACATTTTTAGGGAACGCCTTAGTACGCTTTAAATTAAGTGCGCTTTTAGATTTATCTAACTTATAATTACCTTCCTTAGAGCGTTTTAGTGTTTGTACTACACCATGTGTATCTTGCATTAAAAATGGAGTGAAATCTATAATAAACTCACCATTATCGCTTTCAAGTATAGGAAAGCCAAATAACACAGACTTTGCGAAAGCTTGTTCAATACTTTCGCGTTCTAAGGCATTATCAGTATTTGCTCTGTATTGCAAATTTGGCTGAATTAACATCAACTTATTCCCAGCTTTTTGAAACTTAACTAAACGTTCATTGCCTAATTGACCACGATCTAATCCAATATCATTACTTCCAATTCCGCTAGAGAGAGAGCTAACGTAAAGAAACTCTTCATCTAATGCTTTTACCTTTAAATAAATTTTATCTGTAGATTCTTCGTAATGAAAGTCGAAAAACCCTTTAAAATCTTGAAGTTTTTTATCCTTTAGCATCTGACCGAAAGAAGAAAAAGACAAAGACAAAACCAGAATAACAATAAGTTTAAATCGCATAGTAAAAAAATTAAAATCTAAAATTACGTATTATCTTTATAAATTCTATTTTTGTTTAAAATTTAAAGCAATGATTACTTCAGATAATATCAAAGACCTTATGCAGCGTGTTTCTGCATTGAGGCAATATCTTTGACATTGACAAAAAAACAATTGAAATTTCTAACGAAGAAGAACAAACCTTCGATCCCAATTTCTGGAATGACTCTAAAGCTGCTGAGCAAGTGATGCAATCCCTTCGGTCTAAAAAGAAGTGGATAGAGGATTACGAAAAATCTAAAACTTTTACTGAAGATTTAGAGGTCTTGTATGAATTTTATAAAGCAGAAGAAATAAGTGGCGAAGAATTAGAATGTCAATTTACAAAAGCTGAAACATTTATTGAAGATTTAGAGTTTAGAAATATGCTCTCAGAAGAAGGTGATAACTTAAGTGCTGTATTACAAATAACAGCTGGAGCTGGTGGAACAGAAAGTTGTGATTGGACAAGCATGCTAATGCGCATGTATTTAATGTTCGCTGAGAAAAGTGGTTACAAAGTCAAAGAACTTAATTTCCAAGAAGGTGATGTTGCTGGTATAAAAACAGTAACCTTAGAGATTAATGGAGAATTTGCTTTTGGTTGGCTAAAAGGTGAAAATGGTGTGCACAGATTAGTAAGAATTTCACCATTTGATAGTAATGCAAAACGTCATACTAGTTTTGCTTCAGTATACGTATATCCGTTAGTTGATGATTCCATTGAAATAGATATTAATCCTGCAGACATTGAAATTACTACAGCACGTTCTAGTGGAGCTGGTGGACAAAATGTAAACAAAGTTGAAACTAAGGTACAGTTATTGCATAAACCTTCAGGAATACAAATTCAATGTTCAGAAACACGATCGCAGCACGATAATCGTGCTAGAGCACTTCAGATGCTGAAGTCTCAACTCTATGAGATTGAATTACAAAAACAAATGGCACAACGCGATGATATTGAAGCTGGGAAAATGAAAATTGAATGGGGAAGCCAAATTAGAAATTACGTCATGCATCCTTACAAATTAGTAAAAGATGTTAGAACCAGCCATGAAACTGGAAACGTTGATGCTGTAATGGATGGCGATATAACACCATTTTTAAAATCCTACCTTATGATGATGGGACAAAAAGAAAAATCTAATTTATAATCTTATGAAAAAAATTATACTATCTGCTATATTTTTATTTGGAATTTGCACAGCAATATACGCCCAACAACGCTTACCTCCTAGAGCATTAAATAAAGAACAACAAGTAAGACAGAAACGTAAACTCGAAGAGAATAAAGCAAAATATATTCAAGGTATATTAGATCAATTAAATGCTGACGACTTTCAAAAAGAGATTATTAAACAAAAACTCAATTCATACTTTGATGAGAAGCTAAAAATCTACAACGTAGAGAAACCATACTTTCAGCGTGAACAGGAGTTAAAGGATTTGGACGAAAGCCATTTTAAGGATTTAGAAGATTTAGTATCTAAAGACGTAATAGAAGATATAAAAAAAGCTATCAAAGGAAAATTAGATAAGAAAAAAGAAAAAAAGAAACGTAAAAAGAAAGACAAACAATAGCTTATATGAGTACTTCTACTGTTACAATATATCACAATCCAAGATGCAGAAAGTCTAGAGAAGGTTTACAGTTCTTGGAAAATTCAGGTCAATTATTTGATATAATTAAGTATTTAGATGATGTACCCTCAGCATCAGAACTTAAAAAAATAATAGCAAAATTAGATATTAAACCCATAGATTTAATTCGTAAAAATGAAGCGTTATGGAAGGCTGAATTTAAAGGTAAAACTCTCTCAGATTCAGAAATTATTTTCGCCATGGTAAAGAATCCAAAATTAATAGAACGACCAATTATTATTAATGGTAATAAAGCTGTTATTGGAAGACCTACTGAAAACATTAATGATATTCTTTAAACGCTACTCTTTTCCTTTAACATAAGATTAACCAAACTAGGCACAAGTTACAGTAATTTTGCACATCTAAATAGGCACAACTACTAACCACTTGTTATGATATTAAGACAATTTACTGCACTACTTATTCTTTTTACCTCAGTTATATTGCATGGTCAAACTGATGTGAAAGTAACAGGAAAAGTATTAGAAAAAGATACCAAAGTACCTCTAGAATACGCCACAATTGCTTTTAAAAATAAAAAAGATAATACCATAACAACTGGTGGTATTACCAATGAAAAAGGAGAATATACAATAGATGTACCAAAAGGATTGTATGATATTTCTATTGAATATATTGGTTATAAAACAGTAAACTTACTCAATAAACTACTCAATACAGATACAAATCTCGGTACCACATCTCTTGCTCTAGATGTTGAGGCTCTTGGAGAAGTTGAAATCATTGCAGAACGCACAACTGTAGAAATTAAACTCGATAAAAAAGTATACAATGTAGGTAAAGATCTAACGGTTCGTGGTGGTACAGTAAGCGATGTATTAGATAATGTGCCTTCAGTTTCTGTAGATGTCGAAGGTAATGTTGCCTTACGTGGTAATGACGATGTTCGTATTCTTATTAACGGAAAACCTTCTGGTTTAGTTGGGCTTAACTCTACTGATGCTTTACGACAATTACCAGCAGAATCTATAGAGCGTGTAGAAGTTATAACATCACCATCTGCACGATACGATGCTGAAGGATCTGCCGGAATTTTAAATATCATTTTAAGACGAAGTAAATTACAAGGTTTAAATGGCGCTATAACTGTAAATGGTGGTTATCCTACATCTGCAGGTATTTCAGGTAATATTAATTACAGAACAGGTGATGTAAATATCTTTAATACGTCTAATTATAATTACAGAGAATCACCAGGAAATGCTTTTAGTGATACCGAATTTTTTAATGGAGATGATCCTAGTTCTTTCTTAATAGAAAATAGAGACTTCGACAGAACCAGGAAAGGGTTTAGTACTAATACAGGTATTGAGTGGTATATTAATGATACAAGCTCATTAACTGCGTCTTTAGTGTATAGAGATAGTGACACAGAAAGTAATACAACTAATATTGCCGAAGAGTTTGATAGCAATAACACCTTAACCAATACAACAATACGAAAAGACCCTGAGTTTGAAGATGACAAAACTGTGCAGTATGCACTTAACTTCGATAAGCAATTTAAAGGCAATAGTCAGCATCGTTTAACCTTTGACTTTCAATTCGAAGACAGTAATGAGTCTGAAGCCTCTTTAATTAATCAAAATGGTTTTGATGTAGAAACTGTTGCTACAGATGAAGCACAAGAACGAATCTTATTACAAGGAGACTATGTGCAACCCATTAATGAAACTGGTCAGTTTGAATTTGGTTACAGAGGTGAATTTTTTGATTTAATAACGGATTACCTTGTAGAGTCTAGCTTTGATAATGGTCAATCATTTCAAGTGAATATTGACCTTAGTAACTCTTTAAATTTTAAACAATTTGTAAATGCCTTTTACACGCAATATGGTAATAAACTAAGCGAAAAATTATCGTTTTTATTGGGATTACGTTTTGAAGGTACCAGAATTACCATCGATCAGTTTACAAGTAATCAATTTGAAAAAAAAGAATACAATCAATTATTCCCAACGCTTAATCTAGCCTTTGAGATATCTGAAGATGAAAATATTACGTTTGGTTACAACAGACGTATACGTAGACCTCGATCTCGTTTTATCAATCCTTTTCCTTCGCGAAGTAGTGCTACTAACCTATTCCAAGGAAATCCAGATTTAGATCCTAGTACATCTAACGCAGTTGATTTAGGCTATTTTAAAGACTATGGTAAACTTTCTTTAAATGGCTCTATTTATTTTCAACGTGCACAAGATGCCTTTAATTTTGTAGCCTTAGAAACAGATAACTTCTATAGTTTTGAAACAAACCAAACCATAAATATAAACGACCCAAATTTTGATATGCTTAATCAGCAATTCGATTTAATTCCTGTTATTAAACGTACACCTATTAACTTAGCAACAAACGATCGTTTTGGTTTTGAATTCACACTAACCTACAGACCAACCAAAAAATGGAATTTAAACGGAAACTTCAACTTGTTTAACTCTAGTACAAGAGGCGATTTTGAAGGTCAGAATTTTGACGCAGATAACCTAAGTTGGTTTGTTAGACTTAATAACAAATACACCTTACCAGGAAATATAGATTGGCAAACACGACTCTTTTATAGAGGTCCAAGCGAAACAGCACAAAGTGTTAATAAAGGTATTTTTTCAACAGATTTAGCGTTTAGTAAAGACTTATTTAAAGACAAAGCATCTATTGCATTAAATGTTAGAGATGTTTTTAATTCTAGAAAACGTAGGAGTGATAATTTTACGGATAGCTTTGAGTCTACAAGTGAGTTTCAACGAAGAGTACGCTCATTTAATTTAAGTTTTACGTATCGCTTTAATCAGAAAAAACAACGCGAACGCGGTCGAGGAAACGACTCTGGTGATGGTGACGATTTTGAAGGCTAAGCACAACATCTCATATTAAAAAAGCATTAATGATATCAAAACAAAAAAGGAAACTCAATGAGTTTCCTTTTTTTATATTTATTTATAAGATCTTAAACGTTAGCTTTTTTTGCTTTCTTTTCTTCTCTAATTTCTTTTAAACGCTCAATAAGAGATCCACCAATCCAGTAAGGAATAACAAAGGTTAATAAAAAGATCATTAACCAAAATCCTATGGTTAAAATGGTTAAGAATGCTAAAAACCCTAAATACTGATCAAATTCAAACATTGTGCGCTATTTAATTAAATATTGGTACAAAGATAAAACCTTTGATTTGTATTTACAATAGCAAAATAAAGATTTGTTAACAGTAAATGAACATATGCAGTTTTTATAACGCTTAACGTGATTGTGTATGGTTGGTTGCTGGAAAATCAGTTATGATTTTCAGATGAAGACACAAGTTAATTATTTCTTTGGAATTAATTATAAATGTTGTTGTGCTTTTGTTATTTTATTTTTTTATGAAGTGCTGATATCGTATCCTTTTCTCTAATTCTGTTAAAAGTAAGTGCTGAAATATCACCCTTTTCATCTTCTATAAATTCTATATAACTACCTTTGGTATCAATTGAAGCTGCAAATTTATTATCAGCTATATTAATTAGCTTAAAACCATTTCCGTTACCTAGAGTTAAGTAATAGTCTTTAGATACAAATTCCATGGTATTAGAAGGATTGTCTACAAATTCATAAATTCCAGTATACTTTTTAAGTTCATTTTCTTTTGGAAAATAAAACCGTTCTACAATTTCTGAAAATGGTTCATCGAACATTAATTCATTATGAATTTTACTGTAAGCAATAGAAACATTCGTCTTTAGTGTATTCATATGACCCAGTAAATGATCTATTATATATTGATGCCTTCTTACGTCATTTAAATGTTTAGGATTATCAAGCATGTAGTTTACCTTCTGTCGAAAATGCGTACTATCTGTATTGGAATACCAATCAAAAGATGATTGGTACTTATCTTCAATCTCATCCACAAAGTTTTTTACCTCTATGGCAACTTCATTTACAACAGGCACCTCTTTGCTATAAACATCTTGAAGCATTTTAACTATTGGCATATATTCGTCTGGTATAATTTCAATATTAGCCACCAAACGCTCATAGGCTTGATTTTCAAACTGGAAGGGTTCAAATTCATATGTTAACAGGCGTCCTAATCCGTAATGTCCTTGACCACTTAACTCATAATCTTTATAGGATAAATTTTTGGTCAGAAGCATAGTATTCAATGAGTCTTTAAATTCACAGAACCCTATAAACCTATTAATAGGGTTAGCCATATCGCTTTCCAAATTAAAGTATACACTTTTTAAAATACTTTCTACAT
Organism: Microcosmobacter mediterraneus; assembly: GCF_031846265.1. Classification (NCBI taxonomy): domain Bacteria; kingdom Pseudomonadati; phylum Bacteroidota; class Flavobacteriia; order Flavobacteriales; family Flavobacteriaceae; genus Microcosmobacter; species Microcosmobacter mediterraneus. Next base: position 179,251 of record NZ_JAVRIA010000004.1, on the reverse strand, counting down.
GTTCGCGATTGGTTTTTTCTTGACTTTTTAAATTTATTTGTAAAGCAATCAAAATACCAATGACGACAAGAACAATCTCTCCAATTGCATATTTCAGATACTTCCCAGTTTTTCCTTCTGAAAGAAGAGATTTACGAATTTGCCTAAAGAATTTAATCATGTGTAGAACTTTTGTTTTTTCCGCAAGCGGCTATCTCACCCAAATGTCCACTGGACATTTGATTTTGCAAGACAAAATTAAGTTTCGATAATCGAAAGAATTTTATCATATTATATTTCCCGAGAAAGCGGGAATCTTATGGTTGGTTATAATGAAGTACAAGAGTTTTGTGTATGTTTTCGTTGCGATTCCACTAAGTTAGCAAATAAACAGGAACCTATTGTTCAGAAGCGACAAAAATTCCGATAGGAATTTCCGAGCAATGAACTATTCACGTTGTTGTACTTTCCTTATTTTTCTAATTCTTTGTTAATTAGTGAAATTATATCTTCAATTTTTTTCTTTACGCCCTCGGATTGTTCATTAGTATAAATAGTATTACTTATCATTAATGCTAAGTAATCTTCAAAATCTGGGTGATTCAGTAAGGGTTTAAAATCAACTTGAGTAAATAAATCTATAACTGAATTATGACCTTCAGCTATTACAAAAGTTGTTCGTTTCTTAATATACTCGTCATTAAACATTTCTCCAATAACTCTCCCAATTTGATAATGTTCCATTATAAAAGGTGTTAATTGTTCTTCAACCTGATTATAAATTACCATTTCTTCCTCACGAAGTTCACCTAAAAAACTTGGAAAAGAGGTGATGTTATTTCTTAATGAATTATTAGTTATCAGATATAATTTTCCTGAACTTGTAAGCTCTGTTGTGACACCGAGCTCTGGGTCGAATGTAGGGCGCAAAAGAATTCTTCCTATATGTAAATTAAAGCTATCTGCAACAACGTTTAGCTTTTCATCATTTTTATAATTTAGCAGTTTGAAAGAGGATGATACCGTTGCGTTCCTTATTGAGATTTTTTGATTTAGTTGAAATAAATTGTTTGTGTATTCATTTAATAACTGAACTAAGATTTGCTGTTCTTGGGAGCGATTTTGCCTATTCTGATTCCAAGTATTAATTTGCAGAGCAATAAGAATTCCTATAACCACCAAAACAATTTCACCAATAGCATACTTAAAATATTTTCCAGTTTTATTTTCACTCATAAGGTTGTATCTAATTCGTCTAAAGAACTTAATCATATTTCAGGATTCTATTTTTTCCGCAAGCGGCTATCTCACCCAAATGTCCACTGGACATTTGATTTTGCAAGACAAAATTAAGTTTCGATAATCTAAAGAATTTTATCATTGGTTAGCGGTTGTTTATAATGAAGCACAAAACTTAGATAAGGACTTTTTTAATTGTATTTATCGGATGTTCACTTCGGGATGCTCATTGTTAAAAGCGAAGTTAGATTTTTTTAATTTTAAAATCAAGACAACCCATTCTAAATGAGGACTGTATTTATTAACAGTTACTGTATATAAAATATAAAACTGTAAGCAACAATACATCATATAAGTTGTAATTTTGCAATACTCAAATTAAACTACAAAATAGAGTCAAGTAATGGACTACAGAATAGAAAAAGACACCATGGGAGACGTTAAGGTCCCATCAGATAAACTTTGGGGAGCGCAAACTGAGCGCTCACGTAATAACTTTAAAATAGGAGCTTCAGGGTCTATGCCATTAGAAGTAATATATGGTTTTGCTTACCTTAAAAAAGCAGCAGCCTATACCAACTGTGAATTAGGTGTTTTACCTATTGAAAAACGAGATGCTATTGCAGCAGTGTGCGATGAGATTTTAGAGGGCAAACATGATGATCAATTTCCACTAGTGATTTGGCAAACTGGTTCTGGTACACAAAGTAATATGAATGTTAATGAGGTTATTGCTAATAGAGCACACCAATTGGCTGGAAAAGTTATTGGTGAAGGTGACAAAACCATAACACCCAATGATGACGTCAACAAATCGCAATCTTCTAATGACACCTTCCCTACTGGTATGCATATTGCTGCATACAAGAAAATTGTAGAAGTAACCATTCCTGGTATACAACAACTTAGAAATACCTTAAAGCAAAAATCTGAAGATTTTAAAGCTGTTGTAAAAATTGGTCGTACACACCTCATGGATGCAACTCCTTTAACACTTGGTCAAGAGTTCTCTGGTTATGTTTCGCAATTAGACCATGGTCTTAAAGCTTTAGAAAACACGTTGCCTCACCTAGCTGAGTTGGCACTTGGTGGCACAGCTGTTGGTACAGGGTTAAATACACCTAAAGGTTATGCCAAGCGTGTGTCTGAATTTATTGCAGAATTTACAGGTTTACCTTTTGTTACTGCTGCTAATAAGTTTGAAGCTTTGGCTGCACATGATGCCATTGTAGAGAGTCATGGTGCCTTAAAACAATTAGCTGTCTCACTTAATAAAATTGCAAACGATATACGTATGATGGCTTCTGGACCACGTTCTGGGATTGGTGAAATTAGTATTCCTGCTAACGAGCCAGGAAGTTCTATAATGCCTGGGAAAGTAAATCCGACGCAATGTGAAGCCTTAACTATGGTTTGTGCACAAGTTATGGGTAATGATGTTTCTGTTACTGTTGGTGGAACGCAAGGTCACTATGAACTTAATGTGTTTAAACCTATGATGGCAGCTAACATATTACAATCGGCACAATTACTAGGTGATGCATGTTTGAGTTTTGATGAGAATTGCGCCTCTGGAATTGAGCCAAATCGTGATGTAATTAAAGAGTTATTAAACAATTCCTTAATGCTTGTAACGGCTTTAAATACTAAGATTGGTTACTACAAAGCTGCTGAGATTGCAAATACAGCTCATAAAAACGGAACCACCTTAAAAGAAGAAGCTATAAATCTTGGTTACGTTACTTCTGATGAATATGATGAATGGGTAAAACCAGAGGATATGGTTGGTAGCCTAAAATAAAATCGTAACTTTATGATAATCAAATTTTAAACTTAACTTATATGAAACAACAATTACTCACAATTTGTGCAATTTTATTAGGGTTTACTCTTACAGCTCAAACAACGTTTTTACCACTTCAAAACATAGATCCAAGCACAGGTGCAGAACCTTACGAGATTGAAGCTGGAGACTTAGATGGTGATGGTGACATAGACTTAGTCATGGCAACAAATACTAACCCTACAAACGTAGATAATACTATACGCTGGTATAGTAATGATGGCTCTGGTAACTTTTCTATTGAAACTGACGTATCTACATCAATACGATGGGTTGATGGATTAGAGGTTGCTGATATCGATGGTCAATTTGGCTTAGACATTATTGCATCGTCTGCTAACCAAGGTAAATTGGTTTACTTTTTAAGTGATGGTGTAGGTGGTTTTGGACTTGAAGTTTCTATAGATGCAACCTTAACAGGTGGTCCTGGAGAAGTTGTAGCTGGTGATATTAATGGCGATGGAAACACTGATATTGCAGTTGCAGTATTTGGAAATAAAACCGCTTGGTATTCAGGTGATGGAACAGGTAATTTTACTGCTGAAACAGATATTGAAAGTGGTACAAACAATCCGTTTTACATGGATATGGCAGATTATGATGGTGATGGCGATTTAGATGTTGTTGTTGGGTTTTTTACTGGTCAAAGTATCGAAGTGTATTACAACCAACTCATAGAACTAGGTTCTGTATCTTGGATTAAGGATACTGAAACCGTAGATAGTGGTGATGCATTTTTATTACATGTGCAATTTGCAGATGTTAATAACGATGGTGATATGGATATCATTAAAGTTGATAATGGTGGAGCTGGTGGAGATGTTGATTGGTATGATAAGGAGAAAGATATGCCAGCAACTATAAATAACGTTTCTAATGCCTCTATTATTGATAGACCTGGAGAAGTTATTGTTGAGGATATTGATGGTGATACTTTTAATGATGTTATTCTTACCGATTTTGGGACTTCTGATGATGCCATTATATGGTTTAAAGGTGCTAATAATGCAAATCCTAGTAGTACACCAACTACTATAACGGATAATAATTTTCAAATGCAAGCCTTAGCTCTAGCAGATTTTGATGGTGATTCAGATTTAGATATTGCAAGTATTGGTAATGCTAGTGAAACCGTATTTTGGCTAGAGAATGAATTGATTACACTTAGTGTTAATGCTTTTGAAACTAACGCCATTAACATGTATCCAAATCCTTCAAAGGATTATGTAAGCTTTAATGGAATACAAGATTCTGCTAATCTTACTATTTACAGTGTTTTAGGAGAGCAAGTTTTACAAGCTTCTGTCAATGACAATTCACCTCTAAATATTTCAAACTTGGCTAGTGGTGTTTATGTTGTTAAATTTGAAGGGAATTCGGTTACTCAACGCTTAATAAAGCAATAATTGAAATTACAGATATAAAAAAGACGCTGGCAATTTGCTAGCGTTTTTTTTTGGCTTAATTTTAATCCATAATAATACACTTCATGTCTATACTTATTACCAATATAAAAGAGCTCGTTCAAGTTAGAGATAGCAATGTTACGTTAGTGTCTGGTAGTAATATGAAGCACTTGCCTATACTTACCAATGCCTACTTATATATAGTTGATGATACTATAGTAGAATTTGGTGATATGAAGGATTGCGAAAATATTGAGGCAGAAACTACAATTGATGCCACAGGAAAAGTAGTTCTTCCAACTTGGTGTGACTCTCATACGCATATTGTCTATGCAGGAAACAGAGTGTCTGAATTTGTAGATAGAATCAATGGATTAAGTTATGCAGAAATAGCTAATCGTGGTGGTGGAATATTAAATTCAGCTAAAAAATTACAAAGCAGCACAGAAGATGAGCTTTATGAGCAAGCCTCTGAACGCTTAAAAAATCTCATAAAACTCGGTACAGGAGCAATAGAGATAAAATCTGGATATGGATTAACCGTTGAAGCAGAATTAAAAATGCTTCGTGTTATTAAACGCCTTAAAAAAGAATTTCCTGTTAAAGTAAAACCTACGCTTTTAGCAGCACATGCTATTCCAGAAGGTTATAAGAATAATAAAACAGCGTTTATTGATTTGGTTATTAATGAGTTAATCCCAAAAGTAGCCAAGGAAAAATTAGCCCAATATATTGATGTTTTTTGTGAAAAAGGGTATTTTGATCTAAAGGATACTGACAGAATTCTTGAGGCTGGCAAAAAATATGGCTTTACTCCAAAAATACATGTTAACCAATTTAATGCTTTTGGTGGTATAGCGCTTGGTGTTAAACATAATGCTTTATCTGTAGATCATTTAGAAGAGCTTAATACTGAAGATATAGAAGCTCTTAAAGGTTCTAATACAATACCTGTTGCTTTACCACTATGCTCTTACTTTTTAAGTATTCCTTACACACCTGCTAGAGATTTAATTAATGCAGAATTACCTCTAGCTATTGCATCAGATTATAATCCTGGTTCCACACCAAGTGGTAATATGAACCAAGTTGTGAGTGCTGCCTGTATAAAACTAAAGCTAACTCCTGAAGAAGCTATTAATGCAGCGACTATTAATGGTGCATATGCTATGGAAATTAGTACTATGTACGGAAGTATTTGTAGAGGTAAAAAAGCAAATGTTATGATTACTAAAGCTATACCTAGTTATCAATATTTACCATACGCATTTGGTGATCACTTAATAGAAACTGTGATTATTAATGGACAAGTATACTAACTTAAAACTTCACTCTTCAAAACCTATAAGCACTGCTTTTAGAGCATTAGGTAAATATACGTTTACTGATGCTTGTAACTATTTACAACACTTATACTATCAAAGAATTTCTGATAGAAATAATTACAATCTTGTATTAAGTGAACACTGCGGAACATGTTCTAGTAAACATGCTTTATTAAAAGCTTTAGCCATTGAAAATAAATTCAGTTCTTTTAATTTATGCATTGGCATCTATAAAATGAATAGCTTAAATACTAAAGGTATTGGCACTGTTTTAAACGACTATAATTTGCAATATATACCAGAAGCACACACCTATTTAAAAGATGGTGATTCTATACTAGATATAACAGGATTAGGAGAATCTAATCAAAGATTTTCTAAATCTTTATTATACGAAGAGTCTATTAGTCCTGAGGATGTTGGTGATTACAAAGTAAATTTGCATAAAACGTTTATAAAAGAGTGGATTCATTCTAACGCTATTCCTTATACTTTTGACGTTATCTGGAACTTACGCGAACAGTGTATTGCAAACCTTTCAGCATAAAAAAATCGGAAGCCTATATAACTTCCGATTTTTTCTATTAATCAATCTTTATCTATTCTATCGTAAACTAAATTCTGAAGTAGATATTAAGTCGTTTTTATTAAAAACATTAACCACATAACGTCCTTTTTCAAACTTTTCATCTTCATTTGGTGATACAAACTCGCAGATATTTAAGTTTCTGTTTTCGTAGTTAAACTTACTCACTAAGCTGTAGTTTAATACTTTTTGTTCAAATTGTATTTGCTCATTAGCACCCAACACATTATTGTTAGGATCTATTACTTGCACGTATAATTCTTTATCGCCAGATTGTACCAAACTATTTTTTGCAATAGTAAAGCATACTCTTATTTTATCACTTCTACTAGCACGTTCTGTAGGTATAAGTTTACCTGAACGTCTTTCTATAACACCAAAACCTTTTAAATCTACAGTCTGCAAAACAGCTGCATTTTCCATGACTTCGGCTAGTTCAGAATTCTGAACTAATAAAGAATCTGTAAACATAGTACGTTCTGCTAATTGTACTTGCGTACTATCCAATGACGTAGCTAGCAATTTATTCTCAACTTTTAAACTATCATTTTCTGCTAACAACACATCCATTTCTTCTTGTAATGCTAAAAATTTCTTTTTGTATCTCCATAGGCTATTAACACTGTTTTGAGATATTTTTAAAGAATCCATTAAACCTTGTATACGTTCTCTCGCTTCTACTAATTTACCATTAGCAACTTCGTTTTCGCCTATGGCTAAATCGTATTGTTTTGCCATATTACTGAGATCAGTCATCACTTCTTTCTTCTCACTAATTAATGTGGCTTCGTTCTCTTTTTTCTCTTTGTATAATTTTGATGTGTAAAATGCTGTACCTAGAAATAATACTAGTAAAATTCCTAAACCAACTTTTAGTCCTGTGTTATTACTGCTTGAATTTTCCATAAATTTGTTTTTAAGTAGTTGAACCGTTAATTCTTATTGTTTGAGTTAATTTGTTTTAATTTTAATTATTCTCAGTAAATGAACAACCTAAAATTATTAACGCATTCTGACGTCAAAAATACGATTAATAAACGAGCAGGTGAATCCAAATTTGGTGAACATATTAAACTTTGCTCTAATCTCAATTCTATATACGATGAATTATTAAATTTAGATGTTGACTATGTTATTTTTGGTATTTCTGAAGATGTTGGAGTGCTTGCAAACCACGGAAAACCAGGTACTTCAAAAGCTTGGAACGCAGTAATAAAAATTTTATTAAATATTCAAGCTAATGCATTTACCAAGGCAGAGCGTGTTGCAATACTTGGTCAACTACATTATCCAGCGTTCCAAGAGAAAGTAAACTTACTTAATCTAAGCAGAAAAAAAGATATTGCATTATCTAGACAATTAGTGCAAGATATTGATAAAGATGTTAGTTACTTGGTTAGCTTAATTATTAAATCTGGAAAAACACCAATAATAATTGGAGGTGGACATAACAACGCTTATGGCAATATTAAAGGAACTTCATTAGGATTAAGTAAACCTATAAACTGTATTAATTTTGATGCGCATTCCGATTTTAGAAAGGAAGAAGGTAGACATAGTGGAAATGGCTTTAGTTATGCTTATGCAGAAGGGTTTTTAAAAAAGTATTATGTGTTTGGACTGCATGAGAATTATACCTCTCAATTTATTTTTGATAGAATGAATAAGTTAAAAACTATAGATTATTGTACTTATGAATCTCTAGACGTTAGAAAAGATCAGAAATATAAATCTGCTTTAAAACATGCACTCAATCATGTAGATAGTGATCCTTTTGGTATTGAAATAGATTGTGATGCTATAGAAAATATTCAAAGCAGTGCACTAACACCTAGTGGTTTCTCTGCTGAAAAAGCTAGGCAATTTGTTCATTATTTTGGTATGCAACCAAATGCTAGCTATTTACATATTTGCGAGGCAGCACCAAAAAAGAAACAAGAAGTTAAGATTGGTAAACTCATAACTTATCTTATCACTGATTTTATTAGAGCTCATGATCGTTAATATTATAAACTATCACAAAGATTATAAGCAATATTTCTACGATTTTAACAAAGAATGGTTGCAAACTTATTTCTATGTAGAACCATTTGACGAAGAGGTTTTAAGTAAGCCAGAGACCTATATCATTAATAAAGGTGGTTATATTTTCTTTGCTAAGTTAAATGATCAAATCGTTGGTACAGTGGCTTTAATGCCTCTAGAAAAACCTAATGAATTTGAACTTACAAAAATGGCAGTACATACTGAATATAGAGGGAGACATATTGGACAACAATTACTTGAGCATTGTATAGAATTTGCTAAAAATAAAGGCTTACCAAAACTTTTACTCTACTCTAGCACTAAATTAAAAAACGCCATTTATATATACAGGAAATACGGTTTTGTAGAGTTACCACTAGAAACTAATTGTAAATATAAACGCAGCGATATTAAGATGGAATTAGTTTTTTAGTAAAAAAATAAATCTATTATTAATAACAACTTTATTTTCTTCTGGATTAAATACGAAACGATTACCACTTTCTAAATCGATAAAAATGTTTGGTTCTATTGGATAGAGCTTAGATTTAGAGTTTTCGTTAGGATCCTCTACAATTATCATCCCATCCTTTATGGTAAAACTTATGTCATAATTTCCAATACCAGGAATTTTATAATCTAATCTATAATCACCAACTAGTTTCTTTAAATCTTCTAATGAAACATCAATTGTTTTAATTAATCTTGGTTTCATTAAATTCCAGTTATAATACTCAGAAATACTGAGCATGACTTCATTAATTAATTCATTACCTCTATCTGCACTTGTCATTACAATTACAGCTCTTCCTAAATTGGCATAAGCTCTTAAATTATTTGTAAAACCATTATTCTTCCCTCCATGTTGAAATATTAATGAATCGCCCTCTTTTTCCAGAGAAGGTCCTAAACCCCATTCATTTAAATGCTTGGTTAACATGGTTTTTATAGTAGATGATTTTAATACTCCATCAACGTTTTGATTATAACCTTTTTGAACTTCGATACAGTACTTAGCAAGATCAGTTGGTGTTGTCCATAGACCGGCTGCTGCTTGCTCTGGATAATTATTCCACAACCCTTCTACTATTTCGCCATTACCATCATAGGCTGCACTTATATTATGATACTCATTAGTATCTATAGGTTGATCATAAGTACTTCTGGTCATGCTCAGAGGTTTAAATAAATTATCCATCATATAATCTTCAAGATACATATTAGAGACATCCTCAACAACTTTTTCCATTATAGTATAACCACCACCAGAATAACGCCATTTTGTTCCAGGAATAGTATCTAAAACAACTTTGTCTGTATTTCCTTTACCCTGAAGAACCTTAATTATTGAAGGGAACCTATCTTCTTGCTTATATCCAGGAAACCCATGAACTGTTGTTCCTGCAGAATGTGTAAGCAATAGTCTTAAAGTAACTTTTTGATCAACATCCCATTTATTTTTAGGAATTGACCAATCTTTTAAATAGGTATTAACGTCTTCATCTAAGTCTATTTTACCCTCTTCATAGAGTTTCATAACCGCAAGTGCAGCAACAGGTTTACTGATAGATCCTGCCTGAAATAATGTATTCTCATCTACCTTATCTCCTGTTTTGCTGTTTGCAATGCCATAACCTTTTGCCCAACGTAACTCACCATCTTCAACAACAGCAATACTCATTCCTGGAACATTATAGAGCTTCATACGTTCTTCTATGCTAAAAGTTTGTTTTGGTTGCCCAACTATTTGTAAAGTTCTTTCAAGGTTATTCTCAACCGATTTAATTTCATCTTTAATAGATCTATTGTTCTGAGCTAAAATAGTATACGTTGACAACAGAAAGGCTGTCATCATAAAATATTGCAGTAACTTCATATTTTAAAGAGTAAAAAATTAGTTTTCAAGCGCTTTGAGTGAATCTATCTGTCGTTGTAGTCGATAAATTACCTTCTGTTTATTATCTTTATCTATAATAGCTTTTAAAGAATCCATAACTCTATAAGCCTCGCTCACTCCAGATTTTGGTAAATCGTTTACAGGTTTAATCTCATTTATATAGTACTCACCTATACCTTCACTAGCACGCCAAGCTTCGTTTAATTGATTATAAATAGTCTTATCCCATTGACTTGGGTGTTTTACATCTATCCAAACCACATCTCTGTATTCGCTATCAATAAGTGCTAAGTCTGGTGTGGCAGAACCATCAAACTGACCTTGTTTATTTTTAGCAGAAACAGTCCCTAAAAAGAACAATCGTTTTCTACCTGCTATATCTTTTATATAAGGTCTAAACTCTACTGGTTTATTGGCATCCCAATCAAACTCTTTTCGAGATTCTATCATCTTTAATGGCATTGCAGTGACACCAGCATAACCTTGCTTTCTAGATGCATGATCGTAATAATACACTTTATCTGTTCCGTCCGCAGGTATAAAAACACTGAAGGTTAAACTTGTGCGCTCCTCACCTACTGGTTCTAAACCAAACCAATGATAAAGTCCACTAAACGTATCTATAGTTGTACCTTCAAAATCAAAGTCTGTAACAAAAGGTTGTTGATTACCATCGTTTGGCATATCTGGTATTTTTACAGCAGTTTCCATATTCCAAGGTAAAGGATCACTAAATCCACCTAGAAACTTTAAAGATTCTGCTTGTAAACGTGATACTTTTTCACTCAAAGTATTCTGTCGTTGAAGAAATGGGTAATTTTTCATTTCTTCAGGACTCACATAAGTACCTTTACCAATGGCAATACGCTCAAAATAGTCTTTAACATCGTGTTCTCCATTTTCAATGATCATAACACCACCAAAAGTTGGATACGGAAAAAAGAACCCTTTATAACGCGTTAAACTTACTACCTGTACCCATTGACCAGTATCATTTTTTAAATAGAATACATCGCCTGGTTCATAATTAATCAACATCCAAGGATTAAATCGCTGTACAACAGCATTGTAGGTATTTCTACTAAACTTTAACGACTCTCCTATAGAAAATGTTACAGGTATTCTATTTTCATTAGAAAACCTTGGAAATGGTGAGGTGCTTGATACTGAAAACACTTCTTCTGTATTATCACTAATACGTTGCCAAACGTAATTTTCTGAAGGCTGTATTGCCATAGTCCATTTATTCTCATCATCTACTCTAACGAGGTGAGGTATAGATACGTCTTTAGTTTCGCCAACACTTTCGTTGGCCATAGAGTGTATGTTTTTTAATGGTTGAATACGTTCGTTTTGTGTTAGTGGTAACTCGCTAATTTCTACCTTATTAAGATCTTTAAAGACATTGTATGTTCTCATATAGTCATACATTTTAAAATGCCAGCCAACGATATATAATATTCCAAAAAACAACACTAAAAGTGCCAAAATACCTAATCGTTTACCTGAAGATGCTGAATTCCTAAAACGCTTTAATCCAAAGATTAATACGATAACACTTAAAAGAATGGGGAAAATAAATTTCCTGATGAATAATAATGCAGGTTGATAATCGTCTCTAAGAAAAAATAACAAGGCTATTAGTACAATGACTAATAGTATTGTTATTACTTTTTGTTTTCGACCTTTTTGCCAATATGATTTTATCATTTTAATATTTTATTATTATTAATGGAGCTATAATTTACAGGAGACCTTTATCTTTTAATCGCTCTCTAGCGGTTTTTCCATCGTCTTCTTTTGCTTCTGGTTTATCTTCAACTACTTCATCTTCTATAGTTTCAGATTCTCCTTTAACATCGTCTACCAAATCACTAGCTTTTTCCTTGACATCTTCAACAATTTCTTTTCCTTTTTCAACAACATCCTTCACGATGCCTCCTAAATCTCCTGTTTTATCTTCAATAACTTCACCAGATTTTATCACAAAAGAAGCTATATAACTACCAATAAGTGTTCCGACAATCATAGAGGCAAAAGCAGATGTACCATTATAGCTGCCAAATATTTTAAAAGGTGTGAAAAATTGAACTACTACAGCCAATATGATAAAAAAAGCTGTGATGTAAACGATTCTGAGTAAGAGTTTTTGCTGATAAATAAACCCAGTTTTATCACCTGGTTTCATCTGTAACTCTTTTGAGTTTACAATTTTATTTAAAAAACGGTATACTCCATTACCATTGGATTCTCTCCAATATAAAAGAATACCAAATAAAATTGCTCCAACAAAAATGATAATTTCTAAGCCCATAATATAAGTATTACTGTTATAATGTTAGTCTAAATAAACTCGTATTTGTTACGTTATCTTCAAATATAAAAAAACTCTATCCTAATAAGAATAGAGTTTTAAGTTTATTACAATATTATCTTTTAATAATCTGAAATATTAAATACTTGGTATTCCATAATTCTGTCTACATCAGAAAATCCTTCATCATAATTTTCTGTATGAAATGAGGAATAAAACACAGCGCCTTCACCATGCAAAAATGTAAACATTAAGTCTTTGTTTTCCGTTACATCTCCATCATCTGTTCCATAAGTTACTTCACCATTAAACCATGGCAGTACTGTGTTTTCATCACTTGAATCTACGACTTGCCAAGCAGGTAAAAACTCATCAATTAGTACTGTACCATCAATAGAAATACCATAATTTTCCTCTAACCACTCTGTTAATACATTATCTAAAATAGTAGCTTCGGTTTGAAGAGATACACCAGATTTATAAGGTTCTAAAAATGTTATGTAATCTTCACCGTTATTAGTAACATCAAATAAATACTCATAAGCATAATCAGTAGCATATAAGATTCCTCCATTAGCCACATAATTAGTTAAATTACTACTTTGCTCTAAATGGTTAGTAGATAAGCCACAGTTTAAGAAGAGAATATCGTATTGTGCCATTAACTCTGGATTAGACATTAATTCTTCAAAACTAAAATCTACATTAGGCTCAAGAATACCGTCTCTTCTAGAATTTTCTACAGATACATTATGATTATGTCCATGAGGACTAGCTCCCAATCGATCTAAAGTTGAGAAACCATCTATTATATCAAAAAGTGGCTCTCCTGTTTCATCATCCACCAGACCAATATCAAATAATACTGATTCTATATTATCAAAACTACCTGTGACAACTCCTATATTAGGTAAATTGTCTAGTATGAAATTGATTAACTCTTCAATAGCATCACCATCAAAGGTTCTTTGTGTAGAAAATAATCCTTTTTCAATAGTGATGGTATGTTCTCCTTCAGTAATTCCGGTAATTGTAAATGTACCATCTATTTCTGTTAAGGTCTCAGATACCATGACATTACCTTTTGATAAGGCAACTCTGGCATTTGGAATAGGGTCTACTCCATTTGGAGCAAAAAGACGACTTGTTAAGGATTCGCCTTCATTAATTAGTTCTTCAGATTGGTTAGAATCTGAACATGTCCATAAGATTGCACATAGTGCAAAACAGGTGATTAATTTTTTCATGAGTTCAATTTTTTCTTAAAGTTAAGAAATTTTGTTTAACCCAAGCTAAATCTAAATATTACTCTTTATCGTTTCAATAACCCAGTCTCTAAAGGAATCATCCCAATTTTCGTATTGTTCATAGAACTCTTGCTTATCGTACCAATACATAAACAAAACGTCTTTAGCTGAAACGTTAACTAAGAGTTTCCAAATAAGATCTTGGTGTTTAGCTTCTAATGATGAGTGTGGTTGATGCAAAGCATGATACATTGATGTGTCTACCAAATCTGCAACTTTAAACGCATTACTACGCTCCATACGTTCTAAATAAATTTCTACACCATTAACACGTTTAAGAGCATTGACATCTATTTTATTAATATATCGTCTATACAATACTTTATCGGAGAGTATTGCAGCAATAGGATGCTCTGGCTTTTGGAGCTCGTTATAGAACATAAAACTTTTAATTCGCTGGTATTGCTTAGTTTTTACTACTTTTTCTAGATCTACATCTATAATTAAATGATCTTTTAACTTAGTCATTAACTCAGTCTGAGAAATATGGTAAATAAGCACATCGTGCATAGTGTCTTTAATAGCTTCCTTGTGTGCGTCTTCATCTTCAAAGACAACAATTGGTGTAATAAAATCTCTAAGAATATAAACACCACCAAAGGCTCTTGTGTAAAAAGAATCCGTTTTAAATTGAAGTGGTTTTAATACTAAATCTCTATGTCTTAAATCGCCATAAGTTTTAGCAGAATCTAGTAACTGATTATGAATAGTTTCATCGATGAAATTATTACCAGATCTAAAGGTGTCTATAAGCTCTAACTGTTGTTGCTGCTTTTTTTCTAAGTCATTAATTAATCTGAAATTAATAGAAATAGCATCATATTTAAGCAAATCTAAAGGTGCATAAAACATGTCTATATCTTGATCGAAATCTAAACATATAGCGCTATCTCTAGTGATATCATTTATCTTAGTTTCATAGGTTTTGAACACATACTTCATCATTTCTCTATCAAAAGTATGGTATGGAATATAAACAGGTTTTCCTTTTTGAAGTGGTGATATGATTATGCCATGCGGATTAGCATCACCATGATTTAGATAGTTGATGTTTTTCTTTTCTTCTGCAACCTCAGGACTCCAACCAATACCATCAATAGAAAACGTTTTTAGTTTAGTTTTCTTAAAGCCTAAGGTATCTAAACATGCGTTATAACGCTCCACGAGTTTTCCACTCACAGGAATTAGCTCACTTCTGTATAAATTTGCTGCTTTTAGTTTGTTCATTATCTATTCAGCTAATTTCTGAATTTTCATCACATTACCTTCAATTGGAGAAATGGAAACCGTCTTATCACCCTTTTGAATATAAAAAATATTAAGGCTATTTTTTCCAATAAGTTTCACATCTTTTGTTTCTCCATTAATATATTCCACTTTAATGTTATGTTCAATAGTATCGTTGGCAATGCTATCTTTTATTTTTCCACCATGACCAATTCCAAATCCAATAAAGTATCCAAAAATAAATAATGCCATCATTGTAAACAATGCATAATTACTTTTAGCCATACTCTCCAAAGTATTAATACTTTTTAATTTTTTACCCTCCTGATATTTTGGATTTTTCCGTCTCCATTTTACGACTAATGGAACAATAACTTTGGTGTATAAAATTGCTAAAACAATAATAAATATAAAGGCTAATAACGATTTCATATTAGATGTTATAACACTAACGGGACTAATTAAAACATCTAAAACTGAAGCATACTCTAAATAATTTACATCAATAAGATTAAAGTAAATAGCATTATGTATTATACCTAAAATAAGTATGTATATGTAGCCAATCGATAAAATCTCTTGTATAGAAGGTGAATTAGTATTTTTGGTTTTCTCTTCCATTGCTTGGTATTTAATCTCTACTTTTAAATTGTTCCCTAGCTTCAGTCTCAATATTTAACTGATTTATTCTAGCATCTACTTTACGTTTAAAGTCAGTGTCAGCAATAGTTGCTACATTATCCAAATATCTAATAACTTCTTGTTTTCTTATGTCTGCAAAATCTAAACCTTTCATATTTGCTCGCATCAACTCTTGGAGCATTCCAAATTTGGTGTCGTAATCTTTTTTGAAATACACCTCAGGATTTTCAAACCAATCTTGTTCTAAATCAAAATCTGTTAATCTCAAGGAAACGGCTTTTTGGATGTTTCTTACATCTCTAGATGAAAAGAATGGAAATACGTTTTGAATCTCTGTATATAAATGCGCATAGAACATATGCTCGTTGCCTTTATAGGTCTTAGACACTTTATCAAAGGTTTCTAAAACGCGTTCTTCTGTTGGCTTATTAAATTTATCTAAAATTTCGCCTAAACTTTTTACTGTTTTCTGATCGTCTAAATAGTTGTAATCTTTGGGATCACTCATATTTACAAAATCTGGCATCGTTTCATCAAGTTTTCGCCACCATAAATGATCCTGATCTACAAAATCGTGTTCATTACGTGCTCCATCAATTTTAAAGCGTCCTTGCACTCTAGAAATCACAGCTTTATCTAACATTTCTGGGAGGTTTGTAAACAAACCAACTGAGCTATTTCCGTAGTTAACCGCATAAGCACCTTCAGTGTATCTTAAAAATACTCCTATGACTTCTTTAACACCAGCAGAAACACCTTGTGCAGTACGCTCTTGTAAATTATTTTCTGCATCATCAATAGGCGCAAAAATGAGTCGTGTTGGGTCCTGTAAAGGTTTCATCCATTCTACCATTTTTTCAGCAGAGCCACCTTGAAATGTACTTACAATAGTATCTGGCATTGGGTGAAATAAAAATGGTATTTCTAAGTTCTCACTATGTTCTTTTAATCGTGTTGCTATAGCTGCAATCAACATACTTTTACCAGTTCCTGGAATACCATAACCCATAAAAACTGGCATAAATCCACCTAGTTCTTGAAATGGATTCATTTTAGCTTCAAAATCGTAACTTAATAATCGTTCTGTTAAACGTCTAGCAAAGTGCTTTGCATCCTTATTACCTACAATTTGTTCAAACTGAATTTTATTAAACTCCACACTAACTGCAGATCCTGAAAACACATTATTCCAGCCATCAACAGCAAAATCGGAGTTTTCAAGTTTATAGGCTCTATCTGTAATGGTATCAGTATATTCTAAAGAATTTTTTCGCAATTGAATTTCGTCTAAAAGCCCTTCAAAATAAACCACTGTAAAATCGATAACATCCTTGTCTTTTGTAATAATTTGCGGATGATCTAAGTATTTATCATAATAAAACAAGGCACAAGAAATTCCTTTTAAAGGTGATAAAAATGACACTTCAGGAATACCTGCAAACTTTTGCTTCATGACACTTAAATCGTCTGAGGCATGAGGTTTTAAATCATGTAAAACTTTATATGCTATTGCAAACAACATAAAAGCTGTAGCTGTAAGCATTTTACTTTCATATTCTTGCTTGCCTGAACTATCTAGAGCTGACTTATTTTCATTTAGTGTAGATAAACCAGAAGAATCATAATAACTATCCTTAATCCAAATGCCTAAAGTCAAAGCTTCCTGAACATAAAATAAGGTTTCATTTAAATAAGGCGGTAAGGCGACTGATTCTGGTAGTAAACGTTTTTTTAATCCTAAAACCGTTTTAGATACCGAAACCACATCTGATGCACCATTACCTTTAGCTCTTGATAGGTATAAAAGAATAGACTCATCTTTAACATCTTTGTCTCTATTTTTAGCGCGTTGGCCTTGCTCCCATTGCACGCTTTTAAGATAAGAGGTAGCTTCGTCTCTGAGCATGTCGAGCTCATTTTGTTTTATTGGAAATGTTGAGTTATGTTGCATGTCTTAGTATTCAATTAACAGTATTCAGTTAGCAGTATAGTTTAGTTTTGTAATAAAAATTAGTTCATTCGGTAATGATATAATTTAGCCTTTTCTTCTAATTCATCGTCTATGTTACCATCATACTGAAAACTTTGAATACGCCAAGTATCGTTTGGTCTATAAAACTGAAAAGTAAACCTAATAGGCTGCCTATTGTATTTAACAAGATAACTCATAAGCTTGTAAGAATTGTTTATATTCTTTTCTAGAATTAATTCGTATCCATAGTATTCACCTACAAAATCCTTATTAAGTCCTTCCATTTGACTTTTTAATTGGATAATTGCATCTGATGAGCGACTTATCCATTTATTTTGTTCATATAAATTATCTAAAGCAATTGCGATACTCTTCTCTTCGAATTCTTTAAAAAATTTTTCCACAATTTCCTTAGGCTCTTGTTGAGCAAATAAAGACGCATTAAACATCAGAATAACTATTGTAAATATTAGATTTATATTTTTCATAATAGAAATTTATTTCATTTTAAAATCAGCAACCTGAAATGGAGGTTTGGCTAATTTGTTCATTATTTCTGGTGCTTTATTATAAAGCATTTGTATAATTCTATGTGGTGCAAAAACATATTTTTGTTGAAATGGTGTACTCCAATTCTGTAACGTTTTTTTTGTAAAAAAGCCACCTTCTTTAAATTCACTTCCTGAGAATACTTCGTCTATAGTCATAGAAAACGCAAACGATTCTAAAGGCACTTCTTTTTTTGCAATGCTATCTAATATATTGTGCGTAATTGTATTTTCATCTTTGGCAAATACATTATGAAGTGGACCTACATCTATTCTTTTTATATGCTTTGGCAATACATCCTCAATTTTTCTGTCTATTGCATACGCCATAGCATCCATTTGCATATCTCTATCTGCTGACTGCTTTAATGCTTCGTAAATTTTGAGTCTGTCTTTATTAGGATCTTTACCATCGTAATCAAAATACATAAAGCAGAAAAATGGTCTGTTGTGTGCCACATCATAAAAACTCCAGCTGATCATATGTTCTCCTTGTGAATCTTCTGGAGCTTCAACTATCTTACCTTGTACAAAACGATTAAATATAAATTGTTGTTCTACTGAAGTATAATAGACTATAGATGCTGCTTGAAAAAGTTTACGTCTAGAAATTGGTACTTTCCTTCGCATTAGTGTATCCAAAAACTCATTTTGCAGCGCTTCTACATCTGTTAATTTGTTTTTATACTCTTCTCGCAATGCTAAATCATTAAACAAATACCTAAACTCTAAATAATTAGGAAAGCCAGATTCAGTGAGATCAATTTTCATATTATCTTCTTCGTCATACATGTATTTTACACGCATAGCTTCTATAGAATACAATAATAAATCGCAATATTGTTTAAAAAATACTAACTCAATCTCATTACAAAGTTGTTGTTTTTGTGTACTTACAATTAACTCCTTAAGTGCAAAGTCTACCATTTTATGATAGAATACATATTGCTCTTTAGAGTCTAATTGTGCTGAGTCTAATGGCGTTACAATCATATAATTATATGATAATGTCTAAATATTAGCGTTAAAAACCTGACGAGGTTATCGCCAGGTTATATGTTCAATATTGTAAATATATTATCCTAGTAAGTCATCATCTGAAGCCTCTGGTTCAGAATTTCCTTCAGGTTCTGCTCCTCCATCACCACTTGGTGCTGTAGCATCTGCTTTATAATATTCTTCAAATATCTCTTTCATGTCAATACCATAACGGTCTGCAAAATTCTTCTGAATTTCAACATCCTTATTCCTAATTTCTTGTAATGCTTCAGCATACGTACTGTAAACACCTTGCATTACTTTTTCGTGCACTGGAATATTATCCATCATTTCTTGACGTGCTTTAGCGCTGGCAGTATGCATTGCTGCTAAAGTTTCTCCGATATGCTCATCTGTTTTAACACCTAAATGCTCAAGTATTGCAGCGAATTCTTGATCTGTACGTGCTTTTAAAGCTACAACATAACCATCATAGTACTTAAGACGCTCATCTGTATCACTCTTTAATTTAGCACGATGTGTTTGTAAATTACTTCTTAGTGAGGTTAATACCTTTATAGTAAGATTATGCTTATGAACAAAACTATCTTTACTTGCAGCTAAAGTTGTATAAGCATTCTTTAAACCTTCTAACTCTTCTACAGCCTGTTCTAATTTTGTAACCTTTGATAATGCTTCTGAATACTCAGTGGATTGCTTATCAGCAACATCTTCAAGGGCTTGCCTAGCTTGTTTTAAAAGCGCATATTGCTCTTCTAATTTAGCTTCTACTTCATCTTTCTTTTCTAGAGCTTTTGTATGGTTTTTACTGGCTTCTACAATGGCATCTTGTAAACGATCTTCGACCTCTTTAATTTCTAGTTCACGATCTTTAAGACGTTTAATTGCTGCTTGACTTTTATATGATAATTCATTTAAAAGTGTTTGCACATCTGCCGTTTCAATACGTTGCTGAAACATTGCTTTAGCTTTATTATCTGCTGAAGCTCTTTGCTTTTCAGCATCTTTCAACTCTTGTTCAGCACTTCTAATTTTACCCTTTCTTCCCCAAAGGTTATTCCACCAAGTATCTGGTTTATTTTTTGCATCTTCAAGTTCAACCTTTGCACGCTCTAAACGTTTTATGGCATCATCAATAATTTTTTGTTCACTAGCATTTAATGCAGAAAACCCTTCAAACATTATCCCAACTTCATCTTGATAATCTGTTAGGTCTTTAATAGCATCTAATAAAGTAGTTCTATCTTTCTCAGCCATATGAACAACATCATCTAACGTAGCGTTTAGGATTTTCTGACGCATTTCTGGATCATCCTCCTGTGCTAATTTAGACTTCATTTGATCAATGGCTTTTCCCCAATTGACGTCTACTTTTTCTTGTTTTTCTTGTGAGTTCGTTTCTAGTAAATCAAAATCATCTGACATATATGATACAGTTAATAGTTATACAAATTATTAGGATAAGCAATTTCGGTAAAAAAAACCATTCCTTAAAATGATTTCTCAAATTATTAGTAGTGTTTTTGTTGAATTTGTTACAAGGTCTATTTTTACTTCAAAATCGAATAAAATGAAGTAGCTTTCTTACAAATTTGTGTGAATCTGATAAATTTTGTTTTTTTTAACAAAGTCTGACAATCAGTTAATTACTGAATTTATTGATATCTCAACGCATTGGTTGAGAATAGCCTTAATAAAATACGTAACAATAACTAAGTAACATAGTTACCAATTCAAATTAAATTGTATATTAGCCTCATAATCCAAATCTATTATGACAAAGCTTTTACCTAACATAAGCCTACTTGTTACGACTAAACAACTCACTATAATTCTTATTGTTACAGCTTCTGTATTTGCTGTTTTTATTGCTGCTGCAGTGATAAAAATGTACAAATTAAAAGCTGAAAACAGAAAGTTATTAGACTCTAACCCTTTTGAGGTTGATAGTGATAGTTCAGACTTCCAAGAAGGTCATCTTTACGAAAACTAAATACTAGAATATTTTTACTTCATCATTGAGCTAGTTTGCTACTCAAGTACTTTGTTGTGCACATACTATTCTAACCATTGTTATTAAAATCATTATTATTTTAATACTCTTTTAATTAATTAAACACACTATTCTAATACTTTGTGTTTAACAACTGAAATTTTATTTGTAATTTGAATTTTCAATTACAACTAAAATGGGCAAATCCTTATCACCATTCACCAAAGAGCAACTTCTACCACAAGAAGAAACCCTTGAAATTTTAAAGAAAAAAGGAGAGTTATTTATAGGTATTCCTAAAGAAACTCATTTTCAAGAAAAACGAGTTTGTTTAACACCAGATGCAGTTTCGGCTTTAGTTGCCAATGGTCATCGTGTTATGATAGAGTCTGGCGCAGGAAAAGGTGCTAACTTTAAAGATAAAAATTATAGTGAAGCTGGTGCAGAAGTTACAAAGGATACTGCAAAAGTATTTTCTTGTCCAATTATATTGAAAGTTGAACCACCATCGTTAGATGAGGTTAAACTTATAAATCCACAGACTATTCTGATCTCTGCGTTACAATTAAAAACACAGGATAAATCTTATTTTGAAGCCTTAGCATCAAAACGAATAACAGCTTTAGCTTTTGAATTTATTAGAGATGAAGATGGTGCGTATCCTGCAGTAAGGTCTTTAAGTGAAATTGCTGGCACTTCTGCCATACTAATTGCTTCAGAACTTTTGTCTAATGTTAATGGAGGTAATGGCCTAATGTTAGGTAATATAACTGGTGTGCCTCCTACTGAGGTTGTTATTATGGGAGCAGGAACTGTTGGAGAGTTTGCAGCGCGTTCTGCAATTGGTTTAGGTGCTAATGTTAAAGTTTTTGACAACTCTTTAACCAAGTTAAGATGCCTTCAAACTAACTTAGGAAAAACCATTTTTACATCTACGATGCAGCCAAAAAATTTAGTTAAAGCACTAAAACGATGTGATGTTGCTATTGGAGCAGTTAGAGGCAATAACAGAGCACCAATTATTGTTACTGAAGCTATGGTAGATGATATGAAAAGTGGTGCTGTAATTATTGATGTTAGTATTGATATGGGAGGATGTTTTGAAACTAGTGAAGTTACTACTCATGATAATCCAACATTTGAGCACAATGGTGTTATTCATTATTGCGTTCCTAATATTCC
The DNA here is from genome assembly GCF_031846265.1 of Microcosmobacter mediterraneus. NCBI lineage: Bacteria > Pseudomonadati > Bacteroidota > Flavobacteriia > Flavobacteriales > Flavobacteriaceae > Microcosmobacter > Microcosmobacter mediterraneus. Next base: position 156,767 of record NZ_JAVRIA010000004.1, on the reverse strand, counting down.
TGCTCGATATTCTCGAACTGCCTCTGTATCAATAAGTAATATCTTCACACCTTACCTACTAAAAATTGCAGAAGATGGTGGTATAGAAAATGCCTTACGATTTGATAAAGGTTTAAAAAACGGATTGTATTTTTACCACGGAATCTTAACAAGCAAATCTGTTGGTGAATGGTTCGATTTAAAACACAGTGATGTAAATCTTCTAATTTTTTAGACCTTAAATGAAATTTATACAAAAACTTGGCTACTACTTGGGTGGAGTTTCTATAGGAATCGTAATACTAATGTTTTTTTTAGGTGGAAAAAAAGCATCTTGTGATTATGGACCTAATGCCAGAACTGTAAAACACTTAGCAGGATTGAAAAAAGAATATTCTCAAGATGCTAAAAAAGTTATGTCCATTAAGGAATTAGATAGCACAATTGTTAAAAATATTATTCGATATGGAAATGTAGATTTCTCAGAAAGTGAAACCAGAACTGAACCCTGTAAATCTTACGTCATTGATAATACCTACAAAGAACAACCTGTTAAAATAACACTAAAAAAGTGTGATTCTTTGGTAACCATATTAACTATTAAATTATAACAAATACAACTTAAAACGTATTACAATGTCAGTAGCAAAAAAAGAATATAAGCGAATTACTACCAAATCATTAGTTGAAATGAAAAGCAATGGTGAAAAAATATCTATGCTTACTGCTTACGATTACACTATGGCTAAAATCGTTGATGGTTCTGGAATTGATGTTATTTTAGTTGGTGATTCTGCAAGTAACGTCATGGCTGGTCATGAAACTACATTACCTATTACTTTAGATCAAATGATTTACCATGCTTCTTCTGTAATTAGAGCTGTAGAACGAGCTTTAGTAGTTGTTGATTTGCCATTCGGATCATATCAAAGCGATCCAAAAGAAGCCTTACGCTCTGCCATTAGAATTATGAAAGAAAGTGGTGGTCATGCTGTTAAATTAGAAGGTGGTAAAGAAATCAAAGAATCTATTAAGCGTATTTTAAATGCAGGAATACCTGTTATGGGTCATTTAGGATTAACACCACAATCTATATATAAGTTTGGAACTTATACGGTTAGAGCAAAAGAAGAACAAGAAGCTTTACAACTTATAGAAGATGCTAAAATGTTAGAACGCATTGGATGTTTTGGAATCGTATTAGAAAAGATTCCTGCAAAGCTTGCTAAACAAGTAGCGCAAAGCGTAAGTATTCCTATCATTGGAATTGGAGCTGGAAATAGTGTTGATGGTCAGGTTTTAGTTTTACATGATATGATTGGTATGACTCATGAATTTAATCCAAGATTTCTTCGTCGTTATATGAATCTCTATGAAGAGATGACTGCTGCAATCTCAAAATATGTTGCTGACGTAAAAGCAGTTGATTTTCCTAATGACAAAGAGCAATATTAGTGTCTCAGAATACTAAAATCGTATCCAATAAAAAGAACCTTCAAGTCGTATACGAAGACAATCATATCATCGTAATAAACAAACGTGCTGGAGATATAGTTCAAGGTGATAGAACTGGAGATAAACCTTTAAGTGAAGTTGTTAAATCTTATATTAAGGATAAATATAATAAACCTAGAAATGTTTATTTGGGTGTTGTTCATCGTTTAGACAGACCAACCTCTGGTATTGTTTTATTTGCCAAAACTAGTAAAGCTTTACCAAGATTAAATAAACTCTTTGCAGAACAAAAAACTACTAAAACCTATTGGGCTATAGTTAAAAACAAACCTTCAAAAACTAAAGATCAATTAATTAATTGGCTAAAGAAAAATCCTAAAAACAATAAATCTTCTGTTTACTCTAAAGAAATTGAAGGGAGTAAAAAAGCAATTCTAAATTATGAGCTAATTAAGTCGTTAGATAATTACCATTTGCTAGAAATTAACCTAGAAACTGGACGCCATCACCAAATAAGAACACAATTATCACACATTGGTTCACCAATAAAAGGTGACCTAAAATATGGTTTTGATCGCAGTAATAAAGATGCAAGCATTCATTTACATGCCAGAAAACTTGAGTTTACTCATCCTGTAAAAAAAGAGCCTATTTCTATAGTAGCTCCATTACCAAATGATCCTACATGGAAAGCGTGTTTAGATTGATTTGAAAGGGTAATTTAAACTTAAAGAAGTACCTTCATTTAATTTTGATCTTATGTCTATCTCAGCTCCTATAAGTTCTGCTCTACTTTTCATATTAATCAGTCCTGATCCTATTTCTATAGACTCAAAATTGAAACCTTTTCCATTATCCAAAACTTCAATATTCAAACTATCTTTATTATAATTAAGACTAATTGAAATGGTTTCGGCTTCACTATATTTTATAGTATTAGAAAAAAACTCTTGAAGTATTCTGTAAATAAAAATTTCATCGTTCTGATTATTAATAGATTGTTGATTTCCAGATGACGTAAACTTAGCCTTGATTGAATTTAACCTGTTAATTCTATTCACTTCGTTTTTTAGAGAATCTACGAGCCCTAACTTTAATGAAACATCACTATTTAAAGTTTTTGAAAGCCCTCTTACTTCTTCAATACTTTCTTTTATAACAGATTGAATACTCTCAATATTTGGTTTAATTTCTTCATTAACAGTTGCGCCTAAAGCATTTAATTGCATATTAGAATAGGCTAACATTTGCCCAACATTATCATGTAATTCTCGTCCAACATTTTTAAGTGTTTGCTCCTGAATTTCTAATTGTGTTTTAGTGAGCTCTTCTTCAAAGGCACGTTGTTGCTCAAACTTACTCAAAAGAATCTTGTTTTTTCTTTTTTGAAAAACAACAAAAAAGGCTATAACCATAACAGTGATTATCATCATTGCAGAAATCATATACACAAGCATATAACGTTCTGCCTCGCTTGAAACTATTTGTTCTGTGGTTTGCAACATAGTAAAGCTATTGAGAAAGAGAGATACATAAACATATTTGCAATTAAATAAATTTGCCACTTTAAGAATACAAAATTCCAATCGGCTTTATCAAAATAGATTTCATAAAACACTAAAGAAGTCGTGGATAAATACCAAATAAATAAAATTGATGATATATAAAAATTAATGTCTTTAAAAAAAATCAGTATTTTATCACTCAACAAGAAGTCTAAAAACAATAAAAATGCTGAAAATACTACAACTATTGAACCAGTTACTCCAATAAAACTTGAATCTGGATAAAAAATGGCAGTCCAATCTTTAAACAAATATATTATAGTTACAACTATGAATACATAACGAATATATTTAATAACGTTCTTGTAGTAAGCTATTGAATTAACTTGCTGTAAATACCAAGATAAAAATATTGTGGCACCTAAAGACCATAATAACTCAAACCACCAATAATTCTCTTCAATTAGTGTGTTTTCAATTATATGATATAAATCCCATTTTATAAAATATTTAGGATAACTTCCAATAAGTTCAATTAAAGCTACTGCACATAAAAACCAAATAAAGTATTTTACATAACTACCTCTGAACTTTTTATACATAGAAAGTCCAACAATAGCAGATGTTAATTCAACACCATGAGTTAGTAAACCATAATTAGCTCTTAGAAATTCTTCCAATTTTATTGTGGGTAATTAGCTCCAGGTGGTACTCCTCCACTTCCTTTATTTAAACCATCACCTCCAGGGATATCCCCTACACCTTGCCTTGTGCTAAAAGGCAACAAATTACCTTCGGCTGTTGTTCTATAACCTGTTGGTATAAAAAACATAGTTGTAAGACCAACCTCTTTAGGAGTACTAGCATGAGCTCCAGCATAAATCCTTAAACCATCTAAGGTGTAACCTAGGCTAGTCGCTTGACTGTCTGCATACTTAATATAGTTATTAATGTCTTCTAAAGCATACCAAGACGATCTATTGTCTCCATTTGTCTTTTTAACAATAGAGTCACTTATTAATTGATGTCGAGTATTAAAAGCTTGATCTAAAGTTTTAGCTTCTTTTGGTGTGATAAGACCTTTTGGTTTAACTAAGGATTCTAAACTTTCAGTATTATCTGTTTTACAGCAATAAAAATACATAGCGAGTGCTCCTATTACTAAGCCTAGTAATAATGTTCCGAAATTTTTCATAAGAATTTAAGTTAGTTGAATTAATTAATGTTTACCTCTAAAGTATTGAATATAAAACTTAGAAAAAAAAGAATTTAACAAAAAGACCATATTTTTCTTACATCATTGCGCTTTTAGTCTAAATTTTATGCTATTCCCTGCACTTCTTTGTGAAAGTTTATTTATACTTTCTTCAGAAAGTTGTAAAACTCTAGGATAACCACCTGTTACTTGGCAATCTCTCATTAGAATAATTAACTGACCTGAAGGTGTTAATTGCACAGTTCCTGGTATTACAACTGAGGTTAATATTGAATTTAGTGAATTCTCAATGCTTTCATTTAGGCTGTAAGCCATTCTATTACTTGAGTTTGATATTTTAAACTCCTTTTCTAGCAATTTTTTAATTGTAGAAATATTAAGCAAATCGAACTCAGGACCTTTAAAAACATTTATGACTTTACTCTCATAATCTATATTAGGAACTTTGAGCTTTGCTAAGTTAGGTTCTAATAACACATCACAGTCAGCAATTGGTAAATAATCTCCTCGCTTAATTGTTGATTCTTTCGTGATTTTAGAATACATACTCCTACTACCTAAAACCGCTTTAGTTTTAAATCCACCTTTAACTGCAATATAACTTCTCAGACCATAAACTCGTTTACCAAAAGATAATATATCATTACCCTTAATATTTATAACAGAATCATTTAAAACTGAATTATCATTGATCATTGGCAACATATTTGCTCCAGTAATCACAATGTTGGTATTTGACGTAAATTCTAATTTTGGACCATTACCTGTTAATTCTAAAACTGCACAATTTGCATCATTAGCTAATAATAAATTTGCCATACGTGCTGAGTGTTGGTCCATAACACCTGAACAAGGAACTCCAAGGTGTTGAAATCCAAATCTTCCAAGATCTTGAATTGTTGAATATAATCCAGACTGTAAAACTTTAACCATTATATAAATGGTTTTTAATTTTATAACTACCAGATGCTATTTGCTTAGTAATAAGCTCGTGTTCATTATGATCTATAGCTACAAATTTTATTTTATCTCCAGCAGATACAAAACAAGGACTGTCCTTTGTTACATCAAAAAAAAGAATAGGTGTATTACCAATAATATTCCATCCACCTGGACTTGAAGTTGGGTAAACTCCAGTTTGCATTCCACCTATAGCAACAGAACCTTTAGCTATATATTGTCTTGGTGATGCTTTTCTAGGAAAATAAAGATCGCTATTAAGTCCTCCCAAATACATAAATCCAGGAAGAAAACCTATAAAATAAACAGTATATAAACTAGACGTATGCTTTGAAACCATATCATTAATAGACATTTGTTTTTCTCTAGAAAGTAGTTCTAAATCAACTCCAAATGAAACATCATAGCACACAGGAATTTCCCATAATTTATATTGAAAATTACTTAAATTTAAAGATGAAGAATATAATGACTCCATGCTTTTAATTTCTTCTTTAAAATTAAATTCACATTCTTTATAAACAATTAATAATGAATTGTATGCATTATTAATGTAAAGTATTTTTTTAAATAAATTATCTCGAAGTATTTGATTAAAATTTAGTATATCTGATAGTATATTCTCATCAATTAAAGAAGGCCATTGAATTAGAATAGAATTCTCGTTATAGGGTTTATATTGAAGTTGATATTTCAAATGATATTATTGTATTCTAATGTTAGCATTTAATGCTCTAGAATGAATATATTTTAAAATTTCTAGAGCATTATTAGTATCTCCATGAATACAGTACGTTTCAGCATTAATTACTTGTTCTAATCCTAATATTGTTTTTACTTTATTCGCTTTAACCATTCTAAGCAAATGATTAAACGAGTCTTCTTTATTTGTAATAACTGCATTAATATTAGACCGTTCTACCAATGACAAATCATCATTATATGTTCTATCTATAAATGCTTCATAAGTTACAGAAATGTTCTCCTTTAAGGCTAATTTGGAAATCTCTGAATTGTAAGGTGCATATAGCTTTATTGGCATGGCAATACTCTTAATAACTTCAATAATCACAAGAGCAATTTTTTCATCTTTAGCTGCTAAATTATAAAGTGCACCATGAGGTTTTATATGATGAAGATTCAAATTTTCATCGTTTAGAATCTTAATTAAATTTCTAGTTTGTTGTTTTAAACTTGTGTATAAATTTGCACAAGATATATCCATAATAACCCTTCCAAAATTAGCTTTGTCAGGAAATGAAGGATGTGCACCAATTTTTACATGATGACGTTTTGCTAACTCTACAGTCTCTCGCATAGACTCTTCATTCCCTGCGTGTCCACCACAAGCAATATTACATGATGAAATTAATGGTATTAGCAAAGCATCGTCACCTACACCTTCACCAACATCAGCATTAATATCTATAATTTTCATATTAAGCTCAACACCTTTAAAATTCCTTTTAATCCTACAAAAACAGTCATAATTACAATAATAAAGCTAATACTATTATTAAATAGTGTGTTCTTATGTTTTCCTAATATTGACGATTTATTCATAATCCATAGTAACAGAATAGCAACTATTGGCAATAATAGTCCATTGGCTATCTGTGCAAATTTTATAATCAAAATTGGTTTTATACTTGTGCTAGAGAATATGACACCCAATAATAAAACGACGATCCAAATTAGTCTAAAACGTTTCGTATTTAAATTTGTAGACCATCCTAAACATCCTGTAGCTACATAAGCTGCAGCTAGAGGTGCAGTAACAGCACTTGTAATTCCTGCAGAAAACAATCCAATAGATAATAAGTACTTTGCGTTATCGCCAAATAAAGGTTCTAAGGCTAAGGCTAAATCAGATGCTGAATTAAGTTCGTTAACATTAATCGTAGCTGCACATATAATAATAGACATAGATACAAAGCCTCCTAAAACAATAGCAATAATAGTATCGCGTCGAGCTAATTTAAGATCTTTTGCATTTTTCCATTTCTCTTTTACCAATGCAGAATGCAAGAAAATATTATATGGTACAACTGTTGTGCCTATTAACGCAATAATGGTTAACAAGCTACCTTTTGGTGCTTTAAAACTAAAGATACCTTTAGCTATAGATGTCAAATCTGGTTTAGTTATGATGGCAGTAGATACAAAAGCAATACTCATTAAAATAACTAAGCTAATCAGTACTTTTTCGAGCATTTTATAATTTCCAAAATACAAAAGTAAAAAGGCCAAAAAACCTATGAATACTGAAAAATAATTTAATGACACTGAACCTAACTCAAAAATATGATTACCAAAAATAGATTCTAAGCCTAAAACAGCACCTGTAATATTACCAGCTTCATAAGCAGCATTACCAATAACAATAGCAGATATAATTAGGAGTATTGTTATTCGCTTAAAAAACGTATTTTTTATTTCAGATTTAATGACTTCTGAAAGTCCTCTTTGAGATACAATACCTAATCGTGCAGACATTTCTTGCAATACAACAGTAGCTACCACAGAAATTAACATAGCCCAAATTAAGGCATATCCAAAATCGGCTCCTGCCAATGTGCAAACTGTTACTGTTCCTGGACCAATAAAAGCCGCTGCAATTAAAGGACCTGGACCTATGGATTGCATCCACTTTTTAATCATGGTTAACGGAGTTTAACGCATATATAGCAAAACTTCCAAGCCAATGACCACCTTCATAATTATCATCTACAATACTTGGTAACGAGTAGTTAATATGAAGATTTGCAATATCTCTAAGATGCTCATATTCTGGTAAATTTTTGGTTATAATATTAAGACTCCATGCTCTAGAAAAATTAACTCCATCTAAATGCACTAATTTACCATCTTTACGATCAGACACTTTACCAGTATCTAAATTAAAGTCTGGATTAATCGCATTTGGCAGGAAATCTTTAAACCACTTTTTAAATTCAGATGTAGACAATACTCGTTTCATTATTGCTGCTTCTTCCATACAAGGCGATAAAAAATCAAAACCACTTGGCTCGTAATTTAAAGGACAATTACGATCATTACTATAAAATTCTTTGGCTCGTTTTTCTATTAAACTCTGTAGCTCTTTATGTCCAACAGCTATAGCATAATCATGAGCAAAGGTAAGCCCAAAAGCTGTGTTAGGATGCTCTCCTACTCTAATTGGGTAATTTAATTTTGGTAAAAATTCTATGTATTTACCAACAATTAAATCTGTTAATGGCTGAAGGTTGGTTTCTAATTCTCTTGCAGTGTCGTCATTCCAAGTATGCAATTCTTCAGCGAGTTTTAACAACCAAGCCCAACCATAAGTACGCTCAAAAGTACTATTATGTTTATCATCAAAATATGCAATTTCTAGCTCAATATTCTCTTTAGAAATATTGGTTAAAAGTCTAGTTCTTATATTTTCAGAATCATCAAGTTTTGGAAACTGCTTCAATAAACTTACTAAACTCCAATGACCATGAACGGCAGAATGCCAATCAAAACATCCATAAAAGGCAGGATGCAAAGCCTTGGGCGATTTTAAGTATGAAGAATCTCCTAGGGTTTGCCCTAAACGGTTAGGATATTCGGTATCCATACAGTGCAAAGGTAATTTAGCTAAACGATTAGCTTCAGTTAAATCTAATTTTGGAACTTCGGCTAATGTTCTTGTTACTATATGTTTTTCCTTATTACAAGAAATAATTGTAAGTAGTAAAAAGCAGATAACAGATAATTTCTTCATGGTTTTGTAAAAGTTAGTGTCATAAAAATACAATTAATATCACTTTAACATATAACTTTAATAGCATAACTATAACAAATCACAAATTGTCATTATATTCGTAATGAATTCAGCTTAATTAAAATGAATAAGAAAAAGTGGTTTAATACTTTTAAGTTTTTAGCAGCTTATCTGGTCGCTGCTTGGACTTTTTTACAGTTTGTAGACTGGACACTAAACAGATATAGTATTTCACCATATTGGGTAGATGTTCTTTTATGGATATTCATTGGTATTATACCTTCCTTACTAATTTATTTTTTCCACAGAGAACGCATAAATAATCGTATCTTAAAATTAAGGGAGAAGATAATTTTTCCACTCAATATTTTCATCGTTGCAGTTGGATTATACTTTGGTTTTGGAAGTACTGATTTAGGTGCCACCACAAAAGAAATTAATTACACTGATGATCAAGGAAGTGCTCAAAAAGCCATCATTACAAAAGAAGAATTTAGAATAGGCATTCCTATCTATGGCTTTAAAAACGATACCAAAATAGACTCCTTAGATTGGATGCGTTATGGTATTGGTCAGTTATTAGTTGAAGATTTAAAGCAAAATAAAAGTATAAGTCCAGACTTTGCATTCTATACAGATACATCCACAAAAATTGAAGAATCATCACTCTTTAACGATTTCTATATTGATGGCACTTATAAGAAGGAAGATGATATCTATACTATAAAAGCGTATAAACGAAAAGCAACTAACGGAAAAATACTTAAAGAGAAAGTTGTCTCAGGAGATAACTTCTTAGCACTTATAGACGAACTTACTGTATTTATTATTGAGAACTCAGGTTTTGTAGAAACTAAGACCTTGCGTTATTTAGATTACCCTATCAATGAATTTATGAGTAACTCCCTTAATGCTGTTAGTGAGTATATTGAAGGAAATTATTCCAAAGCAATAGAATTAGACAACCAATTTGCCTTAGCTTATCTAGAATTTGCAAAGAGAAGGTTGCGTTTTAGTCAAGGCAAACTAGAAGTCCAAGATTTAACTGATAAAGCTTTTGAATATAGACAACGTCTTCCATTACAAAAACAGTTAGAAGTCAATATTCAACGTAACCTTGCTTATGAGAATTTTGAGGATGCCGAAGAACAAGTACAATTGCAATTAGAGGTTGATCCTCACAACGCATTTTACAACGATGTATTATTTAGTATCTATGGAGAAACACGAGAAACTGAGAAGTTTTTTGGCTCTTCTGAGCGTTTATTTGATATAGATCCAAAGCCAGAGACTGGAACCAATTTAGCTGTAGCAGCCATGGTAAGTGGTCATGATGATATGCTTATAAATGAGATTAAAAAGTATGAACTTATTAGCCCTAATTTAAAAATATTTAGAATACAGCCTTTGTTATTTAAAGGTGAAATTGAAGAAGTAAAAGAACTTCTTGAGGATGTAAAAACACTCTATCCTAGCTACAATAACAAGCGACATGTTTATGACTCTGCTGTAGCTTATATAAAAGAAAATGGTTATGATATTTCTAAATTTAAGCATTTTGAAGGTCGTTATCGATCTGGTTTTAACGAACAAGTTTTTACCTTTTGGATCGATAATAACCGATTAATTAAGCATGTAAAAAATCAAGCTATGGATGCACTGCTTCCAGCAGGTCCTAATACAGTAGTAAATGGTTTTTTAAATAATGTAACTTATAAATATAATCTTGCATTAAACGATAATGGAAAAGTCATTGGTATAAAAAGTACTGTATTTAATTATAAAGAATCATCATCTTTTTGGTACTGGAAAGAAGATGAAACTATACAAAAAGCTCATGAGGCCTTTGATAAAAAAGACTTTGCTAGTGCCGAAGAACTCTACAAGACTGCTATTGAAGAAAACCCTAAACATGATTATTTAAAAAATTATTTAAAGCATATTCAATATCTAAAAGAAAGAGATATTGATTCCTTAGTACAACAGCATCAAAAATATGTTGGTACCTATGGTCCAAGAGAATTTTGGATTGAAAACAACGCCTTTTTTTACAAGCGTAAAAGTGAAACAACAGAGTTACCAAAATACGAGTTACTTCCAATAGATGATAATCGTTATATGGATATATCTAGAGCCGGAACCATTATGGCTTTTGAAATTAATGATAAAGGACAATTAGCCTCCGCATCTTACTCATTCAATACAGAAACCTTTAAATGGGAGCTTACTGCTGTCGGCGAGAATTATTTTTTGAAAGATTAATAATATTAACCCAACCAACCTTCTCTATCCAAACTTCTATATTGTATTGCCTCACTAATATGATTGCCTGTAATATCATTGGAATGTTCTAAATCAGCGATCGTACGTGCTACTTTAAGAATACGATCATAGGCTCTTGCTGATAAGTTGAGTCGTTCCATAGCTGATTTAAGTAGTTCTAAGGATGAAGGTTCTAACTTACAATACGCTCTAATTTGTTTAGTGTTCATCTGTGCATTGTAATGTACATTCTCTAAATCTGAAAACCGTTCAGTTTGTAGTTCCCTTGCTTTGGTAACACGTTTCCTAATATCTACTGAAGATTCACCTTTGCGCTCATCAGATAGTTTTTCAAAAGGTACAGGAGTTACTTCTATATGTATGTCTATACGATCTAATAATGGTCCTGAAATTTTACTTAAATAACGTTGCATTTCAGCTGGACTAGATGTTACAGGAGCATCAGGGTCATTAAAATAACCACCTGGACTCGGATTCATACTAGCTACTAGCATAAACGAACTTGGATAGGTTACTGTAAACTTAGCTCTAGAAATGGTGACTTCCCTATCCTCTAATGGTTGACGCATCACTTCTAAAACACTACGTTTAAACTCTGGTAGTTCATCTAAAAATAAAACGCCGTTATGAGATAAAGAGATTTCTCCTGGCTGAGGATAGGCTCCTCCTCCAACTAAAGCCACATCACTAATGGTATGGTGTGGACTGCGAAATGGTCGTTGCGCCATAAGTCCTGCATGTTCTTTAATTCTCCCAACTACAGAATGAATTTTTGTAGTCTCTAAGGCTTCATGCAAGGTCATTGGTGGCAAAATACTAGGCAATCGTTTTGCTAACATCGTTTTACCAGATCCTGGAGGACCAATTAAAATAATGTTATGTCCACCAGCTGCTGCAATTTCCATACAGCGTTTAATACTTTCCTGTCCTTTTACATCCGAAAAATCAAACTCAGGAAAATCTAAGCTTTTATAAAATTCTTTCCGAGTATCTATAATGGTTTGTTCTAAAGCATCACCTTTATCAAAATAATTAATGACTTGCTTAATATTATCAACACCATAAACTTTTAAATCACTAACTATAGCAGCTTCTTTAGCATTCTGACTTGGCAGAATAAAACCTTTAAAGCCCTCTTCTCTGGCTTTGATAGCTATTGGTAAAGCACCTTTAATGGGTTGCAAGCTTCCATCAAGAGATAACTCTCCCATGATAAGATAATCTTCTAAGTTTTCAGCTTGTATTTGTTTAGATGCTGTAAGAATACCAATTGCAAGAGTAAGATCATAAGCACTACCTTCTTTACGTAAATCAGCTGGAGCCATATTTATCGTAATCTTTTTGCCAGGAATTTTATAGCCATTATTCTGTAGCGCAGCAGCAATACGATAGTTGCTTTCTTTGATAGCGTTATCTGGAAGACCAACTAAATGATAACCAATACCAGAATCGACATTAACTTCTACAGTAATTGTAGAGGCTTCAACGCCGAAAACAGCACTTGCATAAACCTTTTTAAGCATAAGTTGTTGATTTGCTTAAATGTAGGGAAAATGAATTGAATATGAAATTGTATTAATTTTTAATTATTCGTTTAATAATTGATGAATTCTCATTACTAAACTTTATGAAATATACACCTTGGGAGAATTCAGATACATCAATTTTAAAATTAAGATTCTCCTCTACAAGAGTTTTATTGCCTAAGAGGCTTCCTTTTAAATCATATATCGAATAGGCTTCTATAAAGGTGTTGGCTTTTACAAATAAATTATTGCTTGTTGGATTAGGATATATAGATACTTCTTGAATTACTAAATTTTTTTGCACTCCTAAGTTATAATCACAATCCACGTTTAAAACTGTAATAGTTTTAGTTAGTAATGCAGTACAACCCTCGTCATTAGTAATTATTAAATGTACTAACTTATCACCTAATGAATCCCAAGTAATATTCACAAACTGATCGCCTTGGTTATTAATGATTCCTCCACCATTAGGTAACGACCATTGATATTCTGAGAAATTAAGTGGTCCATTTAAAATAGTATCAGATTCACAAGCTTCATCTGGTCCAAGAACTTCTAGTCCTGTTGTATCAAAACCTATAGTAATGGTTTTAGTTACCGTTACTTCTACTCCAGAAACCACAGACGTTAAACTCACTTCGTAATCTCCTGTACCACTAAAGGTATGTTCTGGATTTTGTTGATTACTTAAGTTACTATCTCCAAAATCCCAATTGTAATAAGGTCTACAGCCAGATGAATTGAATGCAACATTAAAACAACCATTTTCACCATAACTAAAATCTAGTGGAACCACGTCTACTTTTTCGGCTTCAGAAAAACTTGGGAAAACAAAAAAGAAACCTGGAGTAAATCTATAAGCAATTGGATTTACTGCAACTGAATTATTAACTTGCTTAATATCTGGTTTATTAATTACTCCAACATACCTTACAGGTAAACTAATAGCCTCTTCTTCAAGCCTATGACTGAAATAGACTTTATTATCAGGACCTAACTTAATATCTAAAACAGACACTGGAGCTTCTAATTCATAAATCAAAGATTGAGAACTTAGGATATCATTGCTTAAAACATCATATTGATAGATTTTATCTCCTTCTTCTAAATATAAAAACCTTGAATTTGGTCCAAAACTAGTATATCGAGAAGGAAAATCTTCAAAAGGAATTTCTACTAAAAAGTCTAATTCTCCTGTTTGTCTATTAAACTCAAATAATTTATTTAATGCAAAAATATAGTTGCCATTTGGTGAAACCTCAAAGCTAAAAATTGATGGATTAGAAACGTTTAATTCGTTATTATAAGCTTGTTCAAAAATTAAATCTCCTTGAATATTAGAGGTGAAATCAAGTTTATAGACCAAGGTTCGTCTTGGACTTCTACTTTGACCTATTATCCAAAAAATGTTTTCATTACATGAAGGAATGGATATCAATGATTCCTTCAACCATATAGCACCATCATCATTTAATTGATATCCGCTAGGAAAACCAACAGGTGCCAATCCTAAATTAACTTCTGGTGAAGGGTTGGTGACGTCTACAATTAATCTATATAACCCAACTGCTGAATTCTCAATTCCATTAGCCATAAGCACATTAACTAAATTACCTTGAGGGTTAGAAACTGCTGTGCCAAGTTGCAATGAAGAAAGATTAATAGGATCTAAACTTGTGACTACAGAATTATTTGTTGGATCAATTAATCCTGATTCTGAAGTATTATCTAAGTCTATATCTGCAATATAAAATTTTACCGTTCCTTGATCGTCAGAATAGACTATAGTACTTTCACTTGTTTGATAAGGATAGTTGGTTTTTTCTGCAATACCTGTTGAAAAATCAAAGCCAAAACCATTTCCAAAATACCATTTGTTTTTATGAGATTGTATTGGTGAGCATTCTGTTATGTAAACTTCAATTTCATCAGTAGCAATACCTCCATTTGGATAAGTATTAGTTAATGTTACAGCATGAAAGCCTTCATCTAAAAATGATATTATATTAGAGTCTTGTGGTACTCCATTTAAAGACCAAGATGACACACCTTCAAAACCAACAGCACCTGTAAATTCTATATTAGAACCTATACAAAATTGAGTAACATCCAGCATGTCTATCTGTGCAATTAAAGAACAAGATTCATTATAATTACCCACACCAACTGCTTCCCAAGCTTTTATGACTTCCTGAACTACAGAACACTCATAATTTAAGCCAGCAACAAACTCTGTAACGCTCCTCCAATCTTCATAACTTGAGGTATAAATTAAATAGTTATAAGCATCTAAAGCAATTTCAAAAGCAAGATCAATGCCTAAACCATTTACGCTATAACTGAATCCTGAATCATTGGTGCCAGAACCACCATTGGCTAATAAATAAAACCAAAAATTACCAACACCACTATTAATGTGAACTCCTCCATTGTCGAAGTTGCTAGACGTATCTGCCCAAAAATCACCTTCATATGTATCTGGTTTATCATTAGTGTTTGGATTACTCAAATCTCTAATGCCATCTCCATTTAAATCCGATATGAGCCATTCGTTTAACATTAAACCATTATAATTTCCAGACGTGTTAATATAATGCTCTACAGCTGCAGCAATGATATCTGAATACGACTCATTCATAGCTCCAGATTCGCCAAAATATAACAAACCATTTCCATAATTCTCAGTAACTGCATGTCCTATTTCGTGTGCTACAACATCCATGGATGTTAATGGTCCAGGAAACACATTTCCTCCTCCACTTCCGTAGGTAAGAAATGTACCATTCCAGAAAGCATTGTTTTTTGACCCGTTTGAATTGCCATAATTGACATAACTAATGATAGGTGCATTTTGTCCATCATAGCCTTGAATTCCGTTTAAGCTTAAGTAATCATATACTACTTGCGAGCTCCATTGCACATCTAGTGCATTATTGTTACTAATATCACTCCAATCTATAAAGCTGCTCGTGGGTATTGTTGCAGAATTATAATCAATACTGTTGTCTGGTAATAGATAGGTTTGAATATTTCTTGTAGCATCTGTTAACTGATATTGTCCAGGACTAGTTTCATCGAAATCAATATCTTGAACACCATGATAGTTGGTTTCACAAGTTCCTGTAACATGAGTTGAGATATTAATAGTATTTAACACCTCACCTGTATTAGCATCAACATAGGCTAAATAACGACCTTGAGGCTCTAGAGCTAAAACCTCTACTTTAAAACAAAGCTTAAATTCGGAACCAACCTCATAATATACCAATTCAGGTATTGGCTCTGAGGAAAAGCGTTTAGATTTCTCACTTTCTATTACATTAAATAAACTCGGGTTTTGCCAACTGTATTGCTTTGCACTAATACTATTAACAGCTATATTTAATGCAAAATTTGGTGAAATAGTTGGATTAATAGTATTGGATGAAATTTCATTTTTTAATGATCCATTACAAGCAACCATAAATCCATTTTTAGAATGAAAACTATAAAACGCATTTTCTATTGGAATGCCTTTGTAATACTGTTGTGTATAGGCATGAGAAATTCCATTTCTATCAGTTTTATCAGATAATACTACAAACTCATATTCATCAGACAAGTCATTGCTCTGTTTAAGTTCTGTAATAAAAGTTCCCATAGTTACTCTTTGAGTAGATTGAAACGTTTTAAAATTAGATTGACTAAAACTTAAAAAAGGAAATAGCAATAAGAGTAATTGTAGCTTCTTATTCATAAACAGATGTTTACTTAAATATAAGAAAATTATCGAACATGATTACTAACAAACTCCAAAGCTCGTTTCTCATTATAATACACATTATTTTTATCTATAAATCCAACATGACCTCCATACTTTGGCATTTCTAAGAATAAGTGCTCATTAGCTTTAGCTTCTTTAACAGGATAACAGCCATTGGATAAAAACGTATCGTTTAAGGCATTTATAATCAAAGCTGGGACTTTTATATGAGGTAGAAATTGTAAACTACTGCATTTGGTGTAATAATCTATAGCATCATTAAAACCATGTGCTCTAGACGTATAAATCTCGTCAAAATCTCTTAATGTTTTAATATTCTTAATTGCTTCTTTATTGATTTGATCTGGGAAGTGGTCTAATTTTTTAACTAGTTTTTTCACTAAATGCTGCCTAAAATTGATAGCATATGGTAAATTCTTTAGTTTATGCAATTCTTTTGAAGAACCAATAAGATCACAAGGCACAGAAATTGCGATTCCGGCTTTTACTTCTTTTGGAATGTCTCTGGTTTCTCCTAAATATTTTAATGTAATATTAGCTCCTAAACTAATGCCTTTAATGTAAATCTTAGAATAGCCTTTATTAGTAATACAATGTTGTATAACATCATCTAAATCTTCCGTAGCTCCTGAGTGATAGCTATGATAAAATTTATTATCCTCACCACTACATCCTCTAAAATTAACGCAGACAGCATCGATCTCGTTGCCATTAAACAATTTTGCTGTTCCTGTTAAATATGGTCTTTGACCATGGCCTTCTAAACCATGAAGGAGAATAATTACTGCATCCGATTTGGTAATGGCATAACTCCAATCTAAATCTAAAAAATCGCCATCTTTTGTATCTATACGCTCACGTTGTTGTACAACACCTTTAACTTTCCTAACTAATCCTGAATAGACTGTAGATAGGTTACCGTTCTTCAGATAGAATTTTGGTTTATATGTAGATTCTAGTATTGGCATGTAAGACCTCTCGAGTTGCTATGCAAGGTGCATTCTTACAAAATATATTTTGCACTCTGCAATGCTCGAGGTGACATTATTGATTAAATTTCGAGGTTAGTAAATTTAAATGTGTTACCATCAAACAAACCCTTGTCACTTAGCTTTAATGATGGAATGACTAACAAAGCCATAAACGATAAGGTCATGTATGGTGCGTGTAATTTACTGCCGAGTTGTTTAGCAATAGCATCAAGTTCTGCATAGTCTTTACCTATAGTTTCTCCGTCTTTATCACTCATTATTCCTGCAACAGGTAGAGGAACAATGTTGTCGTTAGTATTAGATACAGCACAAATTCCACCTTTATTCTCTATGATTAGATTTACAGCTTTAGCTATCATCTCATCAGATACACCAACCGCAATAATATTATGGGAATCATGACCTACAGAACTTGCAATTGCGCCTTCTTTTAAGCCAAAATTTTTGATAAACGCAATTGCAGGCTTTTGATCTTGGTAACGATTTACAACTGTCATTTTCAGAATATCCATATCAACATTAGAAACCAAATTATCATCTTCTATCAAAGCATTTTCAATTAAAGCATTAGTAATTAATTGTCCTTCTAGGGCTTCAATTACTCTTATTTTCTTAGAGTTAGATGGTATTTTAAAATCCTCAATTGTCTTCTTTGACGTATTAAAATTATTTAGAACTTCAAAATCGACAGACCTAATTAATGATTGTCCTTTTTCATAAACCAACTCGCCATCAATGTAATTGTTTAGCACATTAAAATCCTTTAAATCCTCGACTATAATAAAATCTGCTGCGTCACCTTCTTGCAATAAACCAACGTCTAAATTGTAATGCTTTACTGGATTTACACAAGCTGCTTGCAATACTTTAAACATATCAATGCCTTTGGCTACAGCTCGTGCACAAAGTTCATTTATATGCCCAAGTATTAAATCGTCTGGATGCTTATCATCACTACAGAACATCATATTTTGAAAATAATCTGGTAGTAAATCAATTAATGCTTCAAAATTTTTGGCTGCACTTCCCTCTCTAATAATCACCTTCATACCTTTTTGAAGCTTTTCTAGAGCTTCGTTGTAAGTAAAACATTCATGGTCTGTTGAAATTCCTGCTGAAATATATTTTGTTAAATCATCACCTCGCAATCCTGGTGCATGACCATCAACAGGTTTATTATAATGTTTCGCCCACTGTATTTTTTTAAACACTTCTACATCATCATAAATAACTCCCGGATAATTCATCATTTCTGCTAAATACTTAATGTCTGAATTTGACATCAAATCTCTTATGGTCTCAGAATCTATTACAGCTCCTGCAGATTCAAAAGCTGTAGCTGGGACACATGATGGTGCTCCAAAATTGAATTTAAAAGGTGTTTGCTTACCATTCTCTATCATAAACTCAACACCTTTTACACCAAGTACATTAGCAATTTCATGAGGATCTGAAACTGTAGCTATTGTGCCATGCTTAACTGCTATTTTAGCAAACTCAGACGGTACAAGCATAGAACTCTCAATATGAATATGTGCATCAATGAAACCTGGAAGAATATAGTGGTTCTCTTCACAATCTTTTTCCTCAATGGATACAATCTTAGCATTCGCAATAGTAATTTCGCCTTTGAAAATTCTTCGGTTAAGTATGTCAACTATGTTTCCTTTTAGTTTCAATATTTATATTTCAATGTGGATTCCGCATCAAGTGCGGAATGACAGTTCAATTTTTATTTTCCTTTTACAATCATTTTTTCAGTTCAATTTCAAGGATGTCTGTTGTGCTGTCCTCTACTCTAAATCGATTATCTAGTCGTTTTCCAATAACCCAAACAATATTGTCATCAGAGCATAGAACAAGCTGTTTTTCCTTATCTATAAGTGAATATTTTTCATCTTTAAAAAACTTACTCAATTTCTTTTGACCTTTCATACCAAAAGGTGAAAAGCGATCGCCTTCTTTCCAATGCCTAACTATAAGTGGAAACTTCAATTTTGTTTTATCGACATAAATCTTAGTATCTGAATGTTGTTTTAACTCCTCTGAGTCATTAAAAATTAAAAGCCCTAGAGAAGTTTGGGCTTTTCTAGTGTTGCTATCAATAAAAAGAGATTCTTCGCTACGCTCTGAATGACAGCTCGTTAAGATTAAGACATCACCATGCTTAATTAATCGATGTGTGTTTGACTTTACATGTTTACCTGTTTCTGCGTCTAATAAATCAACGACATCATTCCATTCCGTAAAGCCATAATTCTTAAACATTTCAAACAAATAAGCTTTTGGATTATTCACCTTTTTAAATTCTGAAACTTTATACGTTATTCCTGTATCATCAATATTTACAATGGCGCGTTTAGCAACTGCATTAAGGCTTTCTTCAATGATATCTGCTGTATCATTGAGATTATTAATTGTACTCTGAAAACTATCTAATAATTGTGGATTAATCTCCTTAAGAATTGGCACTACTTCATGTCGTAATTTATTTCTTAAGTATTTTCGAGATGAGTTACTACTGTCTTCTCTCCATTTAATATTATTACCTTTAGCATAGTCTTCAATCTGTTCTCTTGAAAATTGCAATAATGGTCTAACAATATTATCATTAATTTCAGGAATACCTGTTATGCCATTTAAGCCAGTGCCACGTGTAAAGTTGATTAAAAATGTTTCGAGATTATCATCAGCATGATGTGCTGTAAGGATATAATCAAAATGTAATTGCTCAGCTAACTCTTTAAACCAATCGTAACGCAATTCTCGTGCTGCCATTTGAATAGAGCGTTTTTGTGCTTTAGCGTAAGCTTCAGTATCAAAATTCTGAATAAAAACTTCTACATCTAAGACCTCACCTAAATCTAAAACAAAATTTTCATCTGCATCACTTTCTTCACCTCTAAGATTAAAATTGCAGTGTGCTAAAGAAAAATTGAGGCTAAGGCTTTTGCATAAATATGCTAATACCACACTATCTATACCACCAGAAATAGCAACAACAATTTTACTATCATATAGGAAAGCATAATTTTGGTCAATATGTATCTGAAAATCCTCTAACATTAACGATTTACGAATATAACAACTGTGTACTTAAAACAGCGCCTGAAAACTAGTTTTCAAGAACTTCTCGCATTGCTTTTGCTTTAATTAAGCATTCTTCATATTCTTTTAAAGGATCACTTTTAGCAGTTATAGCACTACCTACAGAATATGACACATACTTTTTACTAGCATTATAAATAATACTTCTTATCACAACATTAAAATCAAAATCTCCTTCAGGCGTAAAATAACCTACTGCTCCAGAATATAGGCCACGCTTAGTATCTTCTAAGTCTTCAATAATTTTCATTGCAGAAATTTTAGGAGCTCCTGTCATACTTCCCATAGGAAACGTAGTCTTTATAACATCTACTGGATGAGTTGTTATATCAATTTCAGAAGTTATGGTTGAAATCATTTGATGAACTTGAGGGAATGTATACACCTTACATAGCTCTTTAACCGTAACGCTTCCTTTTTTTGCTGTTAATGATAGATCATTTCTAACCAAATCAACAATCATTATATTTTCACTACGCTCCTTTTTATTCTTAACTAAGTTATTTTTTAAAATAAGATCATAATTAGAATCCAATGAGCGCTTAGCAGTTCCCTTAATAGGTTGCGATACAATACTATGCCCACTTTTTTTCAAATAACGCTCTGGAGAAGCTGACATTAAATAGTTTTTTCCTTGTTTTAAGAAAGTGGCAAAAGGAGGTTTAGAAATTTTATTGAGTTTATTGTAAATAGTCAGAGGGTTAATAACTTTATTTTCAGCATAAAATTCTTGACAAAAATTAGCTTCATAGATATCTCCTCTTTGAATATGGTCTAAGACCTTATCTAGTTTTTTGAAATAGGCTTCTTTATGTGTGCGTAATTTTATTTTAACGGGTTCACTAACTTTAAATGTTATTGCTTTATTTAAGCTAATATCTTTAAAATCAGAATCCAATGTATCATCCACACAGTTTAAATAATGTAGTTCAACATTATTATCTTTGAGTAGAAATAGTTTTTTTGGTTGAAAAAAATAAAGCTCTGGTAATTTTAAGCCATCAAAGTTTTTTGAGTGCAGATTTTCAACATCATTTTTTAGATCGTAAGATAAATATCCGAAAATCCAATCCTTAGTTATGGTTTGGTATTCCTTTAAATTTTCAAAAGCATTATAATAATCTGTAGTAATCCCAGTAAAGGCTTCTACAGCCAATATAGCATCAAAGTTTGATATTTCGACACCATTCAACACAGGTAAATTTTGTGGATAATTATTAGAATCTAACCAGACAATATCATCAAATTGCTGAGCCCAATGCAATAATTGGGTCTTAAAAATTTCAGAGTTTTTAAGCGAATGTTTTAATGTTGTTCTCAATAGCTTGTAATAATATTGCAAAAATAATTAGAATACTTTTTAATTGCGTAAGAATTGTATATTTCGATAAAATAAAAGCAATGTATAGCCTAAAAAATGACCAACTTAAAATAAACATAAAGCACAAAGGTGCCGAACTTTGCAATATTATTGGAGTAAAGTCTTGTGTTGAATTTTTATGGCAAGCAAATCCTAATATTTGGGGAAGTCATGCACCCAATTTGTTTCCAATTATAGGTGCTATGAAAGATGACACTTACTTTTTCGATGATAAAAAATACAACATGCCAAAACATGGGTTTGTGAGACACAATAATGATTTTAAAGTGGTCTCACAATCTGAAACAAAAATCACGTTTAAGATAGATTCTAACATATCATTAAAAGCTATATATCCATTTGAATTTGAGTTTTTAATAACTTATGAACTGATTAATAATGTATTACGAGTTCATCATATCGTAAACAATACAGATACAAAATCAATCTTTTTTTCACTTGGTGGTCATCCAGCTTTTAATTGCCCATTGTATGAAAACGAAAATTATACAGATTATTTTCTCAAATTCGAAAATCATGAAAATAGCAAATCGTATCTATTAAACATGAAAAATGGTCTAATCACTGAAAAAACTAAACGTGTTATTAAGGATGGTAATATTATACAGTTACGACCCAATTTATTCGATAATGATGCGCTTATTTTTAAAGATCTATCATCAAGAAAAGTCACATTAACACACAAAACTAATGGCGATATTTTGTCAGTTATGTTCAAAGATTTTCCTTATTTAGGAATATGGGCAAAACCAAAAGCACCTTATGTTTGTATAGAGCCTTGGATTGGTATTGCAGATTTAGAAAACACAAATCAACACATAATTGAAAAAGAAGGTATTATTTCCTTAGCAGATAGTTCTTCTTTTAGTGCTACATATAGTGTAGAAATTGACAAAAGCCATTTAGTCTAATATAGATTATTAATAGTAGCTTTGCACAAAAGCTAAAATTTTGACCTTTCAAGATCTAAATTTAAACACACCTCTCTACAATGCTATTGATGATTTAGGGTTTACAACACCTACGCCAATACAAGCCCAATCTTTTAATGTAGTTGCGTCTGGTAAAGATGTTGTAGGTATAGCCCAAACTGGTACAGGAAAAACATTTGCATATATGTTGCCTATACTAAGAAATCTAAAATACTCTACTCAAGATAATCCAAGAGTTTTGGTTTTAGTACCAACGCGAGAACTTGTAGTGCAAGTGGTTGAAGAAATTGAAAAATTATCTAAATATATTAATAATCGTGTGTTAGGTGTTTATGGTGGCACTAACATTAATACCCAAAAACGAACTGTAGCTCAAGGTTTAGATATTTTAGTGGCCACTCCTGGACGTTTATACGATTTAGCGGTAAGTAGAGTTTTGCAACTAAAATCAATTCAAAAATTAGTGATTGATGAAGTCGATGTTATGCTCGATTTAGGGTTTAGACATCAACTAATGAATATTTTTGATATTCTACCTCAAAGGCGTCAAAACATCATGTTTTCGGCAACAATGACTGATGATGTTGATGCTTTGATTACAGATTTCTTTATCAATCCAACTAAGGTTTCTATTGCTGTTTCTGGAACACCATTAGAAAATATATCACAGGAACGCTACTCTATACCTAATTTTTACACCAAAGTAAATTTATTAGAGAACTTACTTAAGGATAAAGAAACCTATTCAAAAGTACTCATTTTTGTAGCTTATAAACGCATGGCAGATCGCTTATTTGATGAATTAGAAGAACGTTTCTATGGTGAAAGTTGTGTTATTCATTCTAATAAAACTCAAAACTATAGGCTGCGAAGTATAGAACAATTTGAAAGTGGTGAACATCGTATTCTTATTGCTACAGACGTTATGGCAAGAGGCTTAGATATAGATAACATTACTCATGTTATAAATTTTGACACACCACTGTATCCTGAAAACTATATGCATCGTATTGGTAGAACAGGTCGTGCAGAGAAAGAAGGACATGCTATTGTGTTCTCTACAGAAATGGAACAAGAGCCATTAGAAGCTATTGAACATTTAATGCAAATGAAAATATCGCTTCTGCAGATTCCAGATAGTGTTTTAATCTCAAATGAACTTATCGAAGAAGAACGACCACAATTAAAAGAACGCTATAATCCACTAAAGCGTAAAGATGAAGATGCTCCAGGACCTGCATTTCATGAAAAGAAAGACAAGAATAAAAAGAGTAATCAGGGTGGATCTTACAGACGTGAAGTGGCAAAAAAATATAAAAAACCTAGGACTCGAGGTGACAAGAACTATAATAAACGTAATAAAAGAAAGTAAGGATACGTTATAGTACTAAACAAAAAAACCTTCCCATTTCTGGGAAGGTATAGTAAAGAATGGTTAAAAAAAGTGGCATTTGGAATTCTCCAAATCATCATAAATCTATAACCCTAAATTTAATTACTCCTTAACTCTAACCTGATTCTCTACCAAGTCCTTAATAGGTACCACAAGTTTACCATCAGCTGTTTTAAGTACTATTGAAATATTATCTATTGCTTCTACTTCGCCTGTAATACCATTAAATTCTAGTTTTTGCCCTATTTCATAAGTCTTTCTGGCATAGAAAGTCCTCAATAAATCACCAACTACTTTTTGTGCACCAAATCCAAAAGCTAAAGCAAAAGCTAAAAGAAAAGCTGCCATAATCATGGTAAGATTACTAGTGATAATTTCTGTATTAACACCAGCTTGATTTAATGCTGTAATTGAGATGAATATCAATAAGAGCATAAACACAATCTGGCTAATAATCTTTGCGCCAGAAAGTTCCATAGATTCAAAAAAGGACCTAATACCATTTTTAATAGCATTTGCCAATAAAAGTCCTAAAGTAAAAATGACTAATGCAGTAAATAACTTAGGTAAATAATGTAATATGTTAGATATCTCTTCAGAAATTATTTTTAGACCTAAAACGTCAGATACTACGATGATAATAATAATGTAGAATAACCACTTTACAAATTTGGTGATAATATTTATAACATTGAAGTTGAGCTTTTTACCCTCTACTAACTCTATCTCATTAATTTTATCATCTATTTTATCGGCTTTAGCAAGAGTTAGTGCTTTACGAATAAGTTTTACTACTATTTTAGTAACTAACCATCCTATGATAAGAATAACTATAGCTGCAAGTAAATTGGGTATAAAACCACCAAACTCGCTTCCAATCCCATTTAATGATTGGGTAATCATGTTTTTAAAACTGTTTACTGTGTCCATAATATTTAGCTAATTATTTTTTTCGTTTACTAATTGTTGTCTCTATAATTTTTACTACATCTACAGAGAAAAGACTTGCCAACTCCATTAGAAGTTTTGCAGTGGCAACATCACTCATAACCTTGGCCTTCAGTTCCTCTGGAACTGGCTTAAGCGGCTTATCTATGTGCTCAAAAGGATTATCCATTTTCATAGTGTTTTTGGTATACCGTTATTAGTTTCTCTTTAGCGCGTTTAAGACGCATTTTTACTGCACTTTCTCCTAAATCTAAAGCTTCAGAAATTTCTCTAATTGAAAGATTATCCTGATATTTTAAGAGTAAAATCATTTTTTCATTTGGAGAGATTAGGTTCAATACTTTTTTTAGTTTTTCAACTTTTAGTTGATGGATACTATGATCTGCTTCTTTTTCAGATAAATTTTCAATATCCTTAGCTTCAATGGTTTTCTTCTGTATTTTCTTTTCTTTATTTCTTGTTACATAATTAACACAATGGTTATATGTAAAGGCATACAACCAAGTAGAAAATTTAGATTTGCCTTTAAAACTGGCTAGTTTAACAAATAATTTTAAAAATACATCTTGTGTGAGATCTTGAGCTTCCTCATAATCTTTAGCAAAACCTAGACATTTATTAAAAACCATACCAGCGTAACGATCGTAAAGTATTTCAAATAACAAGGTGTTATTGGTCTTTACAATTGCACTAATTAGGTCTTCATCTGAAATGTCTTTTACTGTACTTTGACTATTCAAATTAGTGTTGTTGTGGGTTATATAAAGCTTAAGACACTTATGTGACAATTAGGTCACATAATATTACATTAAAATACAATTAAACTTTTGATTGGAGTATAACGATATCCTATTTTTGTAAAAAAAAGTGATGGATAGAAAACTTAAACTTATTTGGGATTTTAGAGGTCCTGTAGCTAGTAAAACTGCTGAACATCATTGTATTCACTTAAAAGAATTTGCACAACGAGAAAACTTACCATTTCACAATATTAATAATGAAACAATTAGCGAGCTTTATAGCATTGCATATATAACGGTAGACGAAGTAGATATGCCAGTTTATAGAGATGCTTTAAAACCACACAGAGGACAATTGGCAAAATAAAGAAGTTGATTATAGCCCTAATTATAAGAGTTCAGCATTTTTTAATTCTGTATTTATTTGACTGTGAAGTTTTTCTATGTGTGGAATAATACTTTTTAGAATATTTAAAGTACTACTCGTTCTTCTTTTAAAATCACGAATAAGTAAAAGAAAATCTGGATTGCTAAAAATATCTTTTTGATATTTTCTACGAATATATATTGTTCCATCTTTGTTTAACGTTGTAAAAGGGTTGCCTCTAAAAGTTCTTAATTTATTTAAATCAGTATCATAATTTTTATCTGACCATTTTATTAATTCTAAATTTCTTGGGTATTCAAAATCATAAAATTGTACCAAAGACTTTCTTAAACTATCATTTGATATTTTATTAATTCCTGAAGATTTTATACCTTCATAAGGGCCATAATTTTGTTGCCATTGAATTCCTGTATTTAATTTACTTATAAGAGGATATAAGCTATCATGAAAAGAATGTTTATAATGTATATGTTCTATAACTTTTGCAACGCTACTATCAGCAGAAGTAACTCTTTTAATCATTCTCTTATAATGATTTAAGTCGTTTTCTAAAGCTATTTTCACCTCAGTTAACATTTTTAACTCAAAGTTTCTATCTCTTTTATTCTCATTCCAATTGTTAATCTGTAAGGCAATGAGAATCCCAATCACCACAAGGATAATCTCGCCTATGGCGTATTTGAAGTATTTACCCACTTTATTTTCTTGGATTAGTGAACGACGTATATGTCTAAAGAATTTAATCATTACTACAATCTATTTTAATTCATTATTAAGCATTTGTATTAATTCTGAATTATCTTTTATCGAAAGTTCTAAAGCGGTAAGGTAAAATCCCATAGACATTCTAAGCTCAGAGATTATTGGAGTAAAGTACTTATTACTAAAAGATTTGCGTAATTGAATTGTATCTATAACTGAAACACCCTTGAGAGGAGGGAATCTTTTGTCATCATTTTCAAATACAGCACTATTATTAAAAATATTATGCTCTTCTATAAAAAAAGGCCTACTTGTTTCATTAATAAGTTTATTATATTCACCTGAGGCCTGATGTACAAGGTTTAGTCTCCTAAAATAGTTATTTATCCTATCTCTAACGTCTTGATTTCTAAGTTTTTCAATGATTGGTAAATTATTTTTTTGAACTGAAGGATTAAATTCGGCATTACTACAAATGTGATCAGTAAAAATACTATCTAGTGAACTATTGTTTTTTTTAACTGCATTTAATTTAAAAAAAGTGTCTAAATAGGCACTGTAACCCTTATTATATCTCTGAAATAATATCGAGTCTCTTTTTAAATCCTTTATAATTAAATCATATGCTTCTAGCTCTTGGCTATACAAGGTGTTATCTCTATTCCAATTATTAATTTGGATAGCAACTAAAATTCCAATAACAACAAGAGCTATCTCTCCAAATGCATATAATATGTACCTTGAAAATTTATTTTTAAACAAAAGTCGGTGCCTTAGTTTACGAAAAATTCTAATCATTCATTTTATTTGTTAGAACGTAAATTAGGTTGATGGCTTGTAGATGAGGTTGGCTAACTATTTGTGTTTAAAGATAGTAATATGTTACAGATAATCTTTTATAAAAAAAGCGAACCTTTTGGGCTCGCTTTTAAGATTTTAAAACAACACTTCGATAAACTCAGTATGAAGGTGTATAATAATATATTTATATATGTAATGCTCTATCTTCTGTAGCTGCTAATGCTGCTTCTTTGACAGCTTCTGCAAATGTTGGGTGTGCATGCGACATACGCGAAATATCTTCAGCACTTGCTCTGTATTCCATAGCTACAACTGCCTCGGCAATTAAATCTGCCGCTCGAGCTCCAATCATATGAACACCTAAAATTTCGTCTGTATTTGCATCTGCTAGGATTTTTACAAAACCATCTAAATCCATACTCGCACGACTACGTCCTAAGGCACGCATAGGAAATTGTCCTGTTTTGTACGCGACTCCTGCTTCTTTTAATTCTTCTTCTGTTTTACCAACTGCTGCCACTTCTGGCCACGTGTAAACCACTCCTGGTATTAAGTTATAATCTATGTGTGGTTTTTGCCCAGCAATAGTTTCTGCAACAAAAACACCTTCTTCTTCTGCTTTGTGCGCTAACATTGCACCTTTTATAACATCACCAATAGCATAGATATTAGATGCACTTGTCTGTAAATGATCATTGACTTCTACTTGTCCTCTATCATTTATGTTTACACCTGCTGCTCCTGCATTGAGGCCATCTGTATATGGTCTACGACCTACTGAGACTAAACAATAGTCACCTCTAAATTCTACTTCTTCACCTTTTTTATTATCTGCTTTAACCACAACTTCATCTCCAATACGCTCTACTGATTTAACTTTATGAGAGGTGTTCATCTTAAACTTAGCCTTCTTAAAAACTTTATTTAGCTCTTTAGATAAGCCTGCATCCATACCAGCAATAATACGATCCATGTACTCAACAACTGTGACTTCTGCTCCTAAGCGTCTGTAGACCTGTCCTAGCTCTAATCCTATTACGCCTCCTCCAATAACTATCATATGCTTTGGAATCTCCTTTAATTTTAAGGCTTCTGTAGAAGTAATAACACGTTCTTTATCTAACGTTATAAAAGGCAGGTTAGAAGGCTTACTTCCTGTTGCAATAATGGAATGTTTTGCTTCTATCTCTGTAGATTCATCACCTTTAATAGTAATATGAGTTGCATCTTTAAAACTACCTAAACCTTGGTATACATCGATATTATTTTTCTTCATTAAGAAATCAATTCCTCCTGTAGTTTGGTCTACAACAGCTTGCTTACGTGCAATCATTTTTTCTAGATTCACTTTTACTTCTCCTGGTATATCTATACCATGGTCGCTAAAGTGCTTTATAGCGTCTTCATAATGATGTGAAGAATCTAAAAGTGCTTTACTCGGAATACAACCAACATTAAGGCAAGTTCCACCTAGTGTAGAGTATTTCTCTATTATCGCTGTTTTCATGCCTAATTGTGCACAGCGAATAGCTGCTACATAACCTCCTGGACCAGATCCGATAACTGCAACGTCGTATGTGTTCATAGTGTGATTTTTATCGTATGTTTAAAACGAAATACAAAAGTACAACTTACAATAAATATTTACGAATTTTTGAAACGCATTATTATTACGAAATAAAATTAATTTTTCTTTTCTATAGCATTTAAAACCCATTCTAATTCTGGATCTTTATTATTGAGTCTGTCTTGGTAGGTAGGTGTAATCTCCACATCTGGCTTTACTCCATAACCATCTGGTGCTATTTTATGTTTTGAATCGATATGCATTAAACCAATCCTGGCACGAAGTTTAGTATTTGGCAATTCATAAATCTTATAATAACCAGCTACAGTTCCATTGTATGCTCCTCCAGTTTCTTCTCCTATAAACATTGCGCGTTTATCTCCTTTTAGTTGTGTTGAAATAATTGAAGAAGCAGAAAACGAATTTCCGTTTATTAGCACATATATATTGCCTTTAAAGTTTAATGGATTAGGTTCTGTTTCTTTTGCAGCTTTATACCTGTAATACAATTGACCATCTTTTTTACTTGTTCTCAATAAATCATATGTAAGTATAATTGGAGACAAGACACCTACGAATAATTTTCTGCCAAAAGTAGTAGTATTACTCATAGCGGTTTTTAATATTGGAATACGACTATTTGTTTCACTTTTGTTTATAAGCGTGAAATTTTTATCTGTTAAATAGGAATACAGGGCTAAAATCTCATTTAATCGACCACCAAAATTATTTCTAAGATCAATGACTAAGTCTTTTGTTCCTAGTGAGTCTAATGTAGCAAAAGTTTCTTCGTAAAAATCTTTGTACTTAGAGCCTCTGGTAAAACTCGTTATTTTTAATAAGGCAACTGTACTATCCTTACCAATAAACGATAGGTTTCTATTGTATTGCTTAGTAACATAATTATAGCCATACTTTTTATATTTTTTAAATCTTTCTTTAGACTTTAATTTTCTGGCTTTCTTTTTGGCTTTTCGTTCTGCTCTGGTTAGTGTGTCCTTAAATTTAATTTTAGCCACAGAATCAGCTTTAATAGAATCACTAGCTATTCTTTTCTTTACTTTAGAGACACGTTTATACGTTTTATAAAATGTTGAATCTGGATTTCGTAACTTAAATGTAATACTATCGAAACGACCATTATCTTGTTGGTAATATCCTAAAAATCTGTAGCCTACTACTCTATCATGAAACGTTGTATTATAACCATCTGAAGCTACAGTTGTCTTATATTTTTTTAGCAATCCTAAAGCATTTTCTCCATTGACTTCTAACACTTCGGCATTTACTAAAAGAGAATCGTTTCCTCTCGCACTTCTTATAATAATCTTATCTTCAACATATTCAAAGTTTAGATTATTAACATCGAATTTTAATTTAAGGCGCTCTTTTTGTTCTTTCCTAGTAAACTTAGTGTTAGGTATAGATACTGACATGTGACCTTGTCCAACAAACTTGGTGACTTTTGCTAATTCCTTATGAAATGTACGACTTGTCATGGGTCTATTAATTGCAGATTTTAAGCTATCAAATTTATAGTCTAATGTTTCTTTTGGTGTAAACTGATATAATCGAGGATGTAATCGCTTTAATTGTTTGTATACTTTGTCTATATCTTCATGCAAATCTTCAACAGGATGCATTTTGGTAACTGCCTCATTATAATGTTCAATACTACCACAAGAAAGCACTACAATGGATAAGGTTAATAGGATTAACAGTTTCTTCATTTTTAAATATAATAGTTGTGATTTGAAATAGCCTCTTTCTATTAAAGACGTAAAATAATTGCAAATAGTTGCCTCAATTAAAAATTATGATGGAAAACCAAGCATATCTCCCATTCCAACTGTATATAACCAACAACCATAAAGTGCATGTTCAATAAAAACTAATAGTGTTGACTTTGTATTTTTAAAGGTTAATGCAAATAGAAGTCCGCCTACAAATGTAATAACCATAACTATAGCATTTTTAAAGAAAATATGCGCTAAAGAAAATAGTGCTGCGTTTACAAGAATAAATAAGTTTTCGCTTTTAAATAAATGCTTATATCGCTTAAAAAAAAAGGTTCTATAGATGAGTTCTTGAATATAAACTGACATAAATGTATATATACATAAAAACAATAACCAAACACGATAGTCATCTTTAACTGGTTTAAATAAGTGCTCTGGTTTTGCAATTAAAACATATATATAAGTAATTATAGCTATGACTAGAAACTTGATAAATGTATATTTCCAAAATCGTTTCCAATCTATATTTTTCTTTATATGAATTTTAACAGTCTCAACACCTATTAAAATAAACATAACATAAAGAAATGCTAGTATTGAAATTCCTATTTGAACTAGTATAGAAATATCAATTACCAAACTAATTGGTACTAAAACAAAAAGGATAAATAACTCTGTTAGTCTGTATTGTGCTGTCTTCATATTATTTTATTCCTTTAATCCTATTTATAAATAGTTTTAAATCATCCTCTTTAGGAGGAGTAGGTTCAAAAGGCAATATATCCCAACGCTCTTTTTTCTTATATAATTTTAAACTAAATACTGAAGAACTTGGATCGTCTGCATTAAGTAATGGATATCTTAAATCATTAAACCGAACTCTACCACTATCTAATTCAAATAAATTATAATAACCATTACTAAACCAGTCTAAGGTTTTAATTTCTGCAACTGTTTTTGGCAACACTTCATGATTCTTTGGTAAAATTTGCCAATTACTAAACTTAGGTTCTTTATCTAACAATGAGTAGAATGCTACTCTATAATCACTTTTTGTTTCTGCAATACCATACCATAATATGTTATTTAGTATAGTGGGTTGAGCACTAAAACGCTCATAGACAATCGCATCTGATTTTAAAGACGATTTAAACACAGAGTCTATATAAAACTTATTTCCAATAGTAAGCAACATATAAAACGAACTGATACCTAATGCAAATTTTAACCACATTTGACGTCTAGTAGATGTTCTGTTAAAGAACATTAGTACAATCATACAAAGTAGAAATGGAACTGTGTAAAGAGGATCTGCTACAGAAATATTGTTAAATGCTACTCTATACTCTGAAAATGGTAAAAACCATTGTGTACCATAAGGTGTAAAGGCATCTAAAATAATATGCGTAAATAAGGACCAAAAGAATAACTTAATCCAATCGTTCCTAGATGTTGTCCAACGACGCTTACTACTTTTATCATAAAGTTTATGTACTAACCAACCAAACAAATAAGCGCCAAGTATTGAAAACACAATAGAATGACTAAAACCTCTGTGAGCAGCCATAATATCAATTTCATTACTGTAGAAGATACGTGAAGTAAAAACATCTAAATCTGGTATTGTTCCGCCAATAGCACCAAACAACAAGGCTTTGTTTCCTATTTTCTTACCAAGTAAAGCTTCGCCACAAGCAGCACCTAAAACGATTTGAGTTAGTGAATCCATATACTACTTGGCTAAAATAGCCAATAAAAATCTCAAATCACAAAACCTAAATTCCAAAAGAAAAACGATTCAATAAATCAACAACGCAATACATCAACAAATTTTTCAATTTGCAAATCGTATCACAAAATCGTAACATTACAAAACTAAACTAACTAAGATGCAAGACGACGACAAGGATATCATTACCGAATTTAAAGCTGATAAACAAAATATAGTTGACAATAAGGAGCTTAATATCTATGAAGCACTTGTTCCTGTTATTATTTTAATGGGCTTATTAGCATATAATATCTTTTTTGTAGAAGATCAAGAGTGGCTTGGTGCATATACCAATCAACTTATACTACTTATGGGAGGAGGAGTTGCTATGCTTGGTGGTTTTATG
This sequence comes from Microcosmobacter mediterraneus, assembly GCF_031846265.1. Classification (NCBI taxonomy): domain Bacteria; kingdom Pseudomonadati; phylum Bacteroidota; class Flavobacteriia; order Flavobacteriales; family Flavobacteriaceae; genus Microcosmobacter; species Microcosmobacter mediterraneus. The sequence continues at coordinate 123,518 of NZ_JAVRIA010000004.1, read as the reverse complement.
AACAAAGTCCATCCTATTACTATGCTAGAGGAAATTTGGGAGAATTTAAAAAGTGTATTTGTACCGATAATGATATTATTTTTAGTTGGTGCCTTAGCAGGTACTTGGTTAGTAAGTGGTGTGATTCCTGCCATGGTTTATTATGGATTACAGGTACTAAGTCCTGAAATATTTTTACCAGCTTCTGTAGTCATTTCGGCTATTATATCTATAGCTACAGGTAGCTCTTGGACAACCTCAGCTACCGTTGGTATTGCTCTAGTTGGTATAGGTACAGCATTAGGTATTCATCCAGGAATGATTGCTGGTGCAGTAATCTCTGGCGCCTATTTTGGTGATAAAATGTCGCCTTTAAGTGATACGACTAATCTAGCTCCTGCAATGGCAGGAACCGATTTGTTTACTCATATAAGATACATGACTATTACCACTGTTCCGACGATAATAATTGCTTTAATAGCTTTTGCTATTATGAGTTCTACAATAGAAACAACCGGAAGTACAGATGTGAGTTATTTATTAGAGACCATTAATACTACGTTTAATATTTCGCCATGGTTATTTTTGGTTCCAGCAGCAGTGATTGCTCTAATTTTAATGAAAACTAAACCGCTTATAGCTTTAGCTAGTGGTGTTATTTTGGCAGCAGTTTTTGCTTTTATTTTTCAACCAGATATCTTAGATGGATTAGCAGACTCTAAAACTGGAGCTATTGTATATTCGGTTTTTACAGACACTGCTATTGAAACTGATAATGAAAAACTTAACGATTTATTTTCAGCTGGTGGCATGAAAGGTATGCTTTGGACTATTTACCTCATTCTTTGTGCTATGGTTTTTGGTGGTATTATGGATGCTATTGGAGCCTTATCAAGGATTACAAAAGCACTTTTATCTGTAGCTACCTCTATTTTTGGTCTTTTCGCCGCAACTGTTGCTAGTTGTTTAGGCTTAAATGCTATAGCTTCTGATCAATACTTGGCCATTGTTATTCCTGGTAAAATGTTTAAACAAGCCTATGAAGATAAAGGTTTAGCTCCTGAAAACTTAAGTAGAACTTTAGAAGATTCTGGTACAGTAACTAGCGTATTAATCCCTTGGAATACTTGTGGTGCTTATCAATCTGGAGTTCTTGGTGTAGGCGTAGGCGAATATTTTATGTATGCTATATTCAATTGGCTAAGTCCTTTTACGACCTTGTTATTTGCCGCATTTAAAATTAAAATAAGACAACTTTCTGGTAAAACCGTTTAATCACCTAATAATTCTGTAATCTTTATTAGTCCTTTTTCTTTAGCATAATCTAATGCAGATTTATTGTCTTTATCTTTTATGTTTTTATCAGCATTATATTCAATAAGTTTTGAAACAACAGCTTCTTGATTATACTGTGTTGCAAAAATTAAAGGTGTAGTACCATTATTATTTTGAATGTTAATATTTGCACCATTATCAATTAACAATTGTACTAGCTTTAAATTACCTTTAAAAGAAACTCCTAGTAATGCAGTATTACCTGATGCATCTGTACCATCTATATTAGCCTTATGCTCTATTAGCAATTTGGCAACATCTTGCTTATCAAAATATGTAGCAAAAATCAATGGTGTAAATCCTCGAGCATCCTCACTATTAACCAAATGTGGATTATTTTGAAGTTGAAGTTTTATATTTTCAATAGTTCCAGATTGTATTGTACTAAAAAATAACTCTTGTGCATTCATAATTTTTGGTCTCCTCGAGCGCAGTCGAGAGGTTTTAATTTTTATTTCTAAAAGGTCTCGACTGCGCTCGACCTGACAAAATTAAAAAAGGAATGTGTATTAAATTACACATTCCTTTTAAGTGTTGGTTTGCTATTAACCAAATATTATTGATTTAAATCAAAGCGATCTAAATTCATCACTTTAGTCCAAGCTGCAACAAAGTCATTTACAAAACGAGCTTCACCATCATTAGCGCCATAAACTTCGCATACTGCTCTTAGCTCTGTATTAGAGCCAAAAATTAAATCGGCTCTGGTTCCTTTAAATTTAATAGCACCTGTTCTTCTGTCACGTCCTTCAAAAATAGTTTCGTCTTCAGAAGTAGCACTCCAAGTATATGTAAATTCTAAGATATTGGTAAAGAAATCATTGGTTAAACTACCAACATTAGATGTAAAAACTCCATAGTCAGATCCATCATAATTTGCACCAAGTACGCGAAGTCCGCCAACTAAAGCTGTCATTTCTGGTATTGAAAGCGTCAATAAATTTGCACGATCAATCAATAGGTCTTCGCCAGCAACTTCTAATTTAGAATTCATGTAATTTCTAAATCCATCTGCTAAAGGTTCTAAATGACTAAACGATTCTAAATCGGTTTGCTCTTGTGAAGCATCGCCTCTTCCTTGAGTAAAAGGCACATTGATAGTATGTCCTGCATTACGAGCAGCTTCTTCAATAGCAGCTGTTCCAGCTAAAACAATTAAATCTGCCATAGAGATAGTTCCACTAAATTCATTTTGGATACCTTCAAGAACATTAAGTACTTTATTTAATTCTACTGGGTTATTAACTTCCCAACTGCGTTGAGGTTCCAAACGAATGCGAGCTCCATTAGCACCTCCTCGTTTATCTGAACCTCTAAATGTAGATGCAGATGCCCAAGCCGTTTTAACTAATTCTGAAATGGATAATCCAGAAGCTAGTATCATTTTCTTTAGAGATACAATATCGGAGTCATTTAACGAATAATTTACTTTAGGTATTGGATCTTGCCAAATTAATGTTTCACTTGGAACTTCAGGACCTAAATAACGATCAATTGGTCCCATATCTCTATGCGTTAACTTAAACCATGCTCTTGCAAATGCATCTTCAAAAGCAGCATGATCTTTATGGAAACGCTCAGAGATTTCTCTAAAACCAGGATCCATCTTTAATGCCATATCTGCAGTAGACATCATTAAGGCTTGTTCTCCATTACCTCCAGCTTTTGGTGCTTTTTTAGCATCTGGATTTGTTGGAGTCCATTGGTGTGCACCAGCAGGACTTTTAGTTAATTCCCAATTATAATTTAAGAGGACATCAAAGTAATCATGATCCCATTGAATGGGGTTCGGTGTCCATGCACCTTCTAATCCACTTGTAATTGTATCATCTAATACACCAGTCTGGAATGTATTTTTCCAACCTGTACTCATTTCCTCAATAGAAGCACCATGAGGCTCAACACCTACATATTGATCTGGATCTGCCGCACCATGTGCTTTACCAAACGTATGACCACCAGCAACTAAAGCTACTGTTTCTTCATCATTCATAGCCATACGACCGAATGTGATTCTAATATCATGCGCAGATTTTAAAGGATCTGGTTGTCCATTTGGCCCTTCAGGATTTACGTAGATTAAGCCCATATGTACTGCACCTAAATGCCCTTCTAAATCGCCATCACTTGTATCATAACGATCATCATTATCTAACCAACCTGTTTCACTTCCCCAATATATATCTTGTTCTGGTTCCCAAACATCTTCTCTTCCTCCTGCAAAACCAAACGTTTTGAATCCCATTGATTCCAATGCGCAATTTCCTGCAAGGATCATTAAATCTGCCCAAGAAATTTTGTTGCCATATTTCTTTTTTACTGGCCATAATAGTAAACGTGCCTTGTCTAAGTTGCCATTATCTGGCCAGCTATTCAATGGTGCAAAACGATGTGTACCAGAACCTGCTCCACCTCTACCATCACCTACTCTGTACGTCCCTGCACTATGCCAAGCCATACGAATCATAAATCCTCCATAATGTCCATAATCTGCTGGCCACCAATCTTGACTGTCTGTCATTAAGTCTATGACATCTTGTTTAAGAGCAGTGTAATCCACACTTTTGAATGCTTTTGCATAATCAAAGTGCTCTCCCATAGGATTGTTCTTTGAAGCATTTTGGCGTAAAATATTAAGTTTTAATTCATTTGGCCACCAGTCTCTATTCGACGTTCCTCCACCTGCTGATCTTTTTTGAGTACTGTGGAAAGGACATTTACTGATATCACCATTCATATTATGTTCCATTTTAAAGTTGTTGTTTGAATTTATGTTGAAAACATAAAATTAAGAAAAATAGAAGCTAGCTGTAATAGGCTGTATATATTTTAAACTTATTTTGTAATAGGAATTATTTATAATAGCAAAGCCTAATAAATTTAGCCTACCAAAGCAGTAATAATATCTTTAACTGGAAGAATTGCTTTTGTATGCTCAATACTTGGACCTGCAACCCAAACTGTTTTATAGGTTGCTTTTTTAGCTGCCTTTTCAGTCGCTTTCATACCTATAGAAAACCGAATCATTTTAACCCATTTTTTAAGCTTACGATTTTTATTAAGAAGATTTTCAATCCAAGTAGATTTAGTTCCTATTTTTTGAACATAAGGTGTGTTAATTACAGTACAAGGTGTACCTGAAATACGTTCAGTCATTACTATATCATCTGCACCATAATCTACACAAGCTTGCTTGTATTCATTAGTCACACCAGCTTCTAATGAAGCTATAAAAGGGCTTCCAACAGAGACTCCTTCTGCTCCATAGCTTAACATATCATCGATATCTGCCTTACAACCAACTCCTCCTGCTGATATAACAGGAATAGAGCAATTGTCTTTTAAAAGTTTTATTAATGCTTCAGGTGATAGGCTTCCTCTATGACCTCCTGCTTCATTATTAACTGCAATGATGGCATCTGCACCTAAACTCTCAACTTTTTTTGCAAACTTCAAATCAGTTACATCACAAAATACTTTTATACCTGCTTTATGGGCTTGATTAATAGTTTCCTCTGGGCTTCCTAATGATGTAATAATAAAATCACAGCCTTCTTCGCATAATACTTCAAGTTGACCTTTGTATTTTATGTTAGACTTATTTACTATTAAATTAAAACCAAACGATCCACCTTCTACCTTATTATTTTTTAGGTCTTTGATAGCTGTTCTTAATTCTTCTAAAGTTCTATAATTAAGCGCTGGTATACAGCCAGCTATACCGCCTTTCATAGCCTCAGTAACCATAACAACATTAGATACTAAGAACATTGGTGCTTGAATGATTGGGTATTTTATATTTAAAAGTTTGGTAAGTTTGGTTTGCATTGTGTTAGTTTTTAAGCAAATATACTTAAATTTATTATGCATGCATAACAATAATGACTCATGCAGATATTAATGGCTTTTTAACCATAAAATACTAGTAATTACTATCTGTGTTATACTTTAGTAGTCTTAAATCTAATATGCAAGATTTTTTAAAATAAACACTCCAAATCAATGTTTTTAAATAGTTTAAGACACTTCAGTTTTTGGTTACTTGATACTCTAAAAGGAGGTCATGTTAAAAAACATTACACAGAGGTAACTTCAATTTTAAAAGCACCTAACTCAAAAAATGCTGAAGCTATAACATCAAAACATATTGGTAGTTTACTTAAACATGCCACAGAAACAACTGCATTTTACAAGCCATATACAGGAAAAACCAAAATTGAAGATTTTCCTGTAATCAGAAAAACTGTAATCCAACAGAATTTTGAACAGTTTGAATCCTCAATTCATAGAGGTAAAAACAATTATAAAGTATCTACTAGTGGATCTACTGGTGTTCCATTTTTCTTATTTCAGAATGCACAGAAACGACATAGAAATCATGCTGATGTTATGTATTATTACAACAGCTGTAACTTTAAAATTGGAAATAGACTCTATGAGCTAGAAGTTTGGCGTGATCATAATAAAAAGGGTAAACTTATATCTTGGTTACAAAACGTTTGTCAATTTGATATCTCAAGATTAACAGACAACAGAATTGAAACTTTTTTGAATTTACTTAAAACTGATAATCAAAAAGGTAAAACATTATTGGGTTTTGCATCAGCTTTTGAGCTAATTGCACAGTATTTAGAACGGAATAATTTAAACGATCACAATCTAGGTATCAATTGTATTATAGCAAATTCGGAGTATTTGAATGCTTACACCAAAAATACTTTAAATAAGCATTTAGATATTCCTGTATTATCTAGATACTCAAGTGAGGAGATTGGAATGATAGCGCAACAAACCTTAAGTTCAACAGAAAGTTTCAAGGTTAATCATGCTAGTTATCATTTAGAAATATTAGCTATGGATAGCGATAACCATGTTGCGCCAGGAGAATTTGGACGTATTGTAGTTACGGATTTATTTAATTATGCAATGCCAATTATTAGATATGATACAGGAGATATTGCAAGATATAAATTAGACGATGATGGTGTTATGGAATTTGATCAAATTGAAGGTCGTAAAATGGACTTGATATATGATACAAAAGGCAATATTATTTCTTCATTTGTTGTTTATACTAAATTTTACAAGTATTATAAGCTATTACAGCAATATCAGTTTATTCAACAAGGTCAAAAATCTTATGAAATTAAACTAAACATCCATGACGATGATTTTCCTTTTGAAAAGGATTTGATTGCCGATATAAAATCTGATTTCGGAGATGATGCCGAAATTACCTTGACTTATGTGGATGAAATTCCGCCATTATCATCAGGAAAAAGAAGAAAGGTGGTTAATAATTATAAACTGCTTAATTAGACTTTAATGCTAAGGCTAATATTTCATTGGTAAACTCTCCAAATAAAGGTCCATTTGTGATTTGATGAATTATACTACTTTGATTATAAGTATTATACTCAATAAAAATTGGTTCATTAGATTTATCTAAACCTATATCCCAAGAAATGAATTTAAAATATGGAACTTTAATATGCATATTTTTAGCCATCTCAATAACTCTATTGTAGTTAGGAATACTTAGTCCTTTTAAAACAACTCCAGTATGAGTTTGGTTGTAAACCTTTCCGTATTTAGTATATCCTATTTCTTTAAATTTACCATCACTTTTAACACCAACAATAATACCACCTGCAGAAAAATTATCAGTAACCGAATCAGGATTTCCTATTCTTGCAACAGTTGATAATACATGTACTTTATCTTGTCTGATATAAGTCATAACTCGTAATGTATTAAGTGAGGAAGGATTTAATTGTTTCATTATAGGACTCTGATCCACTAACTCTTGAATAATAAAGTCCTTAACATACAGTTTAAGCAAATCAATAACTGACAGATTATTAATACTTGTTTTATTGTCGTTTAGAGTAAAAACCTTAACCATATTACCTTGACCAGTCTCTATTGTAGGTTTAATAATCATTGGTTTATTTAGACGCTTAACAATTTTAATAGCAGCATCTCTACTTATTATTTTATCATTATGATAATAAAATCCATTGATGTTTTGAATAACTCTAATTGGTTGGTTAAACTCATTAAATAACTTATAAGTAATATTCTTATCAACTAAAGCTGGCCATTGCTTAGATTGATTAAATTTTGGACATATAACTGCTTTAAATATATCATCAGGAATATATTTTACATTAAATACTCCATTAATAGTCTTAAAATAACGATGCCAATTTGTTGTATGTAATTTGTATCCTTTTGCTTTATAATAAGCGTAAGCCTTTTTAGATTCTTCTTTACTTAATTTTGGAGCATTAATTTTAAAAACCAACTCATTAATTTCTTTTCTAGTATTCATTTTAGTATTAAACTCAAGAAGCTTTTTCTTAAAATTTAATATAAAGTTTAATGCTATTTTCTTGAGAAAATGATACATACTATAATTAATATTTTTTAAGCGTATAATTAAAAGTCCATCTTTTAAATAAAATGATACTTAAATAGAGTGCTGCTTTTTTTGCTGCGGCCTTATACTGAATTTTTAAAGCAGATTTGTTGAAAGATTCTACAATAGCATGATGATACTTTACACCTTCCTTTTCAAACATTTCAAAGCGTTTATATTTCATGTATGGTGCTATATTCTTCCCTCTGTATTTATCAAATACATAAAGGCTATGTAAATAAATATCTTCCTTACCAAGATGAAAATAACGCTTTCTAAAATAAAAAGGTTTTCGCTTTATTAAGGTATATCCAACAATCTCTTCATTATATTTTAAACCAATACATATATCACCATCTTTTAAATCTGATAAGAAATCTTTTTGTTCTATTCCTATGATAGAGGATTTAATTAAATTCATATCCTCTTCATTGAATCTGGTGAGTATTACCTCTAAATTTTTATCTCTAATGGCTTGTGGTTCTGCATTTTCCTTTACAGCAATAAAATAGTAATAAGGCATAATGTCAACACCTATTTTAGCAAGGTTATTACGAACTCCTTGCCAAAATAAACCATGCCTTATAAGTTTGTAAATCCACTTAATTCTATTAACAACACCTTTACTATCCTTCTCCATAAAACCATAGATTTAAATTTTAAATAATCTAGATTATTTAAAATTCTTTAGAGTAAAATTCCAAGTCCATTTTTTAAAAAACACAATGCTCATGAATAATTTTAAATGGTCTGAATTCATCTTCTTTTTAAACTTAATTGTAGACTTATTAAAAAACTCGCTCACACTATAAAATGTATTAACACCTTGCTCTTCTAGTAATCTATAACTATGATATCTCAAGAAAGGTGCTAAATTTTTACCTCTAAACCTTTCAAAAGTATACATACTATGCAGATAAGCCTCATTAGTATTTAAACTAAATTTACGTTTTCTAAAATAAAATGGTGCTTTTTTAATAAACATATAAGCTGCAACATCTTCACCATTCTTAAGACCTATGCATATTTCGCCACGTTTAAGATCACTTAATAGATCCTTCTGTTCTATTCCTATAATAGTACTTTTTACAAAATTGATTTCAGATTCTCCAAAAATAGAAATCTTAAAATTTTTATCTTCTCCTCTTATTTTTGGTGGAATAACTGGAGTTACCTCTTCCCTAACCCAATAATATGGCATAATATCTATACCTAATTTGGCAATATTATTTCTTACACCATGCCAAAACAAACCATGTTTTATGATATTGTATAACCATTGGAATTTGTACTTAAGTCCTTTCTTATCACCTTCCATAGCTAATCTTTGTAAATACGACCATATTTACCATGACCAGGCTCCATTTTCATTTTTACACGAAACTCTGAAGGTGACATTATTTCACGATTATTGGCTGAGGCAATGACATGGATCCTTTCTATTAAAGCCGAGTTAGTAGCAAGTCTTGTTCTATCTGCATCATACCAGATATTGTCTTCTAAACCAACTCTAACACCTTTTCCTATGGCAATTGCTAAAGAATTCATCATTAATTGTCCATTTCCTATACCTGCTATACTTACTAAGGCATCTTTAGGTGTATCATTTAGCATTACACCTGTATGCAATAAATTAGTTTGTGCGCAGGCAATGTTACCAAACAGTAAATTATAATATAAAGGCTCTTGTATAATTCCTTTATTAACGAGATACTTACCAAAGTTTATCATTCCTACATCAAACACTTCAAGTTCTGGAACGATACCTTTAGATTTCATAACACTAGCTAAATCCTCTATCATACTTGGTGCATTCATACTAGCTACCTTGTTAAAATTTAGTGAGCTTAATGTTAAACTTCCCATATCTGGTTTAAGATCACCTTCTAATGATAGAACATCAGATCTTTTATCTAAAGTGTTGAAATTACGACCACTAAGCGAGGTGCAAATCACCAAATCTGGAGCATATTTTCGTATACCTTCGATGAGTTGAGCATAAACTTCTTTTTTGTAGGTTGGCACACCTGTTTGCTCATCTCTAGCATGAATATGAGTCATGGTTATTCCTAGCTCATAAGCTCTATGTACATCTTCTACTATTTCATTGATAGTAACAGGAACATGAGGTGTCATGTCCTTAGTAGGTATCATGCCAGTTGGTGTAAAATTTATGATTAATTTTTCCATAATAAGTAGGTTTACATGGCATGAAACTACTATTTTTTATAATAATTGATGAAATTTTGACGATAAAAGGCTAGGCAAAATCTGTAATCGGTTACTGTTTACCATAAATTTCGGTGAACAACCAAGAGGTTATAAACAATCTGTTTCTACTTGTAAATAGGGCTTATTTTTTAGTATTTCATCTGTTAAAACGATATTTTTTGCGCATTGAAGAGTCATTTTGCTTGAATTTGTAATTAATTACTACATTCGCTGACTAACTAAGTATAATTTTCTAATATGCTTTTCCCGAATCCCCTAAATTGATGAAAAATATCCTTATTTATGGTGCATCAGGTCATTCTAAAATGATCGTTGACATCATCCATAAAAATAAGTCTCACAATATCATTGGATATATAGATACGTATAAGTCTATTGGTGAGGAGCTTTCGGGATATAAAATCTTAGGAAACTTAGACAATCTATTAGAGTTACAGAAGACTCACAATGTATCACATATAGTCATTGGAGTTGGAGAAAATAGCACAAGGTTAAAAGTTTGGCAAAAGATAAAAGACATATCTCCAAATATTAGTTTTGAGTCAATAATACATCCAAGTGCCATCTTAGCTGAAAATATAGACGTACCTGAAGGTTCAGTTATTATGGCTGGTGCTATTGTAAATATTGACGCTACCATTGGTAAATTTTGTGTGCTCAATACAAACTCGTCTTTAGGACACGATTCTATAATGAAAGATTTTTCTAGCATAGCTCCTGGTGTTGCTGTTGGTGGCAATGTTGAAATAGGATACTGCTCTGCATTATGCCTAAAATCTGGTGTTATACAAAATATAACAATAGGTGATTATTCTGTGATTGCTTCTGGTGCTTTAGTAGTTAAAGACATAGGTGATTACAAACTTGCTAAAGGTGTACCTGCAAATATTATTACTGAGCGCTCTACAAAAGATAAATATTTAGGTAAATAATATCTACTGAGATATTACTATCCTCTCAACTTACTCGTATATTAATTGACTTATTATAACTAATGAAACGATAACTTTTATTCAAAGATTAAAATAGCGTTTAGTCGAAGTAATACTAATACTTCAAAAGCTATTATTAATTTCGATCTGAAACATTTATTACAGAAATCAATTTTTAACTAACCAATGTCATTGAATATCCTCCGAAATAAGGGCTTCTGGCTGTTTGATTCTATAAAAGGAGGTCTTATTAGAAAGCATTTAGACGAAATTATTACAATTCAGAAACAACCTAATTCTGTTGAAGCTGTCCGTTTAAAATATTCATACACTCATAAACTAATAAAGCATGCTAATAAGACCACTACGTATTATAAAAAATTTAAAAATGCTAAAAAAATCAATGATTTACCTGTAGTTAACAAATCATTGATTCAAGAGAATTTTGAAAAATTCAAATCACAAAAATTCATAAACAAAAAAACACATAAAGTATCAACAAGTGGCTCAACTGGCCTGTCATTTTTTATCTTTCAAAATAAAAATAAGCGATCAAGAAATTATGCGGATAGTATTTACTACTATGATAATGCAGCTTATCGTTTAGGAAATCGGATTTATAAATTAATAGTTTGGCATAATAACAATAGAAAAAGCCGATTTAATAGTTGGTTATTGAATATGTATCAATTTGACGTATCCAACCTAAAAGATCAACGCATTGAATACCTCATAAATAAACTGACTAATGATAACCAAAAAAATAAAACATTTTTATGTTATGCTTCAGCTTTAGAACAAATAGCAAAATATTTAGAAAAAAGAGAATTATTTATAAGTAATCATGGTCTTAACGCCATAATAGCAATTTCAGAATACTTAAATAAATACACTAAAGAAACCTTAGAGAAACATTTAAATATCCCTGTTTATTCAAGATATTCAAATGAAGAACTCGGTATGATAGCTCAACAAAGTATATCATCTCCTACTTTTTTTGAAGTTAACCATGCAAGTTATCATGTTGAAATTTTGAGTATGGACTCTGATAAACATGTAAAACCAGGAGAATTTGGAAGAATAGTAGTAACTGATCTACATAATTATGCTATGCCAATGATACGTTATGACACAGGAGATATTGCGCGATACAAATATGACAATAATGGTGTAATGCAACTAGATAAAATTGAAGGTAGAAAAATGGATGTTATTTATAATACTAGTGGTAACATCATTTCATCTTTTATTACTCATGCAATATTTAATGAGCATTATAAACACTTAAAGCAATATCAACTCATTCAACAAGGTGAAAAGGACTATGAAATAAAACTCAATGCAAATCATAGCACTTTGAGTATTGAAGGTGAAATAATTAATAATGTAAAGTCTGAGTTAGGCAAAGATGCTAACGTTAAAATTACATATGTAGAAGAGATACCTCCTTTAGCTTCAGGAAAACGAAGGAAAGTTATTAATAACTATATTATAAATTAGTCATTAATTATTTGAATATGCTTGAAACATGAGTGAAAATTATAAATAAAAGACGCAACCCTTTCGGATTGCGTCTTTCGTCATGTTTATGTAAATTCATATTATTTCACTTCTTCGAAGTCTACGTCTTCAACATCGCTGGCTTCTTCAGCTTGACCTCCAGTTTGCGCTTCTGGTCCTGCTGCTCCACCTTGAGCATCTTGCTGAGCCTTATACATTTCTTCTGAGGCAACTTTCCAAGCTTCATTTATTTTCTCTAAAGCTGGATCAATAATCGCCACATCTTTAGTCTCATAAGCCTTTTTCAATTCTTCAAGTGCGTCTTCGATTGGTTTCTTTTTATCATCAGATAATTTGTCACCAAACTCACTCAACTGTTTTTCCGTTTGGAAAATCATCGCATCAGCACTATTCAGTTTATCAGCAGTTTCTTTTGCTTTAGCATCTGCATCAGCATTGGCTTCAGCTTCTTGCTTCATTTTCTGGATTTCTTCATCTGTTAGTCCTGAAGACGCCTCAATTCTAATGTTTTGAGATTTTCCAGTAGCTTTATCAGAAGCAGACACTTGGATGATTCCGTTAGCATCAATATCGAAAGTTACTTCAATTTGAGGTACGCCTCTTTGCGCTGGTGGAATTCCGTCTAAATGAAAACGACCAATTGTCTTATTATCTGCTGCCATTGGACGCTCACCTTGTAGCACATGAATCTCTACTGAAGGTTGATTATCTGCAGCTGTTGAGAACACCTGAGACTTTTTTGTTGGTATCGTAGTATTAGCTTCAATAAGTTTTGTCATTACGTTACCCATTGTTTCAATACCTAATGATAATGGTGTAACATCTAACAACAAGACATCTTTTACATCACCAGTTAATACTCCACCTTGAATTCCTGCGCCTACAGCGACAACTTCATCAGGATTTACACCTTTACTTGGTGCTTTTCCAAAGAATTTCTCTACTGCTGTTTGCACAGCAGGTATACGTGTAGAACCACCTACTAAAATAACTTCGTCAATGTCTCCTGTTGATAAGCCTGCAGCTTTTAATGCTGTCTGACAAGGTTCAATAGTACGCTTTACTAAATCGTCTATTAACTGCTCAAACTTAGCTCTTGTTAATGTTCTTACTAAGTGTTTTGGCCCACTAGCTGTTGCAGTAATGTAAGGTAAATTAATTTCAGTCTGCGCTGAAGATGATAATTCAATCTTAGCTTTTTCAGAAGCTTCTTTTAAACGTTGCAAAGCCATTGGATCTTTACGCAAGTCCATATTCTCTTCAGCATTAAACTCATCTGCTAACCAGTTAATAATTTTTTCATCAACATCGTCACCTCCTAAATGTGTATCTCCATCTGTAGATAACACTTCAAATACACCATCACCTAATTCTAAAATAGAGACATCATGTGTTCCTCCACCAAAATCAAAAACTACGATTTTTTGATCTTGCCCTTTCTTATCTAATCCATAAGCTAAAGCTGCAGCTGTAGGTTCATTGATAATTCTACGAACTTTTAATCCTGCAATCTCACCTGCTTCTTTAGTTGCTTGTCGTTGCGCATCATTAAAATATGCTGGAACTGTAATAACAGCTTCTGCAACAGAAGTCCCTAAATAGTCTTCAGCTGTTTTTTTCATTTTTTGCAGCACCATTGCAGATAATTCTTGTGGCGTATATAAACGACCATCTATATCTACTCTAGGTGTATCGTTATCTCCTTTAACTACTTTATATGGTACACGTTCTGCCTCTTTCTTAGATTCAGAATACTTGTTACCCATAAAACGTTTTATAGAGTATACTGTTTTTGTTGGATTAGTAACGGCCTGACGTTTTGCAGGATCACCAACCTTTATTTCACCACCTTCTACAAAGGCAATAACTGAAGGTGTTGTTCTTTTACCTTCTGCATTTGGAATAACAACTGGTTCGCTTCCTTCCATTACAGAAACACAAGAGTTTGTAGTTCCTAAATCGATTCCTATAATCTTACTCATAGTATTATGCTTAATGTTATGTTTTATAAATATTTTACGCTCAGTGTAAGTCAATCATTATGCCAACACAAAAATGCTGACATGATGTCATTATTTAAGCTAATACCTATTGAATTTGTCATAATTATAAGTGAGTTAGTAAATGTTAGAAAAAAAATTACTTTGATAAATCAATCTTTATGGTTCTTAGTCTCTTTCAGATAGAGAGCATGCAACCAACTTAGCTATAATTTTAAGTAAATCAGGAAGAGAAACTGAAACTATTCTTAAATTTGAAAGTCCTTTATTAAAAAAATAATATTATTCTTTATTACAGCTATCTCTTCGACGAGAATCTATTAAGTATATGATTCGCCATTTACCTTCTGTTTTAACTAATTGAAATGAGTTAACACCACAGTGACTAAATGTATCATTATACCAAAACTCATAACCTACCCAAGCATTGGCCATATTGGCATCTATTTGAATATTAAAACTGGTTAAGCGTTCATCCCATTTTTGATCGTCTGGTCTATTAGCAATAGCTTTTAATAAATTATCGGCTCCTCCATCATCTTTAAATTGACCTTGACCTTCTTTATTAATAAAAGTTGTTTGCATAATCACTTTAGGCATCATCACAGATTTCATCATAGTAGTATCGCCTTTATGAAAACCATCAAAAAACGTTTCTATAGTTTTTTTAACTTCAATTTGCTCAGATGTCATAGACTGAGAATACATAGACGTTATGGTTATTATTGCTAAAAAAGTAAGAACACGATTCATAGATATCAATTATAGTTTCACACAAAATAAAAGAAACTAATCATTAGTCTAAATAAGTATAGAAAACTTTAACAAAAAAGCTCAGTATTTCTACTGAGCTTAATTTTTAATTAATTATCACTTTATCTATAATTTCTTTGCCATCATATTCAATTTTTAAAATGTACATTCCAGAATTGAGATTACTTAAGTTGAGTTGCTTTATAAAAGGATCACTATAAAGTGTTTCTTCCATTTCAGAAGATACTAACATCTTTCCTGAAACATCATATAAATACATCTTAGAGGTATTGTATAAGCCAGTAAGCGATATATTAAGTATATCTGACGTTGGATTTGGGAAAATTCTATAATCGAACTCTGGATTTTCAACAGGATCTTCTTCGCAATCTATCACTACCTCTACTCTTACTGTAGCTTCATCGTAATCTAGAGCATTAAAAACTGTTACCGTATAGTCTGTAGTTTGATCTGGTGCAACAGTTATGGTTTGTGTGGTTTCGCCTGTACTCCATAAATACTCATCGCCTCCAGTTGCTGTAAGATCAATACTATCACTCAAACATATACTAACATCTTCTCCTGCGTAAGCTTGTACTTGCGGTAGAACATTGATTACTATTTGGTTAGTATCTGAACAGTCGTTAATGTAACCCGTAACTTCGTATGTTGTGGTAATACTTGGATTAACAGCTATATTGGGTTGGGTTGCACCATTATTCCATTGGTATTCATTAGCTCCAGAAGCAGATATGGTAACATAATCACCATCTAAAATAGTAACATCTTCGCCATTAGTGATTACCACATTAGGATTCGGATCTACAAATACAGTTACTTCATCTTCATCTTGGAAATTTCCTTGATAAGCCACCACAGAATAAGTTGTTGTTGATAACGGACTTACAGTTATACTTTGAGTTGTTGCTCCTGTACTCCAAAAATAAGTGTCACCTCCAGAAGCTGTAAGTGTAACTTCATAATCATAACCATCACAAACACGTTGATTTTCACCTGCACTAGCATTAACTTGTAAATCTTCTACTGTTACTGTAACTGAAGATTCTGTAGAACATGCATTTGTTGTTCCTTCTACTGTGTAGCTTGTCGTGACTGTTGGACTAACTTCTATACTCTGAGTAGTTTCGCCTGTACTCCATTGGTATGAGTCTGCGCCTTCGGCTGTTAAGATTGTACTCTCACCATAAGTAATCGTAATATCTGAACCTGTGCTAACATCTGGCAAGGCATTAACTGTTACTGTAACCTCATCTGTATCTTCGCCTCCAGAATCGTTGGATACTATCACACTATAGGTTGTTGTTGTATTTGGTGATACTGTTATACTTTGTGTAGTTTCACCAGTACTCCATTGATAGTTAGTTCCGCCTGACGCAGTTAATATAGTACTCTCGTCTTCACAGATCTCTTGATCCAAACCAGCATTGGCATTGACATCTTCGGTTTCTACTGTTACTGTAACTGAAGATTCTGAAGAACATGCATTTGTTGTTCCTTCAACTGTATAGCTTGTCGTAACTGTTGGGCTAACTACTATACTCTGAGTAGTTTCGCCTGTACTCCATTGATATGAGTCTGCGCCTTCGGCTGTTAAGATTGTGCTCTCACCATAGGTTATCGTAATATCTGAACCTGCATTAACATCTGGCAAGGCATTAACTGTTACAGTGACCTCATCTGTATCTTCGCCTCCAGAATCGTTGGATACTATCACACTATAGGTTGTTGTTGTATTTGGTGATACTGTTATACTTTGTGTAGTTTCACCAGTACTCCATTGATAGTTTGTTCCGCCTGACGCAGTTAATATAGTACTCTCGTCTTCACAGATCTCTTGATCCAAACCAGCATTGGCATTGACATCTTCGGTTTCTACTGTTACTGTAACTGAAGATTCTGAAGAACATGCATTTGTTGTTCCTTCAACTGTATAGCTTGTCGTAACTGTTGGGCTAACTACTATACTCTGAGTAGTTTCGCCTGTACTCCATTGATATGAGTCTGCGCCTTCGGCTGTTAAGATTGTGCTTTCGCCATAGGTTATCGTTACATCTGCTCCTGCACTCACATCTGGTAAAGCATTTACTGTTACTGTGACTTCATCTGTATCACTACAGGTATTGTTAAATACTTCGACGGAATATATTGTTGTTGTATTTGGAGATACAGTTATACTTTGTGTGGTTTCGCCTGTACTCCATTGGTAACTTGTGCCACCTGAAGCGGTCAATGTTACACTATCATCTTCACAAATCTCTTCATCTAAGCCTGCATCTGCAATTGGAATTGCCGTTACAGTTACCGTAACTTCATCTGTATCTTCACCTCCAGAGTCATTTGATACTGTAACACTGTAAGTCGTTGTTGTATTTGGAGATACTGTTATACTTTGCGTTGTTGCGCCTGTACTCCATTGATAGTTTGTTCCGCCTGATGCAGTTAATGTGGTACTTTCGCCTTCACAGATTTCTTGATCTGAACCAGCATTGGCATTAACATCTTCCGTTTCTACTGTTACTGTAACTGAAGCATCATTTGTACAACCATTAGTTGTTCCTGTTACTGTATAGGTCGTTGTATCTGTAGGACTGACTGTGATACTTTGTGTAGTTGTGCCTGTACTCCATTCATATGAATCTGCGCCTTCGGCTGTTAAGATTGTACTCTCACCATAAGTAATCGTAATATCTGAACCTGCGCTAACATCTGGTAAAGCATTAACTGTTACTATAACCTCATCTGTATCACTACAGGTATTGTTAAATACTTCGACGGAATAGGTTGTTGTTGTATTTGGAGATACAGTTATACTTTGTGTGCTTTCACCTGTACTCCATTGATAGTTTGTTCCTCCTGATGCAGTTAGTGTAACACTATCGCCTTCACAAATCGTTTCATCTGAGCCTGCATTGGCTATTAACAAGGGATTAACAGTGACTATTACTTCGTCATCGTCCTCCTCTCCAGAATCTGATACTACAGTAACAGTATATGTTGTTGTTGTTGTAGGTGATACTGTTATACTTTGAGTAGTTTCACCAGTACTCCATTCATAACTAACACCTCCAGATGCTGTTAAGGTTACACTATCTCCAGTACAAATCTCCTGATCTTCGCCAGCATTAGCAAACTGACCATCTTCAATAATTTTGTCTCTAAAATCTACCACATAACATTGAATAGGTACATTATTATTTCCCCAATCTGAAGCAAACATAACTCTACCTCCAGAAGGAGATGGACAGGGTTGTGCCTGATTTTCATAGAGATTCATGGCATTTCTAGATTTACAAATACGCTCTACTCTAGATCCGTCTAATTTCACTGCAACTAATTCGTTCAAATAGGGCTGCCAACTTGTAGATGATGACATGTAAGTATAAACCCAACCTGGTCTATTTAAAGATCTAGCTGATGCATGACTTGCGTAACCTCCAGGTGTTAAAACAGTGGCTTGACCATCAGATAAACGTCTTTTGATGATTCTACCATCGTTCACAGTTTTATCAACACCAACTGCAACTTCATCTCCATTTTCATCTATAGCTACATCAAAATGGCTAGGGCGACCATATTCACTCCAAAATGGACCTGTTTGATCACCTTGTATAGTAAATACTCTAGAACGATCATATCCTGTTCCAAAATTGGCATTAACTATAATGTAGTTTCCTAATGGAGAAATGGTAATAAAATCTACAATAGTTCCTGGAAGTTCTATATCTGGATATTTTATGTTGTTTTCTAAATCTACAGCAAATGCTACTCGCATACCATCGGCACTTCTAGTCGCTAAAATTGCTGCCTTTGTGCCATCTTGAGAAAAGTTACCTGTATAGTCTCCTAATGAAGTATTAGTGTATCCTGAATAAGAAATTAATGTTGTTATTTGCTCTGTATAATAGTTCCAAGCTCTTACACCAGAATTGTTAACCAAAAGCCTAATACTGGGATCTGTTGGATGCCATCTACTATCATTACTACTTGGAATATTGGCAGTTTTAATAACTTCATAGGTTTCTCCATCTAAAAAATAAACGCTTCCCCAACCTCCACCATAGGTTTTATGCATCCCTAAATAAATAATGGATTCATCAGCGTTCCAAGGTTGCCTTACTGAATAGCCATGTCTTGCAATATTTCTCCAAGTAGCACCTCCAGAATTTGGAATAGGAGTATTTACATCTCCTGTTATCCTAGTAATTGATGTGTCAAAATTCGGATCAATTACGCTCTGTAGATAATCGGGTTTGTTTAACACAGGTTGAGGCCAATAGGTCTCTGTACTTGTGTCTAAATCATAATCTTGTGCTAAAATCTTAGTACTACAAAAAGTACTGATTAGCATCATACATACCAATAAAAGGTAGCGTGATTTGGGGCAAATCATTAGCTATTAATTTTGGGGCTTGGACGATAAACCTATAAAAAAATACTACTTAAGCAATTTAATACATACATTTTTCGATTAATTACAATAAAAAATATGTATTTTCTTACAATATTTTGCTATTTAAACGTATTTTTATATCATTACATCGTTATTAATGACTCTAAAACAATATATACGTTTAAAAAAAAGAGTTGGATTACAACCTGAGAAAAAATTTAATACTATCATTGCAGCACAAGACAAGATTTAATGAGATCATTTGTAACTAAACATCTTACCTTTTTTGAGAACTTTATATCGTTCTCACTTTTTAAAGCAGTAGATGCCATTATACCACTTGTTGTTATTCCTTACTTAATTTCAGTAGTTGGCTCTGTTAAATATGGAATCTATGCTTTTGCGTTTTCTCTTATTTTTTATCTTATAAATTTAATTCAATATGGATTTTGGCTTTCTGGTGTTAGATTAGTTGCTACTAATAAAGATAACAGAGATGATCTAGAAAAGATTTACAGTCGAATCTTTTCTACTCAAATTTTCATCGCTACTATAGTTTTATCACTTTTAATTATTCTGACTTTTACGGTTCCAAAATTTAGATCGGAATATATTGTGTATTTATTTTTTATTCCATTAATTATTGGTCAACTATTCTCACCTATGTGGTTATTCTTAGGTATGGAGCGTATGAAATTTATTACCATGATAAACATACTCTCCAAATCTACATATGCTATACTAACGTTTATTTTTATAAAACAAGAACATCAGTATATATACATTTCATTATTTCAATCCATTGGCTTTTTTGTTTCGGGAATTGCAGCCCAAATTTTAATTAAACGGATTTTCAATATGCCATTTAAAATGGCTACATTTAAAGATATTAAGTTTACTCTAAAAGAAGGTTTTAGTGCTTTTTCCTCTTTAATTACTCCAACAATTTACACCAATACTTCTTTGTTTCTAATAGGATTATTTGGTATGCCACAATATGTAAGTTTTTTACAAATAGGAAGTAAATTATCAGGTGCTTTTAGTGTTTTAAACACTATTCTTACAAATGTGTTTTACCCTGTAATTAACAGGAATAAATCCTTAATCAATAAGGTTAAATATTTGTTTATTAGTGTTGGTTTTTTATTGTCTTTAATTATGTATTTTGGAGGTGATATTATAGTACGATTATGGATTCCCGAAAATCAAGAACAGATTATACAAGTAGTTAAAATATTAAGTCCTTCTCCATTTTTTGCTTCTATTATCTCAGCCTATGGAGTTAATGGACTTCTTGTTATGAAAAAAGACAAATTGTATATGATTTTAATACTTGTTGGTTCTGTAGTTGGATTTATTACTGCTGTGACATTAATACCTAGTCATTTTCATATTGGTGGCGCAATTGCTATTGTAATTGCTTTAGGTATAAAAGCCTTTTTAACTATGTACTATTTTAATAGGAATAAAGAAGAGTTGATCGAGGATGAAAGTTAGTTATTACATATGGTTTTTATACTTAGTTCTGTTTCCTTTTTATTTATTTTCAGAAGGAAATCCTCAGTTAGCTGATGCTTTAGGAGCTTTACTTATACTGCTTAATATAAAAACCATAATAACTTCAGTTTTTGATAGTTCATTTACTAAGTTTTTATTGTTTTTTGTGCTTTATGCTGTAATCATAAGTGCTATTTGGATGGCCAACTTAGATGATATTTTGATCCTACGAAACTCAATATACTATGTCTATAGTTTTTTAATATTTCTATTTGTTTATGGTAATATAAATAATGACGATTTTTTAAAAATGACATTTTATGGTCTGCTTACATCAGCCTTAATTCAGTGTATATTAATTCCTCTAAATTTAGATCAAGGATTTAGAGCTCAACTATTTTTTAACAACCCTAATCAACTAGCATTGTGGTCTTTATGTGTTATAATAATTAGTAACTCTATCAGTTTACTAACTTCAAAATACAAAAAAGCTACTTTGGCTCTATCTGTAATAGCATCAATATTTATAGTTCTATCTGCTTCTAGATCTGCTGTAGTTTGTGTGATGATTTTTTGGTTGTTTTTCTTTGTGAAAAGCAGAAAACACTTTTTAACATCTTCAGCTATTTTAATTTCCGTTTTTGCATTCTTTTACTTTTCAGAATCTAAAGTTCTAAATCAAATTTCTCAATTTACATACATTACTGATCGTTTAACATCTAACAAAGTTTCTGGTCATTCAACCTTAGATGAAAGAGGTTATAGTAGAATTTTTGATTATCCTCAGCACCTTATATTTGGTGCTGCAGAAGGCTCTAATTATAGATTTAACACAAAAATAGAGTTACACTCTACGCTACCAAACATACTATTTAGTTATGGTATAATTGGTTTTATTCTCTTCGGAATTGCTCTATCTAAGATAGCAATTAAACCTTATAAAGATGTCCTTATACTCTTTCTTATTATTATGATATTTGCTTATGTACATATGATACTTAGACTACCTATTTTTTGGTTAACACTTTTATTCCTTTACACGTTAAAAGTGAAAAAAGAAAACTCAGATCTATTACCTAATTAAGAAAGCTATGTGTGGTATTAATGGACTAATATATAAAACTGAAGGTAATAAAAATACTGTAGAAGCCTCTGTAAATACTATGAATGATCTTATAATTCATAGAGGACCAGATGATGATGGTATTTATACAAATAGCAATGCTAACTCTTTAATTGGTATGGGAATGCGGAGATTATCTATAATTGATCTTAACTCCGGAAAACAGCCTATTTCAAACGAAGACGATTCTATAACCATTGTTTTTAATGGCGAAATATATAATTACAAAACTCTCAGAGAAGATTTAATTAGTAATGGCTATACGTTTAAAACCGAAAGTGATACAGAAGTTATTCTGAAGTTGTATGAACATAAAGGTCCAGAAGGATTTTCTCTACTTGATGGTATGTATGCGTTTAGCATATATGATACAAAAAAGAATAAAGTTTACATAGCCAGAGATTTTTTTGGTGAAAAACCGCTTTATTATACAAAAACTGAAAAAGCTTTTATTTATGCCTCTGAGTTAAAATCACTAATATCTAATTTGGGCTTTAAGCCAGAAATTTCAAGGATAGGAATGAACTTGTTCTTTAGATTAACCTACATTCCTGCTCCATATACCATATATAAAAACATTCATAAACTAGAAGCTAATACATTTATAGAACTAGATTTAAAAGATTTTAATTTTAGCACTAACGAAGTATACAAGATTAATGCAACGAAAAGTAATCTTAACTTCGAAGACGCTAAGAAAATAGTAAAAGAAAAGGTCTCTGAAAGTGTAGAAAGTAGATCTGTATCTGATGTACCTATAGGAACATTTTTATCTGGTGGAGTAGATTCCTCTGTAGTTTCTTTATGTCTAGCAGATCAAACAGATTCAAAAATCGACACCTTTTCTATAGGTTTTGAAAAAGCAACATATGATGAATCAGATAAATCCAGAACTGTTGCAAATTTAATTAATAGTAATCATCATGAGTTTATTATTAATGAACTAGATCTAAAGACAAATTTAGATGACATTCTACTCAATTTTGATGAACCATTTGCAGATTCCTCTGCGCTTCCTACATTTTTAGTATCTAATAAAACGTCTAAGCATCTTAAAGTAGCATTAACAGGTGATGGAGGTGATGAAATCTTTGGAGGTTACAATAAATATTATGTTGGCAAGCTCAATAACAAGTATACTAGTACAGTTCCAAAATGGCTACATCATAGTGTTAATAACCTTTCTAAGCCATTATTAAATCGAAAAGATGATAATAGAGGGCTACGTTACAAGATTCAGAAATTCCTTAATTCAGTGAGCTATGATAATTCGCATTATTGGAATATTATCTCACTAGGCTTAACAGAGACTGATATTAAGACATTTTTACAAGATCCATATATAATACCTAATATTTTCGATTATTATAAAGAGAAAACTGGAATTAACTCGCCAAAATCACTCAATGATTTTAGAGTTATAGATAAACATATAAGTTTAGAAGGCGATATGTTGGTGAAAGTAGACAGAACAAGTATGCTCAATTCCTTGGAATGTAGAGCTCCTTTCTTAAATAGAGATTTATTTGAATTTACATTAGGTCTTCCTGAAGATTTTCTACTAAAATCATGGAATAAAAAGTTTATTTTAAAAGAAGCATTTAGAGATAGATTCCCTGAAAAATTCTTAGATATTTCAAAACAAGGATTTGGAGTTCCTGTTGGTGATTGGTTGAGACAGTCGTTAAAATCTGAATTAGAACATTACATAAATCCAGAATTCTTAGACAAACAGAATATATTTGAAAAACAAGACATCATTAGTCTTGTAAAAAATCATATCAGTGGTAAAATAGATAATTCTTTCAAAGTATGGTCATATTTCTGTTTTCAGAAATGGTATACATCAATTTATCAAAATTTATAAAGCTATAATTTATTAATGAATAAAATTTTACGCATAACTACAGTTGCTGGCTCTCTTAATCGCTTATTAAGAGGACAATTACGATTTATGAACCAATATTACGAAGTTGTTGGTGTTACAAGTAAAGGTATAAGTTTTGATAGAGTTATCGAAAATGAAGGTATTAGAGTAGAGCCTGTTGAAATGACAAGAACTATAGCTCCAATTAAAGATTTAGTCGCTACCTATAAACTTTATAAGTTAATAAAAAAAGAGAACCCATTAATCGTTCATACTCATACACCAAAAGCTGGAATTCTTGGTATGTTAGCAGCAAAATTAGCTGGTGTTAAACACAGATACCATACTGTAGCTGGTATGCCATTATTAGAAGCTACAGGTTTTAAATTAAAATTATTAGTAGCTGTAGAAAAGTTAACCTATAAATTCGCTACTAAAGTATTTCCAAATTCTTATGGACTAAAAACAATCATTATTGATCAAGGCTTTTGTAATAAAGATAAGGTAAAAGTGATAGGTAATGGAAGTTCTAATGGAATAGATATAGAGCATTTTAATCGTAAACAAGTTTCTAATGAACAACTAGACGCTTTAAAATCTGAGTTAAATATTTCTGATAATGACTTCGTGTATGTTTATGTTGGTAGGCTTGTAAAAGATAAAGGTATAAATGAACTCATAACGGTATTTGATGACATCTCAAAACAGCTCCCAAATTGTAAATTAGTTTTAGTAGGCTTTAGAGAACGAAAACTTGATCCTTTAAAACCTGAAACAGAGAAAACCATAAAAGACAACCCTTCAATAATTGAAGCTGGATTTCAAAAAGATGTGAGGCCTTATTTTGCATTAGGTAAAGTTTTAGTATTTCCATCATATAGAGAAGGGTTTCCAAATGTTGTTTTGCAAGCAGGAGCGATGGGAATTCCGAGTATTGTGAGTGATATTAATGGTTGCAATGAAATAATTATCGATGGAGAAAATGGATTTATTATTCCTGCCAAAGACACTCAGGAACTTAAGAAAAAAATGCTTCATGTTTTAGAAGATGAAAACCACTTAAAACAATTAACATTAAATTCTAGAGAAAATATTGTAAATAGGTTTCAGCATAAATATATTTGGGAAGAGTTACTTAAAATTTATACGAACGCAGAAAATAAAGAACATGTATAAACATTTCTTAAAACGTACAATAGACTTAATTGCAGCAATTATTGGACTTACTATATTAATTCCAGTTATCTTAGTCTTAATAATCATTCTCAGTATAGCTAACAACGGCAAACCTTTTTATTATCAGCTAAGGCCAGGAAAAAACGAGGCTGTATTTAAGCTCATAAAGTTTAAATCTATGAATGATAAAAAGGATAAAAACGGAGAACTCCTTCCTGGTATTGAAAGAATTACACCAGTAGGTCATTTCATAAGAAATTACTCTTTAGATGAAATTCCACAGCTATTTAATGTGCTTAAAGGAGAAATGAGTTTAATTGGTCCTAGACCTCTTCTTATTAGATACCTTCCATATTACAATGATGAGCAAAAAAGACGCCACGATATTAAACCAGGAATTACAGGTTGGGCTCAAGTTAATGGCAGAAATAATATAGGGTGGAAACAGAAATTTGAATACGATGTATGGTATGTAGATAATGTTTCTTTAGTGCTAGATATTAAGATCATTTTGCTAACCATTAAAAAGGTTTTTAGAAAAAAAGATATTTATAATGTAGATAATGAGATTGGACCTGAATTTACTGGTACAGATTAAAAATTCCTTATGGTTTTAAAAGTTTATATTCTTAACGATATTGAAGAAGCTAATGCTTATAACACTGTCCTAGAACAGTTAGACAATAAGCATCCATATTATAAAGTTGCCTTTTTAGATATCTTTTATGATGGCTTAGATAACGCTAGAGCAGTTGCTCTTTTTGATACTAATGAGAAACCATTAGTAACTATGCCTTTTTACTTAAGACCTATTGAAAGTACTTTAGTAAAAAATGAATTGTTTTTTGATGTCACCTCAACTTGGGGTTATAGTGGTCCACTTTATAACGACGATATTTCAGAATTAATTTTAAATGAGTTTTGGAGTTTGGTTGATTCTTGGTACCAAAATAATAATGTAGTTACTGAGTTTTTGAGATTCAACACAACAAACAACACACTTGGCTATAACGGACAATTAGTTACTATAATGAATATTGTAAAAGGTAACTTAACAACACCAGAGGATATTTGGAATAACTACAACCGGAAGGTCAGAAAAAACATTAATAAGGCTAAAAGAGCACAATTATATACTAAAGTACATGATAATATAACAGATCAAGTATTTGATGATTTTTATAAAATCTTTGTCCATACCATGGATAGAACCGAAGCAAAATCTCAGTATTACAACAGTAGTGAAAAGCTCAAATTATTTTTTAAGGCTCATTCTAATAACGCTGCAATTGCACTAACTTACAATGAAGATTCTAAGGCTATTTCATCAGAAATTGTATTACTTTCCAATCATACAATGTTTTCATTTATTGGTGGAACGCTTTCAGAATACTTTAATCAAAGACCAAATGAAGATTTAAAAAATGAAGTCATAAAATGGGGAATTAATAAAGGCTTTAAGTATTATGTACTTGGTGGTGGCTTAGGAAAAGAAGATGGAATTTTTAACTACAAAAAAGCATTTTTCCCAGAGAATACTGTTCCGTTTATTACTGGAAGAAAAATATTGAATAAAGAAATTTATAACGTTCTTTGTAGCGCAATAAAAGAAGAGGATATAACTGATGACTTTTTTCCGTTATACAGATTAAATGTTTAGTAATCATCTAAATGACAGATAACTACAGAAATATAATACAAGATATAACCTTCATAGGTTCAGGGATTGCTACATCCTATACTTTGATACCATTATTAAATCAATTAATGGCGAAAAGCCCTCAAAATAAGGTTAACATTACTGTCATTGAAAAAAGTGAGGAGCATTTCACTGGTCTTGCTTATGGTAATCGATCTGGTGCAACAGCTTTACTTATTACCTCTTTAGCTGACTTTTTACCTGAAGGCAAAGAGCGTGAAAATTTTATTTCGTGGTTATCTAAAAATAAGGAGCTTTTAATTGAGAATTTACTAGATAAAGGTGGCGTATTAACAAAAAACTGGGTTAATACTCATAAAGATGAAATTGCAAATAATAATTGGGAAAATATTTATATTCCAAGACGCTTTTTTGGAAAATACATCTCGCAAAAGCTTAATAACATCATAAATAAAACAAAAGCTTTTGAAACGATACACATAAACTTCGTTAACGATGAAGTATTTAGTGTTAACAGAGAAGATAGTAACGTATTCTCTTTACAGTTAAAGAATAATCAGACCAAGTTAAGCTCCAAAAAAGTAGTTCTATCTGTTGGTATTCCACCAATAAAACAACTTTGGCCTAAAACATTTAATCAACTATATAAAGATCAGTGTATTTTAATTGGTGATCCATATAGAACAGGATTTAGAAAGAATCTAAATACGATTACTGAAAAAGCAAGAACCTCCTCTGAAAAATTAAATTTTGTAATCATAGGTTCCAATGCAAGTGCCATGGAAATGATATACAAAATAAATGATATACAAGATATTAAAGATCAGATTAATACTATCACTGTAATTTCGCCTCAAGGTGAATTACCAAATTCTGCAGTGAATAAAAACACAAAAAAAATCGTTTTTATTCCTAATCATTTATTAAAACTTGCTGACAAGGAGAACGTAACAGCAAAAGAAATCTACGAAGCAGCCCAAAAAGATTTAGATATTGCAGAGCACAAAAGTTATAGTGCAGCCATTACAGAAGTTCCTATTTCTAATGGTTTTAAAGCATTATTACCTAAACTCACAAATACAGAATTAAAAGCTTTTGCGTGCCACTATGGTAATGAAATTGGAAAAAGACAAAGAAGAGCTGGTAAGCACTACACAGATGTAGTAGACAATCTTATTAAAGCTCAAAAACTAATAAATTTAAAAGGGTACTTTGAAGCCATTATTCCTGATGAATCCGATAAATTAAGGTTTAGCTATAAAATAAAAAGAGACTCCACTCCTATTATTTCAGAAAGAACAGTTGATGTTGTCATTAACTGCACTGGAGGTAAAACATTAAACTCAGAAACCGTTAGCCCATTATTAGATCAAGTGATATCCTCTAATCTATGTACACCTAATGCTTCATTAAGAGGGTTTACTGTTGATGAAAATTTTCAAGCTAGTTCTAATCTTTATATCGCTGGACCTTTACTAGCAGGAAACATTATTAATTCGCAAGCGCTTTGGCATATAGAACATTGTGGCAGAATAATTTATCTAGGAAAAGAATTAGCTAAACAGTTAAACAGTAGTTACTAACTTAGACAAAATTACCAAAGAATCGTTATTTTTTGGATTTCATCGTGTTTATTTGGTAATGCACTTGCATAAATTGCATATTGAGCTCAATAATTTAATATTTAGTTCCCCAAAATTAAAATTAACTTACTAAACAAGAGTTTATGGAATCCAAGATTTGGTTATCTTCTCCTCATATGTGCGGCAAAGAACAGTCTTTTATAGATGAAGCCTTTGCTACAAATTGGATTGCACCTTTAGGTCCTAACGTGGACGGTTTTGAAAATGATATTGAGACTTATTTAAAAGAAGATATACATGCAGCAGCACTTAGTTCAGGTACAGCTGCTATTCACTTAGCTTTACAATTATTAGACGTTGGCGTTGGCGATGAAGTAATCTGCCAAAGTAAAACGTTTTCAGCTTCTGCAAATCCAATAGTTTATCTAGGTGCTACACCTATTTTTGTAGATAGTGAATCTGAGACTTGGAATATTTGCCCAAACACATTAGAGGAAGCCATAAAAGACAGAATAGCTAACGGCAAAAAACCCAAAGCAATTATTGCTGTGCATTTATATGGTATGCCTTACAAGGTAGATGAAATTCATAGTATTGCTAAATCTTATGATATACCAATATTAGAAGATAGTGCTGAAGCATTAGGAAGCACCTATAAAAATCGTAAATGTGGCACCTTTGGTGATATCTCTATTTTATCCTTTAATGGAAATAAAATTATTACAACTTCTGGTGGTGGAGCTTTGGTAACGAAATCAAAAAAACTTAGAGATGAAGCCGTTTTTTTATCAACTCAAGCTAGAGATAAAGCTGTAGAATATCTGCATTCTAAAATTGGTTATAATTACAGAATGTCTAATGTTTTAGCTGGTATTGGTCGTGGACAGATGACAGTGATAAACCAAAGAGTTCAGCAACGAAGAGCCAACTATGATTACTATAAGTCTAACCTAAAGGATATTGAACATATATCGTTTATTGAAGCACCAAAAGAGTATTTTACCAATCGTTGGTTGAGCTGTATTTTACTTCATTCAGAAAATCAAAAACATCAATTAATTGAGCACTTAAATGGATTTAATATTGAGTCTAGACCACTATGGAAACCTATGCATCAACAACCAATATTCAAAGATGCACCTAAATATTTAAACGGAATTTCTGATGATTTATTTAAAAAAGGACTATGTTTACCAAGTGGATCTAACTTAAAAGACGCTGAACGTCAACGAGTTTTAGATGCAATTAAATCATTTTTCAAAAAATGATAACTCGATATTTACATAAAATTTCTCAACGTTATGCGCCAAAATGGCTCATACTATTCATTGATGTATGTATCATTCTATCAACTTACTTTTTAGCTCATCTCATACGATTCAATTTTGAATTTGAATTTGACATTTCAAGACTCGCACTACAATTACCATACATTGCAGTAATTTCATTATTAAGTCTAATTGTTTTAGGATCACAAAAGGGAGTTGTTAGATTTACAGGTTTTAAGGATATATTAAATTTGTTTACTAGTATAAACATCTTAGCCACAGTTCTTATCGTGGCTACTTTTGTTTCTCGTAAATTTAATACAGATACTTTAATTAATATTCCTGGATCGATAATTTACATTCATCTACTTCTGAATATTATATTTTTAATTGGCTTTAAATTAATGATTAAGTCTATTTATAACCAATTAATTCAGGAGATAAAGCATCAAAAAAATGTATTGATTTTTGGAGCTGGAAATCTTGGACTGCTTACCTATGATGCTATATCAAATGATAAAAAATCAGAATTAGAAGTTATTGGTTTTATCGATGACGATAAACAGAAAATTGGTAAAAAAATTAATCAGCTTAGAGTACATAGTATAGATCATATAACAAAAGAGTTTATTGAAAAGAATAATGTCGCTGAAGTCATAGTATCTATTCAAACTATAGAGTCTTATAGACTTCTACAAATATGTAGCCAACTATTTTCATTAGACATTAAAGTTAAGATAGCTCCTCCTGTTCAAAATTGGATAGATGGTGATTTAAATGTTGGACAGATTCATGATTTTAAAATTGAGGATTTATTAGGTAGAGAACCCATTTCTATTGATAACCCAGCTCTAAAGGATGAATACGACTCAAAAACTTTATTAGTTACTGGAGCAGCAGGATCCATTGGAAGTGAAATTGTTAGAAAACTGAGAAACTATAATTATAAAAAATTAATCCTTGTAGATAATTCAGAGTCTCCTTTATACGAAATTCAACAAGAGCTAAAACAGAATAATGCTCTCAACGTAGTTTCAGTAATAGCAGATGTTAGAGATTCAAAACGAATGGATGCTATTTTTAGTAAATATAGACCAATGTTGGTATTTCATGCTGCGGCATACAAACATGTGCCATTAATGGAAGATTTTCCACATGAAGCTGTAGATGTAAATATTCAAGGTACAAAAAACATAGCAGACTTATCTGTTAAACATGGTGTAGAAAAATTTGTATTAATCTCTACAGATAAAGCGGTTAACCCAACAAATGTAATGGGAGCAACAAAACGTATTGCTGAGTTATATACAAGTTGCCTAAAAGGACTTGGGAAAACTAAATTTATCACAACAAGATTTGGCAATGTTTTAGGCTCTAATGGTTCTGTTATACCTTTATTTAAAAAGCAAATAGAAAATGGTGGTCCAATTACTGTAACACACAAAGATATTACACGCTACTTTATGACTATCCCAGAAGCTTGCCAACTAGTCTTAGAAGCAGCTGCAATGGGAAGTGGTGGTGAGATATTTGTATTTGATATGGGAGAAGCTATTAAAATTTATGACTTAGCTAAGAACATGATTATTCTTTCTGGTCTTAGATATCCTGAAGATGTAGATATAAAAATTTCAGGCTTACGTCCAGGAGAAAAGATTTTTGAAGAATTACTAGCTAATGACGAAAACACAAAGCCAACCTACCATGAAAAAATAATGATAGCTAAAGCAAAACGTGTAGACCAAAGTAGTGTTGAGCGTAAAATCAATACATTGTGTGTAAAAAGCAAAACATCAAATATACTTAGCATTGTCTCTCTTATAAAAGACCTAGTTCCTGAGTATGTATCCAATAATTCCAAATTTGAAATTCTAGATAATAAAACAACCAAATCATAATTTAAAATGTCAACCAAAAACTCAATTACAATAAAAGTCCTTGTTTTAATGCTTACGCTGAGTATGTTCTCCTGTGGCTCTCGCAAAGACATCGTATATTTTCAAGATGAACCAATATCATCTGAAGATTTTCCAAAACAAAACTCATTTGAAATCATCTATAAAGCAGACGATTTAATTACCATAAACGTCTCAGGTTTAGATCCTGAAGCTGTAAAACCTTTCAACTTACCTGCAGTAACCTATGATGCAATGTCTAGTATTACTACTGATTTAAATACACAAGGTCAACGCAGAATGCTTACCTATTTAATAGATAAGGAAGGAAATATAGAGTTTCCTGTGATTGGTACTGTAAAGCTTGGCGGACTCACAAGAACTGAAG
Source organism: Microcosmobacter mediterraneus (assembly GCF_031846265.1). NCBI lineage: Bacteria > Pseudomonadati > Bacteroidota > Flavobacteriia > Flavobacteriales > Flavobacteriaceae > Microcosmobacter > Microcosmobacter mediterraneus. The sequence goes on along the minus strand of NZ_JAVRIA010000004.1, from coordinate 91,477 downwards.
CTACAGTGAAAATGAAAACTATACTTTCAGAGTATATCAAAGATCCAATTGTAAATATTAGGCTTGCTAATTTTACAATTTCAGTACTTGGCGAAGTTAATAGACCAGGAACATTTACAGTTCAGGATGAGCGTATTTCAATTCCAGAGGCCTTAGGTTTAGCTGGTGATCTTAGTATTTACGGAAAACGAGATAATATTTTTTTAATTAGAGAAGTTGATGGGCAAAAAAAATATGCCAAAATAGATTTAACGTCAATTTCGGTTGTTAACTCACCAGTATATTACTTAACACAAAACGATGTTATCTATGTTGAGCCTAACAAAGCTCGTATAAGACAATCAAGCTACAACCAAAATAATGGTCTCGTTGTTTCTGCTATCGGAACAATAGCCACTATCATTGCTATTTTAATTAGATAATACAATTGTTATGAATTCAACATCTAGTAGACATAATTTTAATGCAATAAATAGGTTAGATGCATTTACAAGGCGTTGGAAGTTAATTTTGCTTTCTATAATATTCTTTTTAGGAATAGCTTTTTTGTACTTGAGATATGCTAATTATCAATATCAAGCCACTGCAGTCATAAAAATTAAAGAAGAGGATAAACAAAATAACTCTTTGAAAGAGATTACTGCGCTTCAAAATTTTGGACCATTCTCTAACACCTACAATAAAGTCTCTGATGAAATTGAGATCATTAAATCAAGAACAATTATTGGTAAAGTAGTTGACGATTTAGATTTGAATATCCAATATTATGAGCAAGGAAGAATTAAAGAGCAAGAGTTATTTAAAAACCCTCCTATTCTAATTAATTTCTTTGCTTCAGACTCTGTTGTACACAAAATTGACACGTCATTTTATATTAATATAAAATCAGATTCTAAATTTTTATTATCTAATGAAGGCGGAAAAGATATTTTAAAATTAGGGTCACCAGATGGTAAAAATTATGCCTTTGGTGATCGTATAAAATCTGGTTTTGGTGATTTTATTATTATCCCTAATGAGATTAAGGACGATAAACCCTTAATAGGAAGGTCTATTAAAGTGAAGATATCTTCAATGTCTTCAGCAGTTGAAACCTATTTAAGAAAATTAAAAGTTCAAGCTACAGATGAAACCTCTAGTGTGGTAAAATTAACTTTAAATGAAAACATTAAAAATAAAGCTAATCAAATACTAGATAAAATTGTAGAAAAATACAATGATGATGTTATCAATGATAAAGAGCAGATTGTGAAAATCACATCAGACTTTATTAATAACCGTCTAAATATTGTTTCTAATGAATTAGAACAAGTAGATTACACAGCAGAAAGCTTACAAAAAGATAATAGACTTACAGCCTTATCTGCACAATCAAATATTTTCTTACAAAGCGAGAAAGAAAATGAAGCAAAGCTAATTGCTACTTCAAATCAGATACAGCTTATTGACTATATGAAAGATCATTTAAAGGACAATGATACAAATGCTGATTTACTGCCTGCAGATGTTGGTATTGCTGATAACTCAGTATCTCAGATTACCAAAAGCCATAATGAGTTGGTATTACAACGTAACAGGATATTAAAAAATTCTAGCGAAAAAAACCCAACGGTTGTTAACCTTAATAATCAAATTAGAGCCTTAAAGGATAACCTAAATCAGAGTTTAGAAAACATTCAATCAGCAAACCAAATAACATTAAATGCACTCAATCAAGAAGATCGACGCATTAGTGCTCAAATTTATTCTGCTCCAACTAAAGAACGAAAGTTTAGAGATATAAAGCGTCAACAAGATATCAAAGAGTCATTGTATTTGTATTTATTACAAAAACGTGAAGAAACAGCAATTTCACTTGGAATGTCTTCTCCTAACGCTAAAATTATTGATGCATCTTATGCAACTACAAGACCAATTTCACCTAAAAAAGGTTTAGTCTATCTTTCAGCATTAGTTCTTGGGCTTTTATTACCAATGACACTTATTTTTATTAAAGAAGAGTTTGATACTAAGATACATACCAAAAATGATTTAAATGAAATATTAAATATTCCATTTATAGGAGATATTCCTAAATCCTCAAAGAAAAAGCGATTGGTTAACAAGGTAGATTACTCACCCAAAGCAGAGGCTTTTAGAATTGTTAGATCTAATATAGATTTTATGCTAAAAAGTGTTGCATCTAAATGTAAAGTAGTTTTTGTTACCTCAACAACCAGTCAAGAAGGCAAATCTCATACATCTATTAACTTAGCGTCATCAATATCATTTTCTGAAAAGAAAACATTAATCATAGAGACAGATATTAGAGTCCCTAGAGTTAATGAGTATTTGAGTATAAAAGCAAAGAAAGGACTTACAGATTATATATCTGACCCAAGCATTAAAGTAGAAGATATTATTATTAAAGTTAAAGACAATGACTCTTTAAGTATTATTCCTTCTGGAACTATTCCTCCAAATCCTGCCGAACTCTTAATGAGTGATAGAGTGGATGAATTATTCAAAACCGTAAAAAAAGATTACGATTATATTATTGTAGATACTGCAGCTGTTGGTCTAGTTACTGATACTTTACTAATTAGCGATCATGCAGATATGGTAGTTTATGTAGTTAGCGCGGATAATATTGATAAACGTCAATTACATATTGCTCAAACCATGCACGATGAAAAACGATTACCAAATATGGTAACTTTACTTAATAGCACAAAGAAAAAGAAAGGCTATGGTTATGGCTATGGAAGCACACCGCAAAAGAAAAAGTGGTACCAGTTCGGTTAAATTATAGTTGTCTTCGTTTCTTTTCTTGCTTAAGTAGGTTAAGCTCTCTACTGGTTTGACCAGCAACAGAGGTGTTTTCCTCAGCACGCCTGATAAGATATGGCATAACATCCTTTACTGGTCCAAAAGGCACATATTTAGCTACATTATAACCTTCTGCAGCTAGATTAAAGCTAATATGATCACTCATGCCATACAATTGACCAAACCAAACGTTATTATTGTCTTTGGCAATACCTAATTTATCCATAAGCTGCATCGCTAAATAACTACTCTCTTCATTATGCGTACCAATAAACAAGGCAATTGAATCTAGATGATTAAGCATATAAGTTAGTGATCTATTAAAGTTATCATCTGTAGTTTTTTTATCAGCACAAATTGGCGACTTATAACCGTACTCCTCTGCTCTATCTCTTTCTTTTTCCATGTAAGCACCTCTCACAATTTTTATACCTACAGTAAACCCATCTTGTAAAGCACGATTATGTAAACTTTTTAAATAATCAAAACGATCCCAACGATACGTCTGTAAGGTATTATAAACAATGGCTTTCTCAGTGTTATACAAACACATCATATCCTCAACAAGCTCATCTGCTGCATCTTGCATCCAACTTTCTTCTGCATCAATAAGCACCTCTACATCTTTTTCTTTAGCCAAACTACAAACAGCCTTAAAACGGTCTTCAATTCTGTACCATTCAGCTTGTTCATCATCAGTAAAAGCTTCGCCTCTCCCTTTTTTTTCAAAAAGATAAAATCGACCAAATCCTGTTGGTTTAAAAACTACAATTGGCATAGCCTCTTTCTCATCTGCAAATTGAATGAGTTTTAATATCTTAGATTTAGCATCATCAAATTGGTTTTTACTCTCCTTACCTTCTACAGAATAATCTAATACAGAACACACACCTTTGCTATACATATTATCGATTACTGGTAGGCAGTCATCCTCGTTAATGCCGCCACAAAAATGATCAAAGACTGTTGACCTAATTAATCCCTCTACTGGTAGATTAGCTTTTAAAGCAAAATTAGTCGCAGCAGTACCAATCCTAACTAAAGGCTGATGTGATATCATTTTAAACAAGAAGTAAGCGCGTTCTAATTCAGAATCTGATTTAAGCTGAAAAGCTATTTCAGTATTTTCAAAAAGAGTGTTAGTCATCGTCACAAAAGTATTTACACAAATATATTTATTCGTTTGCTATTTTTTATGAAAATCTAAGTATTTTCGAGCTCTATTACGCTATGATACACCTATGAATTCTATACTAGCAAAAGATTGCGAAATTCATTTTAATATAAAAGCTTATGAGGTTTTAAAAACTCATTTAGCTGAAAAAAACTACTCTAAAGTTGTGGTTATTGTAGATGAAAACACACACCAATCTTGTTTACCTTTATTTCTCTCTAGAGTTGAAAGCGATATCGTTTTTGATATCATTGAAATTGAAGCAGGTGAAATGAGTAAAACTATTGACACTTGCACTAGTGTTTGGGAGGCCTTATCTGATCTAGGTTTTGATAGAAAAAGTTTAATTATTAATTTAGGTGGTGGTGTTGTAACTGATCTTGGTGGTTTTGTAGCTTGTACTTTTAAACGTGGTATTAACTATATAAACATACCTACCTCTTTACTAGCTATGGTTGATGCCTCTGTTGGCGGGAAAACTGGTGTTGATTTAGGTGTTATAAAAAATCAAATTGGAGTCATTGCAACTGGTGAAATGGTTATTATTGATACAGAATTTTTAGCAACGCTACCTCAAAATCATTTACGTTCTGGACTAGCTGAAATGCTTAAACATGGCTTAATTGCTGACCGAAAGTATTGGGATACTTTATCAGATTTATCACAACTTCATATTGAAGATTTAGAGCAACTGATTTATGAATCTGTAATTATAAAAAACAATATTGTTAACTCAGATCCTAATGAAGATGGTGTTAGAAAATATTTAAATTTTGGGCATACTCTTGGTCATGCTATAGAATCGTACTTCTTAGATTATGATGCCAAAGAAGAGTTGCTACATGGTGAAGCTGTTGCCATTGGTATGATTTTAGAATCTTATTTATCATATAAATTATTAGATCTATCTAAAGAAGATTTAGCTACTATAAAAACAAATATTCAAAATTTGTATGGTAAAATAAGTATAGATGAGGACGACTACGAACATATCATAGAGCTCTTAAAATTTGATAAGAAAAACTCTCATGGTGTCATCAACTTTGTTTTACTTGAAGCTATTGGTAAACCCAAATATGACTGCCAAGCTGAGAATGCATTAATCATTGAAGCTTTTGAGTATTATAAAGCTTAAAAGACTCTTACCTTCTTGTTAATAAAGCTTGTGAACTGTTTTATTTTCAGAATTAAAAACATCTTCTTATTTCACATGAGCATAACTTTAAAATAAAAAAAAACCTTTGAAAACTTTGTTAACAAAGGGTTTTAAGTTAAATATATTAAGATAGTTATAGTTCGTTGAAAATAGTGTGCATTAATCGTTTCTTATCATTAATACTCTCTTCTAAAGATATCATTGTCTCTGTTCTGTAAACACCTTCAATATCGTCTAATTGAAAAATAATATTCTTAGCATGTGTTGTGTTTTGGGCTCTTATTTTACAAAAAATATTAAACTTACCTGTAGTGATATGTGCAACAGTTACATAAGGAATTTCTGTAATTCGTTCTAATACAAATTTTGTTTGAGAGGTATTTTGCAAAAAAACACCAACATACGCTATAAATGAATAACCTAATTTTTTATAATCTAATGTCAACGATGAGCCTTTAATAATACCTGCTTCTTCCATCTTTTTAACTCGTACATGTACTGTTCCAGCAGAAATCACTAATTTTTTTGCTATATCTGTAAACGGAATCCTTGTATTATCGATTAACATATCAAGGATCTGATGGTCAATATCATCTAATTTAAACTTAGCCATAAATTGAAGAATCTTTAAATTAATTGCAAAAATAAAGCAATTTCAATAAAGATTACTCATAAAATCAAAGCTTTTTTAAGCTTTTAATGCATATTTTTCATTATTTATCAACACGAAATCGTTTTCGTATCCTTGAAATAATGATTTACTTTCATGAGTTAAAACTGTATTACCTTTTGCATCAATTTCAAAATGACCTTTGTATTGACTTCCTATATCTAAATCTACAACTTGTGGTATAAATTGCACCTTATTCTTATGCAATTGTTCAACATACTGAATAGCAATAGATGTTACTTCACCATTTAAACTTGTATTTTTAATAATAACATCATACCTGAATTTTTCGTTTTCAGGAATTTTAAAATAATCTTTATAAACTGAGGTATCTATACCTTTAGAAATTTCTTGGAGCGCTACACATAACGATTCAAAAATAAACTGACGTGTCTTTTCTCTAACGTAATCGTTTTTAAAATGTCCTGCTTCAAATAATACAGTTGGTACTCCCAAGCTCTGAAAAGTATCACCTACACAATTGTCATTATAAGTATCGTCATACCTACCTATTTGATCTTCTAATTGGTAATTATGGTACTTATAAATATTAGCAATAATAGACATAGCTACGATTCTAGTCTTTGTAACTGATCGTTTCTTATCTTCTGCTGGTGCTAAAAAGGATAATGTAGCAGAGTTTTTATTGGTTACACTAAAAATAGTACGCTGTCCATGAAGATTAAAGCAGAAATCTGGTTTAAGCGTATCAAAAACTTGCCTTAATACTTTACTTTCAGGTTGAGAAAAATCTTTAGCATCTCTATTTAAATCAATAGCATTAGCATTAACACGTGTGTAAACTCTAGCGCCATCTGGATTTAATATTGGAATAATAGTAATATCACAAGTTTGTAATATAGATTTGAACGCATTTTTATTACTTGAAATAACAGAAAATAGGTCAAAAATAGCCTTGGTAGTAGTACTTTCATTTCCGTGCATTTGTGACCACATCAAAATTTTTAACGATCCTGAACCAAAACGAACCGAAAAAATAGGCTCATCTTTTACTGAACGACCAATTTCTAAACATGAAAAATCAGCTGGTAATTTTTCTAAAATCGGAATGATATGATCATTACAAATATAGCGATGAGACAGCTGCTTTTGATAGTGATTATTGAAGGTAGATTGTAGAAAATTTGCGTTCATTAAAATGCGATAGACTACAAAGGTAAACATTTGATAATTTACAAATGTAAACAGCTATGATACGTATATTTAATTACAATTGTAATCAAAATAACCACCTCTTATTGATTACAAGCCCAATACAATTGAAAATTAAATAATAAAAATTATATTTTTATAATATATTGTTGTAATTCAGTAATTTAATATAAATTAAATAAAGTTTATATTTAAATAATAAATAACTTTAACACAGCTTATTACCACTATTAGACCTACATTGTTTACTTTTGTAACACTCAAAACTAAAATTCATCTGTTTACAATGATAAACACCGAAGATTTTATAAAACGTTTACAAAAAGTCATTGATTTTTACGGTGAAAGCGCATCGTCATTTGCTGAAAAAATCGGTGTACAACGTTCTTCAATTTCACATATTTTGAGTGGCAGAAATAAGCCAAGTTTAGACTTTGTTATGAAGGTACTTTCCTCCTATCCTGAAGTTGAATTGTATTGGCTTATGAATGGCAAAGGTCATTTTCCTTCACAGCCAAAACATGACACCATTCAAAAACCTCAACTTAAATCTTCACAACCTAAATTATCTCAAATAAAGACCTCTAAGCCATTATCTAGTGATAAAGCAATTGAACGTATCGTAATTTTCTATTCCGATGGAAGTTTTAGGAGTTTTGAAAGCTAGTAATCAACGTTTTTTCCAAGCATCTAACAACTTTGCTTCTTTATTGAGCAATGTATCAGCATTAGCCATATAATCATCTCTTCTTTTAGCATCTACAGCGTCAGAATTCCACCAATCATGAGTATCCTTAACTGTCTGCTTTAAAAATCTATAGGTCATTCCGTTATTTATCACCTTTTCAGTACTCATACCTGCTGAGCCTAAATGATCTGGAGTTGGCATTATCCAAGGAATACTGAAATAAATTTCATTTTTCTCTAAAAATTCATAATCATCTATAGAAACATAGTTATGATCTATATTAAAAGCAGTATTTGCTTCCTTTACAAAATCGAGTATGTTTTGGGACTGTTTTGGGCCAGTAGCGTTGTATATACCAGATTTTTTGTCTTCTAACAAGCGAATCATAAATTCAGCAGCATCTCTAATATCTATATATTGCACAGCATCATTAGATTTTCCTGGAACCAATACTTCACCAGGCTGACTTAAGCGTATTGGCCAATGCATAAAACGATCTGTTCTATCACCAGGACCAATCATATACGTTGGTCGTACCACAATAGTTCTATCATTTCCAAAATGCTCAGCTGCAACCAACTCTGAGTTGGCTTTCATAACACCATAATCATACTCGTAACGCTCAATCTCTGTGGCATCTTCTGGTACTTTTAGCACAACAGAATCACTTTCTGTATAACGTTCTTTTACATAAGGATAATATACACCAACAGAAGAGGTATACATATATAATTCACAATTATCCTTTAGGAGTTCAGCAGTTTTCCTAGTCCAATCAACCTGTCTCCCAGAATTATCTATTACAGCATCCCATTTGCGGTTTTCTAAAGCTTTTAAGTTATCGTTTCTATCACCTATAAGATGTTCTACCTTATCAAACACTTCTGTTCTAACCTTGGGTATTGTTTTACCTCTTGTAAAAATAGAAACAGAATGTCCACGATCTAAAGCGTAAGCAATTTGGTGAGGCCCTAAAAAACTGGTACCACCTAGTATAAGGATATTAAGTTTCTTAGACTTACTCTCTGTAGCATCTGTTTTAGTCTTTGTAGCAGAATTACAAGCATATAATCCAGAAGACAATAAAGGCACTGCTAAACTGGCTTTTAAACTTGTTATTAGGAACTCGCGACGTGATTTTTTAGTGCTCATTAGATTGTTATTGTTAATACACCTCAAGATAAGAAAAATTAGCATTTACACACTAACCCTCAATATAATCCCAATCCTTAATATCATCAAATCCTTTTTGGCTCTCTGCAACAGAAGGATGCGTTAAAACAGATGCTACAGAAACTTCAGGAATAGCATCATCAGCCAATCCGTTTTTAATAAAAATAAAATTAAAGCCAAGAGCATTTGCACCAACTAAACGATACCCTTTTTTCTTGGCGAGGTTAACCATTGCAACAGGTGAAGCACCATTATATAAAGGATGCTTGCCAGGATACGTATAATTAGCATCATAAGGAACCACAATATTCTTTAAACCAAATTCTCTGTGAGTTTCAATAATAACTACCTGTGGCGTTATGGCATCAATCGCCTCCCAAATCCAGTAATCATTACCATCAATATCAATTGATAACAGACCAATATCGCCATTAAATCCATTAGAATTAATAAGATCGTTGATATTATCTTTAGTTACAATAGCATTCTCAAATTTTGGTTTATAAAACCAAGGATGTGGATATTTACTAAAGAATTTTCGGCCACGTTTTATACTTTTAGAATTACCATCAATAAATAATCCATGCCATCCAAAATTAAAATATAGATTAGCTGAGTTGCTGTTTATACCATCATCAGATCCAATTTCCACAAAGGTTTTATGTGGCATTCCTAAAACTGAAAACACAAACAACAACATACCATCTTCCTCAAATTGAGAAAAAACTCTAAAACCTGTTTCTGAAATTGTAGATAATGTATTTGTTTTTAATTGCTCTTGATACTTTAGGTAAAGTTTTCGTTGAGAAATCTGCACTGACGCAGACCATCGATCTCTTACTTTAAATACTAGAAATTTATCTTTTAGAAGGTTTTTAAACCAATGCTTCATAGCTTTATGGAATAATTCTGTGCTTTGCGAATATAAGAATTATGAATCTTATTTAATTTGACAAAGGTGATATAAGAATTTAAAGAAATTCTGAATATATAATCACCAAGGATCTCTAAATATTAATTTTAAAACCTTCTAATAAGAAATATAGTAATTATATATCTTAAGTTCAATTTAATATCATTTTCTGGACTTTAAAGATTATTTTATATACTTCATCCAAATATTAAAGAAACATGTATTAAGTTTTCTAAATTCATGTTTTGGTCTCAAATTATTTTAGTTAATTAAAAACATTTAGTCCTTATATGAACTTTCGTGCAATTACAATAAATTACATAATGAAATTTGGAAACCTAATTATTAAACAATATGATGGTGGACAAAACAGACCAGTATTTTTTGATGTAAAAAAAACATTCCCAAAACTATCTGTTATTGAAGAAAATTTTAATTCTGTTAAAACTGAATTTGAAAATGTAAATAAACATTTTGAAATTCCAGCCTACCATGAAGTAGACCAAAGATCATATGCTATTTCAGCTAAGGTGGAAGAAAAATTAAAATGGAAGGTGTTTTTGTTAAACTATTCTGGCAAAACACCAGATCTTGCTAAAGAGCTTTGCCCAAAAACAACTGAATTACTTAACACTATACCTAATGCTTATAAAGTGTTTTTTTCTGTATTAGAACCTGGGAAATCTATACCTGCACATCATGGTCCTTACAGAGGATATCTTAGGTATCATTTAGGACTTCAGGTACCTAAAAATTCACCTCCTAGCATAAGAATAAAGGATAAAATATATCATTGGAAAGAAAAAGAAAGTATACTTTTTGACGACACATGGGATCATGAGGTGATCAATAATTCTGATAAAGAAAGAGCTATTCTAATCATTGATCTTCTTAGGCCTCTTCCTTTTATACCTAACTTTATTAATAAATTTATTGCATATTTTCTTTTAAAAAAAATACGAATTAATAAAGTTCTTAAAAACGTAGCTAATTTAAATCAAAATAGAAAAAATTCTAAAGAAGGAAAATAATTGTTGTGTTTGAGACCCTAATTAAATTTCTATAGTCAGTAAATAAATTAATACGTTTTTAAGGTAAAGTTAAAACTCCAAGTTTTAAAAATAATTATGCTCAGATAGAGTTTTAATCGTTTTACGTTGAGTTTCTTTTTATATTTTAATGTAGGCTTGTTAAAAAATTCACTAATGCTATAAAATTTCACAACGCCTTTATCTTTAAGATGCTGATAACTTTGATAACGCAGATAAGGAGCTAAATTTAGACCTCTATAAGCTTCAAATGTATAAGTATTATGCACATAACCTTCAATAGGTTTAATCTCAAATTTTCTACCTCTAAAAGAAAAAGATTTATGCCTTATAAAAGAATAGATACAAATATCTTCATTTTTCTTTATACCTAAACAAGTATCTCCATTATTTAAATCGTTTAATAAATCTTTATGGTCAATACCAATAATATTTTTTTTAACATAAAGTATTTCTTCTTTCTTAAAAGTATACAGCTTATATTTAGATTCGTCATCCCTAATTTTAGGTGGAACAATATCTGTTGAACCTAATTCCCAAAAATAGGGCATAAAATCTAATCCGATTTTTGCTAAAGTATTACGCACTCCATGCCAAAACAGGCCATTATTGACGATATTAGAAAACCATTTAATTTTATAAGATATCCCTTTTTTTCCTGCTTCCATTGAATGTTAAATATCAATTAATTTTTATAATTATCAGTATCCTAATAATTTAAATTTAATATCTCTTTAGCTAAGTTATCGTTTTAAAATTAGAACATAAAGACCATCAAAAAAATATTAATCTAAAAGTTATACTTAGTTTTGCTCAAATTTTAGGTCTTGCCAAAACTTACCAAAACACAATTAATAGACTTTTTAGACAGTAAAGTAGTACTATACAATAACCCAAAATTTATTGAGAGTGATCCAATACAAATACCACATCGCTTCACTAAAAAAGAGGATATTGAAATTGCTGGATTTTTAACAGCAACTATTGCTTGGGGAAATCGTAAAAGCATTATTAATAATGCCACAAAGCTGATGGAACGATTAGATAACACACCTTATGAGTTTGTGATGCAGCATACTAAAAATGATCTCAACCAATTAAATGGTTTTGTTCATAGAACCTTTAATGACATTGATGCTAAACAATTTATCACAAGTTTAAAGCACATATATAACAAACATAATGGTCTAGAAAGAATTTTTACTAAAAACACAACATCAGATTCTACACAAGAGGCTATTCATTATTTTAAACAAAGGTTTTTTGAAGTTAAACATTTAGCACGTACACAAAAACATGTAAGCGATCCTCTTAAAGGTTCCGCTGCTAAACGTATCAATATGTTTTTACGTTGGATGGTACGTAATGATAATGCTGGTGTAGATTTTGGGATTTGGAATACTCTATCACCTTCACAACTCTCTTGTCCTTTAGATGTACATTCAGGTAATGTAGCTCGAAAACTAGGCTTACTAAACCGAAAACAAAATGATGCAAAAGCTCTTACTGAACTTGATAATAGTTTACGAAAACTTGACCCTAAGGATCCTGTAAAATACGATTTTGCTCTCTTTGGATTGGGTGTTTTTGAAGGATTTTAACTCTTAGTTTTTCTTCCTATCTTTAGATTTTAATAATTGATTTATTCTAAATATGTACAAATATATTTTACTGCTTTTTGTTTTTGGACTCAGTTATGCTCAAAAACGAAAACTTCCTGTAGACACAATGGTTATTACCAACCACTCAGTAACTATTAAAGGTGTTTCAATTACATATACAGCAGAAACAGGTATGCAACCTGTTTGGAATAAAGATGATATAGTAACCGCATCATTATACTATACCTATTACAAACGCAGTAATACTAACAAAGGCCCTAAACGTCCTTTAGTATTTTCATTTAATGGAGGTCCTGGTTCTGCTTCAGTTTGGATGCATATTGCCTATACAGGACCTAAAGTATTAAAGATTGATGATGAAGGCTATCCAATACAACCTTATGGTGTAAAAGACAATCCTAACTCCATATTAGATATTGCAGATATTGTATTTATAAATCCTGTAAACACTGGTTATTCTAGACGTGTAAAAAACAATGATGGTGAGTACGCTAACGACAAGGATTTTTTTGGTATTAATGCTGATGTAAAATATCTAGCAGAATGGATGAATACGTTTGTAACCAGACACAACCGTTGGGAATCACCTAAATATATTATAGGCGAAAGTTATGGTGGCACTCGTGTTATGGGTTTATCCTTAGAGCTACAAAACAGTCAGTGGATGTATTTAAATGGTGTTATTATGGTATCTCCTGCCGACTACAAAGTACTACGTGTTGGCGGACCAGTATCGTCTGCATTAAACTTGCCATATTATACAGCTGCTGCTTGGTATCATAAGATGCTACCTGCTACGCTTCAGAACAAAGACTTACTAGATATACTTCCTGAAGCTGAAGACTTCGCAATTAATCAACTCATCCCAGCAATTTCAAAAGGAGGTTTTATTTCAGAAGCAGAAAAAAAAGCAATTGCTAAACAAATGAGTTATTATTCGGGATTATCTGAAAAAGTAATTTCACAGCAAAACTTAGATGTACCTAATCGTTTCTTTTGGAAGGAATTATTAAGAGATAAAACTGGACAAACTATAGGTCGATTAGATTCACGCTATTTAGGTATTGACAAGGTAGAAACAGGAACAAGTCCAGATTATAGCGCAGAGCTTACCTCATGGTTACATTCGTTTACTCCAGCAATAAATTATTACATACAAAATGAATTAAACTTTAAAACAGATGTAAAGTATAATGTATTTGGTAATGTTGGTAATTGGGATAGATCTAACGATAATACTCGTGATAATTTAAGACAGGCCATGGCTCAGAATCCGTATTTAAAGGTTTTAGTGCAATCTGGTTATTATGATGGTGCAACTACTTATTTTAATGCCAAATACACCATGTGGCAAGTAGATCCTAGTGGTAAAATGAAAGATCGTTTTACTTTTAAAGGTTACCGAAGTGGTCACATGATGTACCTAAGAAACGAAGATCTCATCAAAGCAAATGACGACCTTAGAATCTTTATTAAAAACTCTCTATCTAAAGGAAAATCAGCTAAGTACTAGCAATGAAATCACCTTTAGTTAGTATTCTAATTCCATTTAAAAACACTGAATTATTTCTTTTAGAGTGCCTAAATTCCATTATTAATCAGAGCTATACCAATTGGGAACTTCTTATTGTAGATGACAATTCTAGTGATAAAAGTTATTCCATCGCTGCATCATGTGCTGCTGAAGACGATAGAATTATACTTCTAAAAAATTCTGGTTTTGGTATTATTGATGCTCTTGCTACTGCTTTTAGCCATAGTAAGGGAGATTATATAACTCGAATGGATAGTGATGACATTATGCATTTAGATAAACTTAAATTCATGGCTAAAGATTTACAAGAACATGGACTTGGTCATATCGCTTTGGGTTTAGTTAAATACTTTTGTGCTAATGGAGTTGGCGAAGGATTTGCACGCTACGAGACTTGGTTAAACTCACTAACAACCCAAGGCTCTAATTTTTCTGAAATCTATAAAGAATGTGTTATTCCATCGCCTTGCTGGATGGTTCATAGAGAAGATTTAATTAAATCTGAAGCATTTGTACCAAATAGATATCCAGAGGATTACGACTTGGCTTTTAGGTTTAAAAAGCATGGTTTAAAGTGTATTCCAAGCCAAAAAATATTACTTTATTGGAGAGATTACACCACAAGAACTTCTAGAACACATGAACACTATGCGCAGAATCATTTCTTAGATATTAAGCTACATTACTTTTTAGAATCAGATTTTAATAACAGTAGACCTCTTGCAATTTGGGGCGCAGGTACAAAAGGAAAACACATCGCAAAACTACTCATTGAGAAAAAAATTCAGTTTTACTGGATATGCGATAATCCTAAAAAAATTGGTAAAGACATCTATGAAAAAAGGTTGTTGCCATTTAATTATTTAGAACAATTAGAGGATCCTCAAAGTATCATTACTGTTGCCAATGAAGATGCACAGTCTGAGATTACACAGTATTTTCATTCATATAACATGGTCTCTATGCAAGATTATTTTTTCTTCTGCTAGGTAACAAACGTTAAATTTCTCAAAATCGCAAAGTCAAAATGTAAGGTCTTTTTCTATATTTGATAAATTAAAAAATTGGAATGCAATTTAAACACCCAGAAATTCTTTACGCTCTTCTCCTACTTATCATTCCTATCATTGTACACTTATTTCAATTACGACGTTTTCAGAAAGAAGAGTTTACCAATGTTAAGTTCTTAAAAACGGTAGTAATGCATACTCGAAAGAGTTCGCAATTAAAAAAATGGTTAACCTTATTAGCACGTTTAGGCTTATTGGCTTGTGCTATTATTGCATTTGCTCAGCCTTTCTTTTCAAATTCAGATAGTTTTAACACCAAAAGTGAAACTGTTATTTATTTAGACAACTCCTTTAGCATGCAAGCTAAAGGCAAAAACGGAACCCTCCTAAATGAAGCTATTCAAGGTATTTTTGAAAGTATTCCTGATACTGAAGATCTTACACTTTTCACTAACAATGAAACGTTTAAAAACACAACCTTAAAATCTATAAGAAACGATTTAATTACTCTAAAATATTCACCTACTCAATTAAATTACCAAGCCACTGAACTCAAAGGTAGACAGTTGTTCTCTGAAGATGAAAGCACATTCAAAAATCTTGTACTCATTTCAGATTTTCAACAGCAAAATGAACCACTTCAATTTACAGCAGATAGCATTATAAAAACAACGCTTATTCCTTTAGAGCCAAATGTTGAACAAAATGTATCAATAGACAGTGTATTTATATCTAAGACGACTATAGAAAATATAGAGCTAACGGTAGATTTAAGTGCACAAGGTGCTTTAATAGATAATCTATCTGTAGCACTATATAATTCCGATCAACTAGTTGCAAAAAGCTCCTTATCTATTGAGGACAAAACATCTTCAGTATTTACAATTCCTGCTAATACAACATTTGAAGGAAAAGTGACAATTGAAGAGAGTAATTTAAGTTATGATAATACTTTTTATTTTAGCATTGGTGAGACAGATTTAATAAAAGTTATTAGCATTAACGAAGCCGATGATTCTTACTTGAAACGCATATATACCAATGATGAATTTATCTATTCATCTTATGATTTAAAAGACTTAAATTATAATACATTATCTGATCAGGATTTAATTATTCTTAATGAACTAAACACCATACCAAACGCTCTAATCACAACACTAAACGTTTTTAAAAGCAAAGGTGGATCGTTTTTAATTATCCCTTCAGAAGACTCTGATTTAAACTCTTATAATCAATTATTTAGTAGTTTAAATTTACCAAGATATAGCAGTAGTTTACCCAACGATAAACGTATTACAACTATTAATTTTTCACATCCATTATTAGAGAATGTTTTTGATAAAACTGTAGATAATTTTCAATACCCAAAAGTATCCTCATTTTATCCAACAGTTAAGTCAGTTTCTAGTGCATCTGTTTTGCAATATGAAGATGGTTCTTCTTTTTTAACTACTAACAAAAACGCCTTTGTGTTTACAAGTGCTTTAAATTCTGAAAACTCAAATTTTAAAAGCTCACCTTTAATAGTTCCAGTACTTTATAATATTGCGAAACAAAGCTTGCAATTACCAGAATTGTATTATTCCATCGGAAAGGAAAATACTATTGATATTAAAATTGAACTACAGCAAGATGATATCTTAAAATTAGCACAAAAATCAGATACCAATTCAGGATCTATTATTCCTTTACAACGCACCTATCCTAGTAAAGTTGAATTAACCACTAATAATTTTCCTGATACCTCAGGATGGTATTCTGTATTAAACAATGCTAGTGAAGTAAAGCAATTAAGCTATAATTACAATAGGTCTGAAAGTAAACTTAACTATTATAATCTCAGTTTAATTAGCAATGTAGAGGTGAAATCTTCTATTGCTACAGCGATTAATGATATAAAAAGTGCAACAAATGTTAATGAGCTATGGAAATGGTTTGTTATTTTTGCACTAGCTTTTCTTTTAATAGAACTGCTTCTTTTAAAATATCTTAAATGAATCTACTCATAAAATCTACAACAGTCATTGATTCTAAAAGTAATTTTCACAATCAGACAGTTGATATTTTAATTGAAAAGGGCGTAATTACCAAAATAAGTAAGCGCATTACCAATCCAAAGAATTACAAAACCCTTTCTTTAAAAAATTTACATGTTTCACAAGGTTGGTTTGATAGTAGTGTAAGTTTTGGAGAACCTGGTTATGAAGAGCGAGAAACTATTGCAAACGGATTACGCACAGCTGCTCTTTCAGGATTTACTCATGTGGCACTTAATCCTAACACAAATCCTGTTATAGATTCTAATGCTGATGTTACATTTTTAAAATCAAAGAGTAGTAAAACTCCAGTCTCTTTACATCCTGTTGGAGCATTGACAAAAAATGCCGAAGGTTCAGAATTAGCAGAGTTATATGATATGCAATCGGCTGGAGCAGTAGCATTTCAGGATTACCAAAAACCAATTCAAAACCCAAACTTATTAAAAATTGCATTACAATATGCAAGTGGCTTTAATGGTTTAGTTTGTTCTTTTCCTCAAGAATCAAAAATTTCTGGTAATGGTGTTATTAATGAGCAGGTTACAAGTACATCACTCGGACTCAAAGGAAATCCCAATTTAGCAGAAGAACTTCAGGTTGCTAGAGATTTATGTCTTCTAGAATACACCGAAGGTAAATTACATATACCTACAATATCTACAGCTAAATCTGTAGAATTAATTAAAGATGCTAAAAAGAGAAAGTTAAATGTTAGTTGTAGCGTAGCTGTTCATAATCTTGTTCTTAATGATAGCTTACTAAGTACTTTTAACACCAATTTAAAGGTATTACCTCCGCTTAGAACGCAAGAAGATTGTGAGGCACTAATTGATGGTTTAAAAGATGGTACTATAGATATGGTAACAAGTGATCATAATCCTATAGATATTGAGCATAAAAAAGTAGAATTTGATCATGCCAAGTATGGAACAATAGGCTTAGAATCTGCTTTTGTCGCATTAAATACTGTACTTACGTTAAAGAAAACTATTGAAGTTCTTACTAAAGGAAAATCTAGATTTGGCATTGAAGATGCTGTTATTGCTGAAGGTACAAGAGCTGATTTATCACTTTTTAACCCAAATTCTACAACTATATTTACTAAAGATAATATTCACTCAACATCAAAAAATGCTATTTTTCTTGGACATGAAATAAAAGGAGAAGTTTATGGTATTGTAGCAAATAACCAACTGGTTCTAAATCAATAATGACAGAAGCGACCATCAAAGAAGGAAAGCTTTTAGCTTGTGTAGCCTATATTCCTCTTTTTGGAGTTCTCATTGCTTATATTCTAAATAACAACAAAAAAAATCCGTTTACAAGTTTTCATGTTAGGCAAGGGTTAGGATTGTTTTTGTTCTATCTAATTTGTGCTGTAAGTGTTTCTAACTTAGACTCACCAACACTAAGGCTATGGTTGTGGTATTCTTTTATAGGGTTATTTATTATTGGTTTTGGGAGTGCTTTACTTGGTAAAACTTACGTTATCCCTATTATTGGGAACTATATTCAAAAAACATTTAAAAATTTAGGAAGCTAATGTCTTTATCTTTAGAATATGTCTCTAGACCATCGACTTTAAAAGAAAACGCACCACTACTTATAATGTGCCATGGTTATGGCAGTGATGAAAACGATTTATTTTCATTTGCTTCAGAATTACCAGAAGAACTTTATATCATCTCATTAAAAGCACCTATTGCCATGCAACCCTATGGTAATGCTTGGTATGCTATTAATTTTGATGCAGAGCAAGGAAAATGGAGTGATAACGAACAAGCAAAAGCATCAAGAGATCGTATCGCTAAAGTTATTGATGAAGCTTGTGAAATATTTCCAGTAGATAAAAACAATGTAACATTACTTGGTTTCAGTCAAGGTACTATATTAAGCTTGGCAGTAGCACTTACATTTCCTAAAAAAATAAAAAATGTTGTAGCGTTAAGTGGTTATATAAATACAGATATCATGGATTCTGATTTTACAAAAAAAGATTATTCAAATCTTAGTATTTATAGCTCTCATGGTAGCGCAGACCAAGTAATACCTGTAGATTGGGCAAGACAAACACCCAAATTTTTAGATCACTTAAACATAGAGCACACGTATTCTGAATTCCCAGTTGGTCATGGTGTAGCACCTCAGAATTTTTATGAATTTAAAGATTGGTTAATGAAAAGAATCTAAGATGTAGGATACATAAAATACTCAACCAATTTGTATTTTAAATTACCTTCATTATCAACTTCATAGGTTACAAAAATTTCTCCCCAATGTTTACCATCACTAAAGTTAGCAATAATCCATCGATGATTTAATAGTCTAATTTTATCTATGAGTATTTTACCTTCAGTCATAGAAACATAAGGAACTATTGGATGATCATCGCCATTATAATTATTCATGTTATACAAACCTTCTTTAATGGCAGGAATAAGTTTAGAGGTGTCATAACCAGCATCTTCCAGATAGGTTAAAGCACCTTCATTTTCGTCAATAGTAAATTCTTTAAGGTCAAAAATCTGATCTTCTAAATTTAGAATTTGACGTTCTAATTCAGTTTGTTTTTGTATTTTCTTTTCAAGTTTATCCTCATAGTCTTCCAAAATATTTTTGGAGTTCACATACTGAAATACGACCAGTAATAGTGAAAAAATAAAGAGGTACATAAAAATTCTACTTTTCATATCTATAATGTGATTTGAAGATTATCATAAGCTAAAAAAACGTTTTCTGGTAACTTTTGTTGCACCTCATCATGAAAACCCAACATATGACTTATATGGGTTAAATAAGTCTTTTCTGGTTTTACTTTATTAATAAAATCAATAGCCTCATCCAGATTAAAATGAGATAAATGTGGTGTTTCTCTCAAAGCATTTACAACCAAAACTTTAACTCCTTTAAGTTTTTTTATCTCCTTATCAGGAACCGTTTTCATATCTGTAAGGTATGCGAAGTCACCAAACCTAAAGCCAAAAACCTGTAATTTATGATGTAGTCCATCAATTGGTATAATGCTTAAATTCCCTAGGGTAAAAGGCTTATTTTCAATTTCATTCTCAACAATATTAGGAACTCCTGGATATTTTGGCTCGTTTGTAAAAATATAATCAAAACGCTTTGCTAAAGCCCTTAAAACTCTTTTGTGAGCATAAATAGGGAAATCACCTTGCCTAAAGAAAAATGGTCTAATATCATCTAAACCTGCAGTATGATCTGCATGTTCGTGAGTAAACACAATACCATCTATTTTAGAACATTTGGCTCTAAGCATCTGCTGTCTAAAATCTGGGCCACAATCAATAACGTATGCATAATTGTTCCATTCAATAAGAACTGATACTCGTAATCTTTTATCTTTAGGATTTGTACTTAAGCAAACAGGATGCGTACTTCCAATAATCGGAATACCTTGTGATGTACCAGTACCTAAAAAAGTAACTTTCAAAAGTGTGTTAAGTTTAGTACAAAAATAGGGTTATTTTTTTGTTTGCCTTTGTAATTTAATACCTTTGTAATTGCTATTATAACTTAGAATTGCAATGGAAATCACACTAAAAGGCGATAAGCAAATAGAGAATATTCCCTCTATAAAAGATAAAGCGCTTCGCATAAATCTTAACGAACATATTTACGGTACTTTTGCAGAAATTGGCGCAGGGCAAGAAACTGTTCGTCAATTCTTTAGAGCTGGTGGTGCCTCAGGAACCATTGCAAAAACTATGTCTGCTTACGATAAAGATTTTAGTGATGCTATTTATGGTATTGAAAATGATAAACGCTACGTTACAGAAGCGCGTCTTAGAAAAATGCTTAATCACGAAACACGTCTTATTGAAGAACGTATTACCAGAGATAAGCATCCAAACAAAATGTTCTTTACGTATGCAAATACTGTAGCGACTATAGATTTTGCAAAAAAATATAAAGGTCATGGTTGGGTTGGTATTAAATATCAAGTAGATCCCAAACAGGATTATAACGAAATAGTACTTCATATTCGTTTTAAAGAGAACGATGCTCGGTTACAACAAGAAACCTTAGGTAAACTAGGAACTAATCTTATTTATGGCGCTTTTTATAAATACAATGAACCGAGAAAACTCCTAAGATATCTTTACGATCATTTAGATAAAGATCAACTAGAAATAGATACTATTAATTTTTCAGGTCCTGTTTTTGAAGATGTTGATAACAGATTAATGAGTCTACAACTCGTTAGAAACGGAATGACAGATGCTGTAATGTTTGCTCCAGATGGTAATAATGTATTACCAGCAAGAGTACTTTACAAAAAGAATATTTTAGCATTAAGAGGAAGTTTTAGACCTGTTACCAAAGTTAATATGGACATGTATCAGAAATCTTACGATATGTTCATTAAAGAAAATAGGGTTGATACTGAAAAAACTCAAGTGATTTTTGAGATTACGCTCTCTAACCTCAGAGCAGAAGGTGAAATTGACGAACAAGATTTCATGGATAGAGCTAAACTATTATGCTCACTTGGCCAGACTGTTCTTATTTCAAATTTCCAAGAATACTATAAGCTAGTAGAATACTTCTCACAATATTCTAAAAGCAGAATGGGTCTCTCTATGGGAGTTAACAATCTCGTTGATATTTTTGATGAAAAATATTATCGCCATTTAAGTGGCGGAATTCTTGAAGCTTTTGGGAAATTATTCTTCAAAGATCTAAGAGTTTACTTATATCCTATGCAAAACGATGATGGTACCTTAACCACAAGTGAAAACCTAAAGGTTCATCCACGAATGAAAGAACTCTATAAATTCTTTAAATACAATGGGAAAGTTGTTGACATCACAGATTTTGATGATTCAATACTAAGTATATTCTCTAGAACAGTTCTTGGAATGATTGCAAATGGTGAAGATGGTTGGGAAGCCATGTTGCCAGAAGGAGTCTCTAAACTCATTAAAGAAAAAAGCTTGTTTGGTTATGAAGCCGAAGAAGTCATAAACAAATAAAAAAAGCGACTGGTTATTGAGGCTCTCGAAGTGCAGTCGCTTTTTTTATGATCCTAAAATTTGAACTGCATGAGCTTTAGTTTTTACTTTAGTAATAACCTCCTCAATAATTCCATCTCCATCAATTATAAATGTAGTTCTATGAATACCATCATATTCTCTACCCATAAACTTTTTTGGTCCCCAAACTCCAAACGCTTCAATAACAGATTTATCTTCATCTGCTAAAAGATCATAAGGAAACCCAAATTTATTCTTAAAGTTAGATTGTTTTTTTTGACTATCAGCACTAACACCAATTACCTCATACCCTTCACTTGTAAAACGTGCATAGTTATCACTTAAATCACAAGCTTCTGCTGTGCAACCTGGAGTACTCGCCTTTGGATAAAAGAAAACTACTAATTTTTTTCCTTTAAAATCATTTAAGTTAACTGTATTTCCGTCTTGATTTAATGCTGAAAATTCTGGTGCTTTGTCACCTGCTTTTAAATGTGTCATATTCTGTATTTTTGTTTTTGCAAAGATAAGACCTATGACCAAGCAAGAAAAAGTAGATTTTGTTATAAAAACCTTAAATAATCTTTATTCAGAGATTCCTATACCGTTAGAGCATAAAGATCCTTACACCTTGCTCATAGCTGTATTAATGTCTGCACAAAGTACAGATGTGCGTGTTAACCAGATTACGCCATTACTTTTTAACAAAGCTGATAACCCTTACGATATGATTAAATTATCTGTTGAAGAGATTAGAGAAATCATAAAACCAGTAGGCTTATCGCCTATGAAAAGTAAAGGTATTCATGGATTATCTCATATACTCATAGATAAACACCATGGAATGGTACCAAAAACTTACGAAGAGTTAGAAGCCTTACCAGCTGTTGGTCATAAAACTGCTGCTGTTGTATTATCTCAAGCTTTTGGTATACCTGCGTTTCCAGTAGATACGCATATTCATCGATTAATGTATCGTTGGAATTTAACTAACGGAAAAAATGTAGTGCAAACGGAAAAGGATGCTAAACGCTTATTCCCTAAAGATTTATGGAACGATCTTCACTTGCAGATTATATGGTATGGCAGGCAATATTCACCAGCTCGTGGTTGGGATTTAGAAAAGGATATTATTACAAAAACTATTGGTAGAGCTTCTGTGTTAAAAGAGTACTATAAAAAAAAGTCCTGATGGGCTAATCAGGACTTTTTAAAGACTTAATTTAGAAGTGTTTCAAACTTCAATTTATTACAATGTATAACACTTAAAGCCTTAGAGTAATTCAAAAGAAAATTCACTGTTTCTTCTTTTGGGTTCAGTTGTTTTTTTGTTTTGGGACGTTCAGAGTAAAGTTTTGCCATTTCTTAAATTTATGGGTTATAATACTTAGAAAACGACAAAATATTTACTTTATTATATCAATTTGTTAAAACTATATTATTTTGCTCAATTACTTTACGTAAATTAATAAGCGCATAACGCATTCTACCTAGAGCTGTATTAATACTAACACCTGTTTTTTCAGATATTTCCTTAAAGCTCATGTCTTGGTACATTCGCATTCTAAGCACCAACTTTTGATCTTCAGGAAGTTCTTCTATTAAACGCCTTACATCCTCCTCTACTTGTGATTTAATAATTCGTTTTTCAGCATTTAATGACGAGTCGCTTAACACCGAAAAAATACTAAACTCACCAGAGTTATCAAACTTTGGCATTCTACTGTTACGTCTAAAATGATCTATAACCAAATTATGTGCTATACGCATAACCCAAGGTAAAAACTTACCTTCTTCGTTATAGCGTCCTCCTTTGAGCGTTTTTATAACTTTAATAAAAGTATCCTGAAACACATCTTCAGTAATATCTCTATCAAAAACTTTAGAGTAAATAAAACTGTAAATTTTTTGCTTATGCCTATTTATTAGAATAGCCAATGCATTTTCGTCTCCATTAATGTAATTGCTAACCAACACTGCATCTGTGATAAGTTCTTTTCTCATAATCATTACTTTAGGGCGTCACGTTTTTATCGCGACTTGAGGTTAATAAACTAAAGTAATCTTATGTATACGCAGTGCTTTTTTTAATTGTATATGAACCAAATATAACAACAATCATTCCGAAAAAACAAAAATTAACACTAAACTTTAACATTTTTTTCTTTAAAAAACCATTTTCTAGGATGAATTTCAAATGGTATCTTTGCAAGATTATTTCTCATTAAAATCAATGAAAATCAACGTTCTAGACGCAAATCCTAAAGAAAACATCATCATTAAAGGTGCTAATCTGCATAATCTTAAAAATTTAGATGTTGTCATTCCGAGAAATAAATTAGTGGTTATTACAGGATTATCTGGTTCTGGAAAGTCTAGTTTAGCCTTTGATACCTTGTATGCAGAAGGTCAAAGACGCTATGTAGAGAGCTTATCTAGTTATGCACGTCAGTTCCTTGGTAGGCTTAATAAACCAAAAGTAGAATTTATTAAAGGCATTGCTCCTGCTATTGCAATAGAACAAAAAGTAAACTCAACCAATCCACGATCTACAGTTGGCACTACAACTGAAATTTATGATTATTTAAAACTTCTCTTTGCTCGTATTGGCAAAACATACTCACCTATTTCTGGAAATCTTGTAAAAAAGCAACGTGTCAAAGATGTATTAGAACATATTAAAACCTTCAATGAAGGTGAAAAGTTACTCCTACTTGCTCCTATTATTCTTGAAGATGGACGAACCATGGAAGATAAACTCAAAGTCCTTTTACAACAAGGTTATGCAAGGGTTAAGCAAGGTAATGAGGTGTATAGAATTGAGGACAGCATTGAACATCTAGATGGCTCAGAGGTATTTTTAGTGGTTGATAGAATTGTCAATAAAACTGATGACGATTTTTACAATCGCTTAGCAGATGCCATAGAAACAGCATTTTTTGAAGGTAAAGGCACATGCACAATTGAATCTTTAAGTAACCAAAATCAAGCAACCTTTAATAATAAGTTTGAGCTTGATGGCATGGTATTTTTAGAACCAAATGTACATTTATTCAGTTTTAATAATCCTTATGGTGCATGCCCAAAATGTGAAGGCTATGGTGATGTTATTGGTATAGATAATGACTTAGTCATTCCGAATACTGGATTATCCGTTTATGAAAACGCAATTTTCCCATGGCGAGGCGAAAGTATGAGTTGGTATCGTGATCAATTAGTAAATAACTCACATAAATTCGATTTTCCAATCCATAAACCTTATTTTGAATTAACAGAAGCTCAAAAACAACTCATTTGGGACGGAAACGAACATTTTGAAGGGCTTAATAGTTTCTTTGCTGAGCTTGAAAGTAAAGCCTATAAAATTCAGAATCGTGTGATGCTATCGCGTTATAGAGGCAAAACTAAATGTAATGTTTGTAATGGCAAACGCCTGCGACCTGAAGCCAATTATGTGAAAATTGGTGGTGTAACTATTACAGATTTGGTTGAGTTACCACTTAAAAAACTCACTAATTTCTTTAAGCAACTAGAGCTTAATGACTACGATACACAAATTGCTAAACGACTCCTTAAGGAAATAAATAACAGACTCGGTTTTTTAAACAATGTTGGTCTCAATTATTTAACGCTCAACAGACGTTCCAATACACTTTCTGGAGGTGAAAGTCAACGTATTAACTTGGCTACGTCTTTAGGTAGTAGTCTTGTTGGTTCTATGTATATCTTAGACGAACCAAGTATTGGGTTACATCCTAAAGACACTGAGAAATTGATTAAAGTTCTAAAATCTCTCAGAGATCTAGGCAATACAGTTATTGTCGTGGAACACGATGAAGACATTATGCTAGCTGCTGACGAAATTATAGATATTGGACCAGAAGCAGGCACTTTTGGCGGCGAAATTGTTGCAGCAGGAACCTATAAAGACTTACTAAAATCTGACTCTCTGACTGCGCAATATTTAAATAGGAAATTAGAAATTAAAGTTCCAAAATCTAGAAGAACGTCTAAATACAGTATTGATATTGTTGGAGCTAGAGAACATAACCTTAAAAATATAGATGTTAGTTTCCCATTAGAAATGCTTACAGTGGTTACTGGTGTTTCTGGTAGTGGAAAAAGCACATTAGTAAAGAACATTGTATTTCCAGCAATACAAAAAAAATTAACAGGTTTTAGTGATAAAGCAGGACAGTTTACAGAGCTTGAAGGCAACTTTAGCAATGTAAATCATGTGGAGTTTGTAGACCAAAACCCAATCGGTCGTTCATCGCGCTCTAATCCTGTAACCTATATAAAAGCCTACGATGATATTCGTGCGCTATACGCTAGTCAGAAATTGAGCAAAATACGAAACTATCAAGCCAAGCACTTTAGCTTTAATGTAGATGGTGGACGTTGTGAAACTTGCAAAGGTGAAGGTTCAGTGACTATTGAGATGCAATTTATGGCAGATGTCCATTTAACTTGTGAAACTTGTAATGGTAAACGCTTTAAGAAAGAAGTACTCGAAGTTAATTATGAAGGTAAAAATATTGACGATATACTTAACTTAACCATTGACGATGCTATTGCTTTTTTTGACGCCTTTAAGCAAACTAAGATTAAAAACAAACTACAACCACTACAAGATGTTGGTTTAGGTTATGTAACTCTTGGTCAAAGCTCTTCTACCCTTTCTGGTGGTGAAGCGCAACGCATAAAATTAGCTTCATTTTTAGGCAAGGGTTCTAAAAGTGATAATGCTCTATTTATTTTTGACGAACCTACTACTGGTCTACACTTTCATGACATAAAAAAGTTACTTAAGTCTTTTCAAGCCTTAATTTCTAAAGGCCATTCTATTATCGTAATTGAACACAATTTAGAGCTCATTAAATGTGCTGACCATATTATTGATTTAGGTCCTGAAGGTGGTGAACATGGTGGGCAATTGATGGCTTTTGGCACACCAGAAGAAATTGTGAACAACGATAGTTCCATTACTGGAAGTTATTTGAAGGAAAAGTTATAACGTGATACAGATATAATGAAATCAGAACTTTTAGAGTGGTTAAAAGAAGCTTATCATAAATCTGTATAGTCTATTTATCCTTAAGTCTATTACTCACAAACTCCACACGAGTTTTTCCATGAGGTGTTGGTTTCCCATCTTTTCCAAGATTAACCATAATTATGTTGTCTACAGTGAGAATGGTTTCTCTGGTCATCATATTACGTGCTTCACACTTCATAGATATTGATGATCTACCAAACTTAGTAACTTCCATACCCATTTCAACGATGTCACCCTTTTTTGCAGATGCCATAAAGTTAATTTCAGAAATATACTTCGTTACAATCTTTGAATTTTCAAGTTGAACAATAGTGTAGAGCGCAGCTTCTTCATCAATCCATTCCAACAATCGACCTCCAAACAGTGTTCCATTTGGATTTAGATCTTCAGGCTTTACCCATTTACGTGTGTGAAATCTCATCTTTTAGTGGTTAGTGGTTAGTGGTTAGTGGTTAGTGGTTAGAATAATGTATTTACCTTATCATTTCCCATTTTAGGAATGGTAAGATTACAACCAAATGCAGGATTCAGTGTCTTAATAAAATGTGCTGACAATAAAGGTGAGGCTTTTTCAATATTTTGGTGTACAAAGAAATCTATTTCCTTTATGCCTTGATCTTTCCAGGCAACCAATCGGTCAACCCAATCTTCTAGTCTTTTATAATCACTTTCGTGGTTAGCACCTACATATCTTATAAAAGCTGTTGCATTAGTTAAGCGCATATGCATAAGATCTCGTCTTCCTGCAGTATCAACAATAACATTAGAAATGTTGTTTTGTTCTAGCAAATCGTAAAGTTCTTCTGCAACTTTAGCATCATTATACCAGTTGGTATGCCTAAACTCAATAGCCAAAGGCACCTCCTTAGGCCAAGACTCCACAAAATTAATCACACGATCAAAATCTTTAGGTGCAAAATTAGTATGCATTTGCAAAAAAATTGTTCCAAGTTTTTCTTTAAGATTAGACGCATTATATAAATAATGTTCAACAACCTCTTTGGTTTCATTAAGGCGTTTCCAATGGCTAATTTCTTGGTTTAATTTTGGAAAAAATTTAAAGTCAACTGGAGTTTTAATATTCCATTTTTCAAACTGTTCTGGAGGAAAAATTCTATAAAACGTTGCATTCAACTCAATAGAATTGAACTGTGTAGAATAATATTCTAGTTCATCTTTTGTTCCTCTTGGGTAAAACCCTTTTAAGTCTGCTTTATTCCATTTAGCACAACCAACAAAAACCTCAGGTTCATTATCGTCCTTTACTTTATGGAGTACATGTTTTGTATCTGGATGATCTTCTGGTAAGGTGAAATCTATTCCTTCAGGATTTTCTACACTGCCAAATTTCATAATCTAAATTTTGAATAAAGATACATATCAGATATTAGAATTTCGAATACCTAATTTAAAATTCTTCGCTGTTAATAAGCTCGTTAACAAGAAAACTAATTAATAAGTTTTTTGAAACTTGAAATAGATACTTTTAATGATAAATCTAATCCTCATGAACCGTAAAAATAACCTCAAAAATTGTCGCCCAGAAATTCCTTCGTTAACTATACATAAAAATATGTCAGCTGACGAACGCTTTCAAAACGAAGTATTGCGTCCTGTAATTAAATTTCAAAATGATTTACTTATAGAAGCCTTTAGAAACTATATTGCTAAACACAAAAATGTGTTTTATGATTTGTCATTAGAAAAACGAATGGCCTATATAGAGAATGCAACGCATAAAAACATGAAGTTTAGAAACTCATTAAAAGGTATGATTATTGGGCTTTTTACGTTAGAAGAATATAAAGTGTACATCCAAAATTCTTCAGCATTAAATAAGCGTATGATGAATATTGTTAAACAACGTTTACTAAGCCAAATTCAATTATTTGAAAAACCTGAGGTTTTAAAAGCTGTTTGATTTAAAGCAGTGATTCACCATTAAGGTTAGTCGTTAAGACATCGCTCATATAATCAAAATAAGGCCTTATTGCTTTAAAAGAAGTATCTATTTCTTTTAAAAACCCATCAGAGAGCACTTCTTTATCTGTAAATTTTCTGGTAAAAATAAATTGCTTCTTTCTAATGAGGTCAATGGCAGTATGCTCTTTATTAAACCCTTTTGGTGCGGTTTTCACTTCATCGCCTACCAATTCTCCCCAAACAGATTTAAATTTTTTGTTAGTGATAATTTCACGTATGTCTTGATCATCCATTTCAAATTCTTTACGAATTCTTAGTAAATCATCCTTGTGAGGTTCCCAAAAGCCTGTAGCTAAAAAACTTTCGTTATTAGGCTGAATATGTAAGTAATAACCACCTCTAAGCTCTGGTTTTTTTCTATGAAAAGAGCCTCCAAAATGTGTTTTATAAGGCGTTTTGTCTTTAGAAAAGCGCACGTCTCTATAGATTCTAAAGATTTTAACCTTATCTATGATATCGTGTTTATTTAAGTTATCAGAAATAGCGTTATAAAATACTTTTACCTTAGCTTCAATAGCTTTAAATTCTGTCTTATGCTCTGAAAACCAGTCGCGATTGTTATTTTTTTGTAGTTTCTTAAAAAATGGAAACACCTCTTTTGGTACTATTATTGACATAATACTGTAAATCAAGTTATTGCATAAAAGTAAGGAAAACGGCTTGTTTTTTGAAAGAATTTTCACTATAATGCAAAACTTTTCAAACTAATATATACAAATGGGTAGACCAGCAACAAAACCAACAAAACTAAAAGACGGATACTATATTGAAATTAGAAACAAAGGCGCAAGATCTGGAATTAAACTTTATAGCCAGAATAAATTGCAAATGCATCGTGCTATAAAAATGTACGAGCGTTCTAAAGAAGTTTTAATATTAGGAGAATCTGTTAACGGTAAATTCGTTGACAAAGAACCAAAGATGCACGTCGTTAGTTAAGGATACATTAAACAACTAACCAAAATATTAAGAGCATTGATTAAACGTCAATGCTTTTTTTATTGTTCAAACTTTACTGAATTTAATATTAATCCTGATGCTGGTGCTATATAATCTTGATGAGAATCTATTCCTGGTGTTAAACTATGCTTTATAAAATTTATATCCACCTCTCCTTTTCCTAATTTTATTAGTGTTCCCATCATTAACCGAATTTGATTTCGTCCAAAGCCTTTTCCTCTTACTCTTAGCATATAGGTCTTTTCAGGAAAAAAATTTGCACTAAATAAATCGTTATCAACCAATTCACATAAATCTATTGTTCTATTATACACTCCAGAATCTGAAGCCTTATAACAATAATTTTTAAAATTATGAGCGCCTTCAAAACACTTTGCACCTTCTTTCATGATTGCAATATCTAAATCATCTAAAATAGTGGTTAAAATTGGTGCACAAAATGGATGAAATTTTCCACCGAATGCAAATAAGTAAATGTATTCTTTTAATTTAGAGTGTTGTATGATATTAAATTTCTCATCTACCTCTCTAATAGCTAATGCTCTTATGTCTTGTGGTAAATTATAATTAAACCAATTCAAAAAAGTATTTTGATCTTCTATAGGCTCTTCTAAAAACAACTCAAAAGCTGTTTCATTGGCAGAAACCATAGCATCAGTTCTACCTGTTATTAAAGTTTTAAACTTCTTGTTCTTCAAAACATATTTAAATGTTCTGTCTATCATTAAGTGCAAAGTTTTAAGGTTAGGTTGTTTCTGCCAACCATGAAAACGATATCCTAAATATTGAATCGTAAATACGTAAAAAAACTTCTTTTGCAAGGCTTAAGATTTAGGTTTGAAAATACACTAAATGAAGGCATCTATCAAATTTTTTATACATTGTTATCAATTAACTAACTTAAATTATAAAAATTATGTCAACATCAAAACCACCTATTTGGTATTGGATTCTCAGTATCATTGCACTTCTCTGGAACGCCTTAGGCGTAATGAATTACATTCAGCAAGCCTACAGAACTGAAGGCTTTTTAGAGCAAGTTACCACAGAACAGTTAGCAATTTTAGATAGCAGACCGGCTTGGGCTACAGCAGTATTTGCTATTGCAGTATTTACAGGATTATTAGGAAGTTTATTACTTCTTTTAAGAAAAAAAGTAGCTACTCCAATATTGATAATATCTTTTGTATGTGCTGTTGCTACTCAAATCTGGTGGTTTACAACAGATGGACCATCTACAGGTGGTCAAATTACTGGAATCTTTATTCCTGTATTAGTTATAGTCTTTGCAGCATTATTAGTTTGGATGTCTAGAAAAGCTACAGCTAATAGTTGGAACTCTTAATATTAAAGTAGATATTGTAATAAAAGCATCAGAAATACTGATGCTTTTAATTTTTCCTATTTTTTAAAATATTCACTACATCATTAATTTTAAAGCCTTTAGCTTGTAGAAGAATGAGGTAGTGAAAGAGTAAATCTGCACTTTCGTTGAGGAATAACTCATCGTTAGTGTCTTTTGCTTCAATAACAACTTCAACAGCTTCCTCTCCTACTTTTTGCGCAATTTTATTTATACCTTTTGCATATAATGAGGCAACATAAGACGAGTCTTCAGTTGCATTATTCTTTCTGCTTTCAATAATCGACTCTAATTCAGATAGAAATCCATAACTGTTTATATTTTCCTCATTCCAGCAAGTATCAGAACCTGTGTGACATATTGACCCTTGAGGGCTCACTTTAATTAAAAGTGTATCACTATCACAGTCTAATTTAATATCAATAAGATTTAAAAAATTTCCGCTTTCTTCTCCTTTGGTCCATAGACGTTGTTTTGTTCTGCTAAAAAACGTTACTAACTTCGTATTTATCGTTTTTTGAAGTGCATCATTGTTCATATAACCAAGCATTAGAACGTTTTTAGTCGTTACATCTTGGATTATAGCTGGCACAAGGCCATCAACACTTTTATTAAAATCTATATTCATAATTTTTAATTCTGTCTGGCCGAGCGCAGTCGAGACCTTTTTGGATCACAAAACTACCTTTCGACTGCGCTCAAGGTGACCAGTTTTGTTATATTCTAACAGGAATTCCCTGTTTCTTTAATTCTCTTTTCAGTTCTAATATAGGAATGTCACCAAAATGAAAAACACTTGCAGCCAATGCAGCATCTGACTTTCCTAGAGTAAATGCATCAGCAAAATGTTGAATCGTGCCTGCGCCACCAGATGCTATAATTGGAATATTTACTAATTCTGATAACGTAGCTAAAGCTTCATTTGCAAACCCTACTTTGGTACCATCATTATTCATAGATGTGAATAGGATTTCACCAGCACCACGTTGTTCTGCTTCTTTAGCCCAATCAAATAATTTCACCTCAGTTTGTATCGTTCCTCCTGCTAAATGCACAAACCACTCACCTTCTATTTGCTTAGCATCTATAGCAACGACAATACTTTGACTACCAAACTTATCAGAAAGTTTACTAATTAATTCTGGACGTTGTAAAGCTGACGAATTAATAGAGACTTTATCAGCACCACAATGTAATAACGCATCAACATCTTCAACTGACGATATTCCACCACCAACAGTAAAAGGTATATTCACTTGCTCTGCAACCTTTAAAACCATATCATACATGGTTTTTCTATTTTCTAGAGTTGCAGCAATATCCAAAAACACTAATTCATCCGCTCCTAATTCAGCATACTGTTTTGCTAAAACAACAGGATCACCTGCATCACGTAAACCAATAAAGTTGACACCTTTTACAGTACGACCGTTTTTAATATCTAAACAAGGAACAATTCGTTTTGTGAGCATACTATATAAATTGTTCTAATTCTCTTAAACTAATTCTATTCTCATAAATAGCCTTACCAATAATTACACCTTCACATCCAATTTTCTCTAATTCTTCTAAATCTTTTATTCCAGAAACACCACCAGATGCAATTAGCTTTATAGATTGAGCACTACTATTATTGCTACACTCTTTTATTATAGTTTTGTAAAGTGCTATAGAAGGACCTTCTAACATGCCATCTTTTGAAATATCAGTGCATATGACATATTTAATTTGTTTTCTCTGATAATCTTTTATGAACGAAACAACTTCTTCCTTACTACTATCTTGCCAACCATTAATGGCTATTTTTCCATGATTGCTATCCGCACCCAAAATAATTTTTTGTGGCCCATATTTAGCCAACCATCCTTCAAAAGTTTGTCTGTCGCTAACTGCTATGCTTCCTCCAGTAATTTGTTTTGCACCACAGTTAAAAGCAATATTTAAATCTTCATTAGCCTTTAAACCACCTCCAAAATCAATTTTTAAGTTCGTTTTTGAAGCTATAAGCTCTAAGACTTTATAATTAACAATATGCCTTGCTTTAGCACCATCAAGGTCTACCAGGTGCAAATACCCAATACCTGAAGCTTCAAAAGCTTTAGCAACTTCTAGAGGGTTTTCGTTATACACTTTTTTTGTATTGTAATCGCCTTTAGTAAGTCTAACGCACTTACCTCCAATAATGTCAATAGCTGGAATTATTCTCATCTTATAAGTCTAAAAAGTTTTTTAATAATTGCTTACCTATTTTTCCACTTTTCTCTGGGTGAAATTGCACACCATAGAAATTATCGTTCTCTAACGCAGTGGCATACTCAAGCTCATATTGTGAAGTAGCAATAGTTTCATCACAGTATTCTGCATAATAACTATGTACAAGGTACATGTATTCTTCTTCTATGATACCCTT
Organism: Microcosmobacter mediterraneus; assembly: GCF_031846265.1. Classification (NCBI taxonomy): domain Bacteria; kingdom Pseudomonadati; phylum Bacteroidota; class Flavobacteriia; order Flavobacteriales; family Flavobacteriaceae; genus Microcosmobacter; species Microcosmobacter mediterraneus. Next base: position 57,693 of record NZ_JAVRIA010000004.1, on the reverse strand, counting down.
AAATAAATCTGATTTAAGGTTCTTGATGGTATTCCAACCCATTTGTGGCACTTTTACCTTACTTGAAAAGCGTTTCACATTGGTATTGAATATCCCTAGACCTTTAGTGCCACCTTCTTCAGTATGGTTACACATCAATTGCATACCCAAACAAATTCCTAAAACCGGTTGTTTAAGTTTTGGGATGAGTTTATCTAAACCACTTTCTTTTAGTTTTTTCATGGCTGAACTAGCTTCTCCTACTCCAGGAAATATCACCTTATCTGCTTTAAGAATTTCGTTTGAGTCTGATGTCAAAATAGCATCATAACCCAATCGCTGAAAAGCAAACTGAATGCTTTTAATATTTCCAGCTCCGTAATTGACTATTTTTAAATTCATAATTATTTTTTGTCATTTTGACCGAATGTGAGAAATCTCATAATGAGATTCCTCGTCGCTACGCTCTGTCGGAATGACATTTACAACATCCCTTTTGTTGATGGCAAAATCATTTTTTCTACATCTTGTTTTACAGCCATTTTTATGGCCTTTGCAAACGCTTTGAATATGGCTTCAATCTTGTGGTGTTCATTGGTGCCTTCGACCTTAATATTTAAGTTACACTTTGCGCCATCAGTAAAAGATTTAAAGAAGTGATAAAACATTTCTGTTGGCATTTTACCAATCATTTCACGTTTAAAATTGGCGTCCCAAACCAACCAATTCCGACCACCAAAATCTATAGTCACTTGTGCTAAACAATCATCCATTGGTAAACAAAACCCATAGCGTTCTATACCTAATTTATTACCTAAAGTTTTTGAAAAAACTTCTCCCAAGGCAATAGCTGTATCTTCAATAGTGTGATGCTCATCTACTTCTAAGTCACCATCAACTTTAATGTTTAAGTCCATTTGTCCGTGACGTGCAATTTGGTCTAACATGTGATCAAAGAATGCTATTCCTGTATCTATATTGCTTCTACCTTTACCATCTAAATTTAAGTCGATCTTAATCTTAGTTTCATTGGTATTCCGTACAATTGAACCAACACGTTCTGTTGTTTTTAAAAATCTATATATAGTCTCCCAATCACTAGTTTCTAACGCAATAGAATCTTGTAACTCATTAGGACTAATGTTCACTTCGTCAGTTCCAAGATTGGTATTGTCATTAATAAATATGCCTTTAGAACCTAAATTCTTGGCCAATTCAACATCCGTTAATCGATCACCAATGACAAATGAATTTGCTAAATCGTAATCTTCAGAAAAATACTTGGTTAATAATCCAGTATTTGGCTTCCGTGTTAGTGCGTTATCTTTTGCAAAAGTTCTATCAATAAACTGCTCTTTAAATACTACGCCTTCATGCTCAAATGTTTTTAAAACAAAATTATGAACTGGCCAAAAAGAATCTTCAGGATAAGCATCTGTGCCTAATCCATCTTGATTTGTAATCATTACGATTTCAAAATTCAATTCCTTTTCAATTTTACTTAAGTATTGAAATACTTTTGGGTAAAACTCTAGCTTATCAAAAGAGTCTATTTGTTCGTCTGCTGGTTCTTTTATTAAAGTTCCGTCTCTGTCTATGAATAGTACTGTTTTTTTCATCTTTTTTGTCAATCCTGCATAGGCAGGAATCTATTTTTATTTGTGCTTCAAAGTTGATTCCGCATCAAGTGCGGAATGACAACCTTAGTTTTTATATGTTTTACGTCAGTTCGAGTGATTTTCTTTTTGAAAATCGTATCGAGAACCCATTACATCTTGATACAATTTCTCATACTTCGAATTCACTCGATGTGACGTTTATAGTTCATTTAATATTTTAATTAGTTGCTTATTTTCATTTTGTGTACCCACTGTAAATCGTAAGCAGTTTTCACATAAAGGCTGTGTAGTTCTGTTTCGTACTACAATGCCATTGTCAATCAATTGGTCATAACGCAAATTGGCATTGTCTACTTTGACTAATATGAAATTCGCATCCGAAGGATATATAGTTTTAATAAATGAAATTTCTGACAATTGCTCTATTATAAACTCTCGTTCTTTTAATATGGATTCAACTTCACTATTAACTTTGTCTAAGTTTGACAAACGTTCTAATGCCTTATCCTGAGTTAATTGATTTACATTATATGGTGGTTTGATTTTGTTTAGAATTGATATGATATATTCGGATGCATAACAAATACCAAGTCTAATTCCTGCTAAGCCATAAGCTTTAGACAACGTTTGTGTAACTACCAAATTTGGAAACTCATTTAACCTACCTAACCAACTTTCTTGAGAAGAAAATTCAATATAAGCTTCATCTATAACAACTAAGCCATTAAAGCCATTGATTAATTCTTCTACTTTATAAGCATTAAAACTATTTGCTGTTGGGTTGTTTGGAGAACATAAAAACAGAATTTTTGAATTCTCAGTTTGAGCTGCAAGGATTTCAGGTACTTTAGGCTCAAAATTAGTGTCTAATTCAACAGATAATATATCTATAGCGTTTAAATCTGCTAGTACTTCATACATACCATATGTTGGTGGTAACGTAATTACATTATCGTTTTTAGGTTCACAAAATGCTCTAAACAAAAGGTCTAAAATTTCATCGCTACCATTGCTTAATAGGATTTGAGAAGTTGGTACACCTCTAATTTCAGACAATCGTTCCTTTAGTTTACTTTGTTGAGGGTCTGGGTAACGATTCACCTTGGTTTGAAATGGATTCTCATTTGCATCCATAAATATCATATCTGCAGAGGCATCCTTGTATTCATCTCTGGCAGATGAATAGGATTCCAAAGATTTAATATTTTCTCTTACTAAATTATTTATTTTAAAATTTCGTTTCATTTGATTAGTTGTTCTTCAAATTGGATTCCGCATCAAGTGCGGAATGACAAAATCATTTTAAATCATTCAATCTTTTTGTTATCGCATTCTTATGAGCTTGCAAGCCTTCAGCTTCAGCCATTAATTCGATTGCTGGTCCAATATTTTTAATACCTTTTCGAGATATTTTTTGAAAGGTCATACTCTTCAGAAAACTATCGAGATTCACACCAGAATAAGCTTTCGAAAAGCCGTTAGTAGGCAAAGTATGATTTGTACCAGATGCATAATCACCAGCACTTTCAGGTGTATAATCACCAATAAATACTGAACCTGCATTTCCAATATTATCTACAAAGAAATTGTTATAATTTGTACAAACTATAAAATGTTCTGGACCATATTCGTCAATTAATTCTAAAGCCGTTTCGAAATTATCCACAACAATTGATTTAGAATTATTGATAGCATTTGTAGCCATCTCTTTTCTAGGTAAATCTTTAAGTTGTGATTTGACTTCTTGATTGACTTGCTCAGCAAATTTCATTGAACTGGTAACTAAAATAACCTGACTGTCTGAACCATGTTCTGCCTGACTCAACAAATCTGAGGCCACATAAGCCGAATTTGCAGATTCATCTGCCATGACCAATAATTCACTAGGACCAGCTGGCATATCGATAGCGACACCATATTTTGTTGCTAGTTGTTTAGCAACTGTTACGTATTGATTTCCTGGTCCAAAAATTTTATAAACCTTAGGGATAGTTTCTGTACCAAACGTCAGTCCTGCTATAGCTTGAATTCCTCCTACTTTTATAATTTTAGTTACACCACATAATTGTGCTGTATATAAAATTTCATCAGCAATCTTACCATCTTTATTTGGAGGAGAGCAGAGCACAATTTCATCACAGTCAGCAATTTGAGCAGGTACAGCAAGCATTAAAACTGTCGAGAATAAAGGTGCTGTGCCACCAGGAATATATAAACCAATTTTTTGAATAGGTCTTTTTTCTTGCCAGCATTCTACACCTTCTATCGTTTCTAGAAAAACCCTATCCGTTTTTTGAGCTGAATGGAATTTTTCAATATTCGATTTTGCCAAATTAATGGCTTCTTTTAGTTCCTTTGAGATTTTATTGGAAGCATCATTTATTTCATCTTCGGCAACTAAAAAAGTAGTCAATTCAACTTTATCAAACTTTGAAGTATAATCAGCAACTGCTTTGTCTCCAGATGTTTTAATAGCATTAAAAATAGCATTAACAATAGTTTCAATATCGCCTACAGTCTCTGATGGACGCTTAAGCAACTCTGACCATTCGGATTTATCTGGATTTATATATATTTTCATTTTTAAGTCCTTACTAAATTCATTACAATTAATTATGAGATTCCTGCCTTCGCAGGAATGACATTTATAGCACCATATTTTCAATAGGACAAACTAATATACCCTCTGCGCCATTTTGTTTGAGCTCATCAATAACTTCCCAGAATTCATTCTTATTAATTACTGAGTGTAGCGAACTCCAGCCTTCTTTTGCCAGTGGTAAAATAGTTGGGCTATTCATTCCTGGTAGTATTTTGATGATATCCTCTAATTTCTCATTAGGTGCGTTAAGCAGTACATATTTGTTTTGCCTCCCTTTTAATACAGATTTTAGTCTAAATTGAAGTTTATCTACTAACTTTTGATTCTCATCTAAAATCAATGGAGACGTGGCTAGAACTGCTTCAGATTTTAAAAGAACCTCTACTTCTTTTAAACCATTTTTAAAGAGTGTGCTTCCACTAGAAACAATATCACAGATTCCATCTGCTAGCCCAATATTTGGAGCAATTTCTACAGAGCCGTTAATAATATGTAATTGGGCATTTATACCTTCTGTCTCTAAAAACTGATTTACAGTATTTGGGTATGAGGTTGCTATGCGTTTATCTTCTAAATCTTTAAGACTTTTGGCATCCGAAGATTTAGGCACTGCAATAGACACTTTACACTTAGAAAACCCTAATCGCTCAACAATTGAAATGTCCTTTCCTTTTTCAATTAACACATTCTCTCCAATGATCGCTGCATCTACAACACCATCTCTTAGATATTGAGGTATGTCGCCATTTCTTAAATAGAAAACTTCTAAAGGAAAGTTTCGAGCTGAGGCCTTTAACTGATCTTTACCATTGTCTACGGAAATTCCTATTTCCTTTAGGATTTTCATTGAATCATCATGAAGACGACCAGATTTCTGAACTGCAATCTTTAATTTACTCATAACTTTTTTCCGAGAAAGCGGAAATCTTTTGTTTTATGTTTGAGTAAATCTTTTCGGAGGAATTTCCAATTTCATGGAAATAAAAAACCGCTTGATTTACTCAAACGGTTTTAAAAATATCTTGATTTATTCAATACATTTTCAGCTCGCTTGAGTGCAAGTATGAAAATGATGGTGATGTAATTGAATAAAATTCATATCAGTTTTTGTTCTGAACAAAGTTTCAGAAAATAAATTCATAAAACCAAGTCTTTTATGAAATTTTTATTGGTTCCCTAAAATTATTGGCATACCTGAGTCTCCAGATCCAATGACAATAACCTTACTATTAGGCGATTCAGACAATTTTATTGTTGCTTCAATCCCTTTATCCTGAAGGATTTTATCTGTTAACGAAGCACTTAAAATTCGGTTTGCATCTGCTTTACCTTGCGCTTCGATTCGTTGTTTCTGTGCTTCTTTGTCTGCTGTTACAAGTCTAAACTCATACTCTAAAGATTCTTGCTCTTGTTTCAATTTACGCTCTATTGCTCCTTTAATTGTTGGAGGCAATTGCACATCTTCAACTAGCACTCGCTTTACGATTAAATATTGGCCATCTAATAACTTTGTAACCTCATCTAATATTTCTTGTTCAATAACATCACGCTTACTAGAATACAATTGTTCTGGTGTGTAACGACCAACAACACTTCGAGCAGCTGCATTAATAGCAGGATCCAGAAGTTCGTGTTCGTAATCTTCACCTTTAGTTTTGATTAATTTACCAAGGTTACTATACTCTGGTTCGTACCATATAGTTCCGTTTACCTTTACTTCTAGTCCATTTACTGAAAGTACATTCATTTGATCTGATACTGACTGTTGTCGAACTTTACGAACAATCATGTTATTCCAAGGTGCTACAATATGAAATCCTTCACCATAAGTTTTCTCAGTATTGATACCTTCTCCTAAACGCTCAAAAATAACTCCGCCTTCACCTGGACCTATAGTTACTGCAGACTTAGATATAAGTATTATTAAAACAATAATTGCAATTAAAATTGGCAATCCAATTTTTGGTAATTTTTCCATAGTATATGTTTGTTTTTTTAGTGTTAAATAAGGCCTTTATATTTTCTCATAAACCACTCTATAGCAAGGCTTAAAGCTATTAGAGCCAATAAATATTTAAAGTCTATCAAAGGTACGATATTTTTAGTACTCTTTTGTATGATTGCAAAGCGATTGTCTTGTAATAAAACATCAATTAACTCTTGGGATTCTGTATTAAAAAATGCTTTACCATTGCTATTAGTAGCCAATCGCTGTAACTTTGTTACATCTGCATTTAAAAATTGTTGCTCAACATTATAATCTAGTATTTTAATGGAGCTAGATCTTGAAATGTTCTCTCCGTTGACGCTTACTGTAAATTGATAATCACCAGCTTTAATACCACTTATATCTACTTCGTAACTGTTTGATTTTAAAATAAAAGGAAATTGAATCGTAGAATTATTATCTATGTTCTTAAGAGTTATAGTTAGATTTTTATCGCCATCAAATTCATAATTTTTATTAAAATATTGTGCAGAAATAATAACATTATCGTTTCCATTGTAAAAGGATTCGTAATCTATATTTAAGCGATTTCTTCTAAAATCAGATCCTAAATACTGAACCAACTTACCTATAAAATCATCAAATTCATTAAAATCATTTTTACTTAAATAGCTCTGAGCTCTCCATTTCCAAAGATGCTCACCTAATAAAATAGCTTCTCTTATTCCATTAGTTTCATAGGTTGCTAATAATGGTTCAGTAGTTTCAATACCATTTACCGTTTTATATAAAATAGTCTCAATGGGTAAATTAAAGGTTACTTCTCCAAAATTACCTTTAAGTGGTGGGAAATTATCAAAGCCAATATCTTCTACTATGAAAGAACTATAGTTTCTATTTAAATTAGCTTGAAAATCTTCTACCTGATTTGTGATTTTATAATTGTAATTAGCTTGTAATGCATTAAGCAATGCCCAATTAGTTTTTGCTCCAGCAACAAGAAAGCTATTCAACTTTTTAGCTTGAATTTCTTGAATAACTGATCTAAACTTATTATTTGGCTGATACAGTATAACCAATTGATAATCATAAATTTTACTTAAATATTCTGTTGGTTTAATAATTCTAACTTTTCGTTGTTCGTTACGTTCAATGGCAGATTTTAATGCACCTAAATCTGGATGCGTAATATCTGAAACTAAAGCTACATTAGTTTGCTGATCTATAACTTCTACAGCAAAACTTTTAGCATTATTAATGGTATTTTTCTCCGTAGATAATGGTTCTACTACTGCTCTAAAAGTTTTAACACCAACACGATTTGCTGGTAGATTAAATGAAATAACTTGTGAAGAATTTGTTTTACTAAAATTCAGATTTTTACTGAATACTATTGAGTTTCCTATATTCACTTTAAACGTAGTGGAAACAGATTCTGTTCCATTATAGACCACAATGGCTTCAACAGGGAATTGATTCTTTAAATATGCGTATTTATTAACATTTAACTTCTGAAGCTTTAAATCTGCGTATGTAATGGTATCTCCTAGTATAACTGGGAAAATAGGTTGCTTAAACTTACTTGCTGAAAACTCATAGTCATTTCCGTAAGTTTGGTTTCCATCTGTTATAAATACAATGGGTGTTATTGAACTCTCATAGACTTCTTTAAAGCGTTCAAAAACTAAGTTTAAATCAGATTGTGAATCTTTAAAACTGAGAGTATCTAACTGTTGAACAGAATTACCAAAAGAGAATTGTTCTACATTAAAGCGTTCTTGTATTTCAGGATTGTTTGTTATAGATTCTAAGAGTGACTTTACATTCTCATCCTGATCTAAATAAGCAATGGATTCTGAATTATCTACGGCAATTACCAAATTTGGTTTTTCGTTAAAGTAAGAACGTTTTTCAAACTTTGGATTAATTAGTAATACCAACAGTGCAAAAACAGAGATAAATCTTAGCAAAGCTAAAATGAAAATATTCTTATGAATAAACTTTCCTTTAGGTTTATATTGAAATAGCGCTACAAGTAGCGCTAAAATTCCTGCAAGGATGATATATACTATGGTTGTTGAACTCATTAAAATTTTAGGCTTTGTAGAATACGATTCCTGCTTAACTAGGAAAGTTAGGTTAGCATTCCTCCATCAACGTTTAAGGTCTGACCTGTAACGTAAGCAGACATATCACTTGCTAGAAAAACACAAGCATTAGCGATATCTTCTGGAGTTCCGCCACGTTTTAATGGAATTGCTGAACGCCAACCATCAACTGTAGCTTCATCTAATTTTGCTGTCATTTCTGTCTCAATAAAACCTGGAGCAATTACATTACTTCTAATATTTCTAGATCCTAGTTCTAAAGCTACTGATTTTGAAAAGCCAATAATTCCGGCTTTTGATGCTGCATAATTGGTTTGACCTGCATTACCTTTTACACCTACAACTGAACTCATGTTTATTATTGAACCCTTACGCTGCTTTAGCATGGTACGTTGTACAGCTTTAGTCATGTTAAAAACTGACTTTAAATTAACTTCAATGACTTTATCAAAATCTTCTTCAGTAATACGCATTAACAAATTATCCTTTGTAATACCAGCATTATTAACCAATATGTCTATACTTCCAAACTCTTCTTTAACGGCTTCAGCTAAGGTTTGTGCATCATCAAAACTAGCAGCATTACTTTGATAGCCTTTTGCTTTTACTCCTAATCCATTCAATTCTTTTTCTAATGCATTCGCAGCGTCTACGGATGAACTGTAAGTAAATGCTACATCTGCTCCATGTTCGGCAAAAACTCTCGCAATACCTTTACCAATACCTCTACTAGCTCCTGTAATTATGGCTGTTTTTCCTTCTAATAATTTCATTCTTAATTGTTAATTAGTTGTATATCAAATATAGCAAATACAAGTTGCATCAAATAAAAAAACCTCACAAGATTTTGTAAGGTTTTTAACAGTTTATGTAAGATCCTGAAACAAGTTCAGGATGACAAGTCATTAAAATTATAACTTAAAATTAACCAAGTACCTCAGCTACTTTCTTTCCTATTTCTGCAGGTGAATCTACTACATGAATACCACATGCTCTCATAATTTTCTTTTTTGCTTGTGCAGTATCATCACTACCTCCAACAATAGCTCCTGCATGACCCATTGTACGGCCTGCTGGTGCTGTCTCACCTGCAATAAAACCTACAACTGGTTTATTACTACCACTCTCTTTGTACCAATTAGCAGCATCTGCTTCTAACTGACCTCCTATCTCACCAATCATAACTACAGCTTCAGTCTCTGGATCATTAATTAATAGTTCCACAGCTTCCTTGGTTGTTGTTCCGATAATAGGATCTCCACCAATACCAATAGCAGTTGTAATCCCAAGCCCTTGTTTAACTACCTGGTCAGCAGCTTCATAAGTTAATGTTCCAGATTTTGAAACAATTCCTACTTTACCTGACTTAAACACAAAACCTGGCATAATACCAACTTTAGCTTCACCTGGAGTAATGACTCCTGGACAGTTAGGACCAATAAGTCTACAGTTTTTATCTTGTATATAGTCTGAAGCCTTAATCATGTCAGCTACAGGAATTCCTTCAGTTATTGTAATAATTACTTTTATACCTGCATCAGCAGCTTCCATAATAGCATCTGCTGCAAATGCTGGTGGTACAAAAATAATCGTAGTATCTGCCCCAAGTTTACTAACAGCCTCTTCTACAGTATTAAAAACAGGCTTATCTAAATGCGTTTGTCCTCCTTTTCCAGGAGTTACACCTCCTACAACATTGGTTCCATATTCAATCATTTGACCAGCGTGAAAAGTACCTTCACTACCAGTAAATCCTTGTACAATTATCTTTGAATCTTTATTAACTAATACACTCATTATTTGTGATTATTTTTTTTAAATTTTCGTTGAGCAAAAATAAGAGTTTTGTCACGTAATTACGACCTCTTTTTTATAATTTTCTTTTAGCGTATGAATCCATACTTGACTTATCTGTTTCATCTGCTTGCTGACTAATTTCATAGCATCGGAAAAGCTTATTATCTTTTACTTCCCATATAGCCATAAAATGCCCTAAAGCCATTTCACTTTCAGAATTTTCTATGGTTTGAGCATAGAGCGTATGTCTTGTTACTACGCTATCATTAGCTTCAAATAGGTGTGAGAATTCAAAGCGTAATTGGTGGTAAGATTTTCTTATTCCTTCAAAAAAATCAACAATTCCATCATAATTTAATAGCATAAAACCCTGGCTACCTGTCCAATGCAATTCACAATCTTTGTGAAATATTGTTTTGATAATGTCACTATCATTTGCTAAATCGCTATTGTAAAATGATTTTACGAGTTCTAATGCTTGCATTATATATTATTTTCTTTTAAGCGTTGAAGTATATCTGGTATTTGCCTAATATTAGCAATCTCCTTGTATTTTGTTCTAAAATCTTCTGCAGGAATTCCAAAATAATGTTTATTCCCTTCCAAAGATTTACTTACACCTGCTTTGGCAGAAATTACCGTTTTATCACCAATAGTGATGCCACTAGTAATACCTACTTGTCCCCAAATAGTAACCTCATCTCCTATGATAACACAACCTGCAATACCTACTTGTGAAGCAATTAAACATTTTTTACCAATAACAGTATCGTGTCCTATTTGGATTTGATTATCTAACATAGAGCCTGCTCCAATAGTTGTATCTGCTGTTACACCTTTATCTATAGTGCACAATGCACCTAAATGCACATTATCTTCTATGACTACTCTACCACCTGATAACAATTGATCGAATCCTTCTGGTCGTTTTTTGTAGTAAAATGCACTTCCTCCTAAAATAGTTCCTGCGTGGATAACAACATTATCTCCAATAATGGTATCGTCATAAATGCTGACGTTTGAATGAATAACACAATTATCTCCTATAACCACATTATTCCCTACAAAACAATTGGGTTGTATGATGGTTCCTTTACCTATTGTAGCTGATGGTGATATTGATGAACTTGAAGCTGTAAAGGGTTTAAAATAATTAGTAAGTTTGTTAAAATCTCTAAAAGGATCGTCACTAATAAGTAAAGCTTTACCTTCAGGACACTCAACTTCTTTGTTAATCAATATTATAGTCGCAGCAGAATTAAGTGCTTTATCATAATATTTAGGATGATCAACAAATACAATATCTCCTGGTTCTACAACATGAATTTCGTTCATACCTAAGACCGAAAATTCAGAAGAGCCTACAAATTGGCAGTTAATAATATCTGCTATTTCTTTTAATGTATGCTTTTTTGGAAACTTCATAATGAAATGCTCATTTCGAGAGCCTCAATGACCATTTTTAATCCTTAACTCTTTCTTTATAAGTACCTTTTGCTGTTTCAATTTTTATTTTGTCACCTTCGTTGATAAACAATGGGACATTAACAGTAGCACCTGTTTCTACTGTTGCAGGTTTAGTTGCATTAGTCGCAGTATTGCCTTTAACTCCTGGTTCTGTATGAGTAACTTCAAGTATAACACTTGCTGGCATGTCTACAGAAAGCGGCAAGTTATCTTCTGTATTAATTAACACAGTAACCACTTCACCCTCTTTCATTAATCCTGGCGCATCTAATGCTGCTTCTAGTAAACGTATTTGGGTGTAGTCAGCTTCATTCATAAAATGATAAAACTCGCCATCATTGTATAAGTATTGAAATTTGTGCGTTTCTACTCTGACGTCTTCTATTTTGTGTCCTGCTGAAAATGTATTATCAACTACTTTACCTGTTGTAACACTTTTTAATTTAGTCCTCACAAATGCTGGACCTTTTCCAGGTTTTACATGAAGGAACTCTATGATTTTATATATATCGTGATTAAATCTGATGCACAATCCATTTCTTATATCTGATGTACTTGCCATATTTGAGTATTTATTTATTAGTCCTCATGCAAAAGTTTTAGAGGATAAATTTAATTTGATTTAAAATAGCCTTTCATAATACCTCGATGCGAATTTTTGATAAACTGTAAAATCTCATCGCGTTCTGTAGTAGCTTCCATTTCTGCTTCAATAATTTCTGAAGCTTGGGTATTATTATAATTTTTCTGATACAGTATTCTATAGATATTCTGTATTTCTCTAATTTTTTCTGTTGAAAACCCTCTTCGTCTTAATCCTACTGAATTAATACCAACATAAGATAATGGCTCTCGAGCTGCTTTAACAAAAGGAGGTACATCTTTTCTTACTAAGGATCCACCTGTAACAAAGGCATGATTACCAATAGAGCAGAATTGATGCACAGCAGTCATACCAGCCAATACCACAAAATCACCTACATTAATATGACCAGCAAGTGTACTATTATTAGAGAATATACAGTTATTACCAACGATACAATCGTGAGCAACATGGCAATAAGCCATAATTAAACAATTATCTCCAATAACTGTTTTCATCTTATCTGTGGTACCTCTGTTTATAGTAACACACTCTCTTATAGTAACATTATTACCAATCTCTGCAGTAGTATCTTCATCATTATATTTTAAATCTTGTGGCACAGCAGAAATAACTGCTCCTGGAAAAATATTACAATTTTTTCCGATGCGAGCACCTTCCATAATAGTAACATTGCTTCCTATCCAAGTTCCTTCTCCAATAACAACATTATTATGTATAGTTGCAAAAGGTTCAATAACTACATTCTTGGCGATTTTTGCTCCAGGATGTACGTATGCTAAGGGTTGGTTCATTCTATTTATTTTACTTTAGAAATTTGTGCCATGAGTTCTGCTTCTGCACAAAGTTTACCATTAGAATAGGCATAACCTTGCATATGACAAATACCACGTCTAATAGGTGTAATTAATTCGCACTTAAATATTAATGTATCACCAGGAACTACTTTTTTCTTAAATTTTACATTATCAATTTTCATGAAAAACGTCAAATAATTTTCAGGATCTGGTACAGTACTTAATACTAGAATTCCTCCTGTCTGTGCCATAGCTTCAACAATGAGTACTCCAGGCATTACAGGTGCTCCAGGAAAATGACCAGCAAAAAAAGGCTCATTCATAGTGACGTTTTTCATACCTATAACACGAGACTCTGTTAACTCAAAAACTTTATCTAATAATAGAAATGGTTGCCTGTGAGGTAACATATTCATTATCTGATTGACATCCATTAAAGGTTCTGCATTCAGATCTACAACCGGAACATTATTTCGTCGCTCATTTTTTATAATCTTTGACATTTTTTTTGCAAACTGCGTGTTCACAAAATGTCCTGGTTTATTTGCAATTACTTTTCCTTTTATTCTGGTTCTAATTAATGCTAAATCACCTATAACATCCAAAAGTTTATGCCTAGCTGCTTCATTAGGATGATGCAAGGTTAGGTTATCCAAAATACCATTAGATTTCACTGCAATACTATCTTTATTGAAAGCAATACGCAACTTCTCCATAGTTTCAGGAGATAGTTCTTTATCTACATAAACAATAGCATTGTTAAGATCACCTCCTTTAATTAAACCATGTTCAAGAAGAGTTTCTAACTCATGTAAAAAACTAAACGTTCTAGAATCTGCAATTTCTGTCTTAAATTCTGAAACATGATTTAAAGTAGCGTTTTGGGTTCCTAAAACTTTGGTTCCAAAATCTACCATAGTAGTTACCTTATAGTTTTTAGAAGGCATGATGAGTATTTCACTACCTGATTCTTCATCAGTATAAGAGATGACATCTGTAACCACATACTCTTCTCTGAAAGCATCTTGCTCTTCAATACCAGCAGATTCTAAAGCTTCTACAAAGAATTTTGACGAACCGTCCATAATTGGTGGTTCTGAAGCATTAAGTTCAATTAATGCATTATCAATATCTAAACCAACTAATGCTGCTAAAACATGCTCACAAGTTTGGATAATAACACCATTTTTTTCAAGCATTGTGCCTCGTTGCGTATTGGTAACATAATTAGCGTCTGCTTCAATAATTGGACTTCCTTCTAAATCAATTCTTTTAAAAGCGAATCCTTGATTAGTTGCAGCAGGTTTAAAGGTTAAGGTTACATCTTTGCCTGTATGTAAACCAACACCTTGTAATGACACCTCACTAGCAATGGTTCGCTGTTTTGTTTCGGTATTAACTATTGCCATTTACTGTTTTTTGAATTTCATTTAAATCCTTCACAATCTTAGGAAGGTTTTTAAAATATACGTATGATTTGTTATAATCGCCATAGCTTAAAGCTGGTGATCCTTGGAGTACTTCATTATCCTTGACGTTTCTTCCTATACCAGATTGAGCCTGTATCTTTACATTATTACCAATAGTAATATGGCCAACAATACCTACTTGTCCTCCTATTTGACAGTTTTCACCAATTTTAGTAGAACCTGCAATTCCTGTTTGGGCAGCGATAACTGTGTTCTTACCTATCTCAACATTATGTGCTATCTGAATTTGGTTATCTAACTTAACTCCTCGTCTAATGACTGTAGAACCTAGCGTTGCTCTATCTATCGTAGTACCAGCTCCAATATCTACAAAATCCTCTAAGATTACATTACCTGTTTGTGGTACTTTAGAATACTCCCCTTTTTCGTTTGGTGCAAAACCGAAACCATCTGCTCCAATAATTGCTCCAGAATTTATAACACAACCATTACCAATTAGACATTCTGCATAAATCTTAGCTCCTGAAAAAATCATAGTATTATCACCAATGGTAACATTGTCTCCTATATAACTATTTGGAAAAATCTTTACATTATTACCAATGACGACATTATCTCCTAAATAACTAAAAGCACCAATGTAAATATTATCGCCTTGTTTTACACTTTCAGAAATGAAGCAAGGCTCCTCTATACCAGACTTATTAAATTTTATTTGATTATAATATTCTAATAACTTAGAAAACGCTTTATATGCATCCTCAACTTTTATAAGTGTCGTTGTAATTGGATTCTCTGGTTCAAAAGCTTTATCTACAATTGTTATTGAAGCTTCGGTTGAATAGATATAGGATTTATATTTTGGATTGGCTAAAAAGGTTAAGGTCCCTTTTTTACCTTCTTCAATTTTTGCAAGTTTAGAGACTTCTACTTCAGGATTGCCAACGACATCACCTTCTAAAATTCCTGCTATTTGTTGTGCTGTAAATTTCATGTTCCGCAAAAATAGAAAAAATGTATTACAATCTGTCTTTAGGATAACATATATAGTACTTGGTTACTGGTTTAGAAAGTGCTTTAAGGTTTAACTGATCTGAAGCCTTAACTATATCCTCTATTTTACCAGATTTATGAAGAATGTTAATATTCTGCTTTTTTAACTCATAAGCCTGATTAGAAATCTGACCTAAAAACACAAAATATTCAGCTTCACCTCTAGTGATTTCATATTTACCAATAAGCTTATCTATATGCTCATTAAGCAATTCTTTTTTAATGGGTTTATTTTTTAGTTTTATTTTTAATAAATCCCTATTAATTAGCATATCTGAGAGATTACTTAGAACAAAATCATCACTGTATTGCCATGCTTTCATTGCAGAAATAATATCGTAATCATCTAGCTTAGCAAAAATATTCAGTGTGTTTTCATCAAAACTATCGTGCTTAATATTATGACTTAAAAAGTAATTTAAGGCTTCACTAGAATCTAGTTTTACGCCGTGTTCAGTTAATTCTTTGGCTCTCTTTAGTACACGCATTAGTAATTCTTCTGCAACTAATCCTGTTTTATGCAAATAGACTTGCCAATACATTAATCGTCTCGCAACTAAAAATTTTTCTGCACTGTATATGCCCTTTTCTTCAAGTACTAACAGATCATCAACCACATTAAGCATGGTTATTAAACGTTCAGAATTAATGTTACCTTCAGCAACACCTGTGTAAAAACTATCGCGTTTCAAATAATCTGCTCTGTCCATATCTAACTGGCCAGAAATCAACTGATTCATAAAAGGTCTATGATATTCTCCTTTAAATATTTTTATCGCTAATGCTAATTTTCCGTTAAATTGTTTATTTAATTCTTGCATAAATAGTAATGAAATTTCCTCGTGAGAGATATCATTTACTATACTATGTTCCATGGCATGAGAGAATGGACCATGCCCAATATCGTGTAATAAAATAGCTATTAAAAGTCCATTTTCTTCATCATCAGAAATGCTAACACCTTTAAAACGAAGCACATTAATAGCATTTTGCATTAAATGCATTGAACCTAAAGCATGATGGAATCTTGTGTGGTGCGCACCAGGATAAACAAGGTAAGACATTCCCATTTGAGTTATCCGTCGAAGTCTCTGGAAATATTTGTGTTCTATAAGATCAAAAATTAACGCATTAGGAATTGTAATAAAACCGTAAATTGGGTCGTTAAATATCTTAAGTTTGTTCTTCGTTCTCAAACGTTGATCTTCCATTAATTTAAACAAATATACATGAACAATATAAATATTCTCTGGGTTGATGATGAAATTGATTTACTTAAACCTCATATTCTTTTCTTAGAGAAAAAGCAATATAATGTAACCACTTGCCAAAGCGGAACCGAAGCTCTAGAGATTATTGGAGATACAAATTTCGATATCGTATTCCTAGATGAGAATATGCCAGGACTCACAGGTCTTGAAACGCTTAATGAAATTAAGGAGAAACGTGCTAACCTTCCGGTTGTAATGATAACCAAAAGTGAGGAGGAGTATATTATGGAAGAAGCTATTGGCAGTAAAATTGCTGATTATCTAATAAAACCTGTAAATCCAAATCAGATTTTATTAAGCCTAAAAAAGAATCTTGACCTCTCAAGACTTGTATCTGAAAAGACTACGTCTAATTATCAGCAAGAATTTAGAAAAATTGCTATGGATTTATCTATGGTAAATACATTTGATGGCTGGGCAGAACTATACCAAAAACTTATTTATTGGGAATTACAACTAGAAGATATTGAAGATATTGGTATGACTGAAATTTTAGAATCTCAGAAAACCGAGGCTAATCTTCAATTTGGAAAGTTTATAGAGAAGGAATACGCCTCATGGTTTGATCATAAGAATGATGCACCTATAATGTCTCATACTTTATTTAAAGACAAGGTTGTTCCTGAACTTTCAAAAAATCAACCAACACTACTTATTGTAGTAGATAATTTGCGTTTTGATCAATGGAAATCGTTTGAGCCTACGATTACTAATTACTACAAGAAAACATCAGAAATACCATTTTATAGCATTCTACCAACAGCTACTCAGTATGCCAGAAATGCCATATTCTCTGGATTAATGCCAAGCGATATGGAAAAATTATTTCCTAAATACTGGAAAAATGATACTGACGAAGGTGGAAAAAACATGTTTGAAGCAGAATTTTTAGAAGCTCAATTAAAACGCTTAGGATTAACGCATTTAAAACACGACTATTTTAAAATCACAAATCTTAAAGCAGGGAAAAAATTAGTTGATAATTTTAAATCCCTAAAAGATAATGACCTCAGTGTTATAGTATATAACTTTGTAGATATGCTATCACACTCCAAAACCGAAATGGAAGTTGTAAAAGAATTAGCATCTAATGATAAAGCTTACAGATCTTTAACACAAAGTTGGTTTAAAAACTCACCATTATTAGAAGTGATACAACAGGCGCAACAATTAGGTTTTAAACTCATTATTACTACAGATCATGGAACTATAAATGTTGGGAGTCCATCTAAAGTTATTGGAGACAGAGATACAAGTCTTAATTTAAGATATAAAACAGGTCGAAGCCTCACTTACCAAGATAGAGAAGTTATGGCTGCAAAAGATCCTAGAGAGATTCATTTACCTTCTATGAGTATGAGTAGCTCTTTTATTTTTGCTAAAGGCGATTACTTTTTAGCGTATCCAAACAACTATAATCATTATGTAAGTTATTATCGTAACACCTATCAGCATGGTGGTATATCCCTAGAGGAGATGATTATTCCATTTGTAGTTTTAGAACCGAAATAGTTTTGTTAGTTGTTAGTTGAAATACAATTAAACCCTACAATTCAAATTCTGAATAGTATGTTTTGCTTTAATCTCTATATTTTTATGTTTACAGGTTATTAGTTAACACCTATAGGTATATGTTTTAAATCATAGCTAAAACTAGATGCTATTTAAACAGTAAATTCAGAATAAAAATTCTACGTAATGCATAAAAAACCGACGAAATGCACTTTTTTCTAGGTTTTTCCAATAAAATTTACTATCATTGCTTGATTTGAATTTTATATTCAGGTAAACTATAATGGAACGAACCTACACTTTACAAAACATAGATAATGTAGCCGAAGAGCTTTTAGCGTCCTTAAGCAGTAAAACGTTGTTGTTTTATGGTGCTATGGGAACTGGTAAAACTACTTTAATTAAGTCGTTAATAAAGACTTTAGGTAGTGAAGATACTGTTAGCAGCCCTACATTTTCTCTTGTAAATGAATACCACACACCTGAGTCCAAGATTTATCATTTTGACTTATATCGCATAGAATCGTCTGAAGAATTATACGATTTTGGTATAGAAGATTATTTGCATGCTGACTGCTATAAATTTATAGAATGGCCAGAACGTTTAGAAGAAATCGTTATTGATGATGTGAATTTTCTTACAATTAAAATGCTTGAAAATGGTGCTAGACACCTAAAATTAAAAGAAAATAATCGTTTAACCCCAAATTTGCCAATGTACACACAACATTTATTGTAAAAAAATGGCAATTTGCCGCCACGTTATTGCTAAAGACTACGGAAAAACCGTAACTCTTAGCCCTTATAAACACTGGGTTTTAACATTTCTTTAACACTAAGAAATGACACTTCATTTTAACTTTGGAGTATTAATTAATTAAATCCCTTTTGAATTATGAAAGCTAAGAAACTAGTTTTAGCGATTGCGATTTTCGGCGGTATGTTGTTCACTGTACAGGCAACAAATATTATCGACCTTGATGGACAATCAACAACAGAACTTAAAAAGAAGAAAAGACCAATCGCTGGTAACGGATAAACCGACTGGAAAATCTTTAATAATAGGGAGTATTATTGCAACATTTATTGCAATTACTCCCTATTTGTTTTATCTATATGAAAGTATTCCTGAGACTCAAGTTTGGGAAAACTGGCTATTTACTTATGATAGTAAAAGTTGGGCCGATGCCAACTTTGCGATGTGGGTTTTTACTAATAAAGTTATTCCATTTTGTTTTATTTTAATATGGTTTTTCACATGCAGACATTGGTGGTATCATGTATTACTTGTTCCTATTGCAATGTATATCTATCAAATTGTGGGAATTTTTAACGATAATATTGAACATATAGATAAATTTGAGTTGCTCCATTTAATTCCAGTGATGGCAATAGTAATACCTTCTATTTATTTATTAAGAGCTAGGATGTTTAATAAGCTGAATACAGCTGATAAAACAATGCAAGAATTAGAGGAAGAATTTATGATTAAACCAAAAGGTTTAGTAGGAAAACTTAAACAGTATTTTTAAACTATTTTGCTAATACATAAAACAAAAAAGGCGCTAATTTAATTAGCGCCTTTTTTGTTTTAATTATCTCACATACTTGGTCTTCTTAATAGTACTTAAAATAATAAATGCTATAACGAAGAAAACTCCTAAAGACAATACTGACCATTGCATAGAGCCTCCTGTTAAAGCTATAAGCAATCCAAAGACGAGCATACCAACAACAATTGCTAATTTTTCTGTAACGTCATAAAAGCTAAAATATGTAGTCGTATCTTCTGTCTCTGGTAATAATTTTGAATAGGTAGAGCGTGATAACGACTGTATTGCTCCTAAAACCAAACCTAATAAACCACCTAAAGCGTAAAAATAAATAGCTACATTCTCCTGAGATTTATCTATAAAAAAGGCTATGAAACATACTAAGGTCCATATAGCTAAAGTTATTTTTAATGTCGATAAATTTCCTATCTTATCTGATAATCTAGAAAATAAATAAGCACCTACAACGGCTACAAGTTGTACCAATAATATGGTAACTATTAAGTTTAGAGTTGGCAAACCTAATTCATCACTTCCAAAGATTCCTGCCATATAAATAATGGTTTGAGCACTTACGCTAAAAAAGAAAAAAGAAAACAAAAATGTTTTTAACTGAGGATAGTTAGCAACCTCCTTAGCAACATTCTTTAATTCTTTGAATCCTTTCCAGATATAATCTTTTTCTGGTTTTCGTTGATGTATGTTGTTAGGTAATCTTCTGTAAGTTATTTGGGCAAAACCAAGCCACCAAAGGCCTACTAAAATAAAAGATAATTGTGTTGCAAGACCTTTATCAATGCCAAACATTTCATTGCCTTCTATAAGAACTAAACAAATAATAAGCAATATTACAGAACCTACATAACCAAAAATAAAGCCTTTTGCACTGACTTTATCTTGTTGTTCAGGATGAGCAACTTCTGGTAAATACGCATTATAAAATACGATGCTGCCCCAAAATCCTATACCAGCTGTAATAGTCAATACTATACCTAACCATAAGGTCTCTTCTTTAAAGAAAAACAAGCCCATTACTGATAATGATCCCAGTAAACAAAAGCGCTTTAAAAACCCTAATTTATTACCTGTATAATCAGCAATACCAGATAAAATTGGGGAAATAATTGCCACAACCAACATATAAAAACCTATCGTATAATTTAATAATGTTGTAGAATACCATTCAGATCCTAAAAACATAATTTTACCATCTGCATTTTCTAAATTTTGAGTAACAGTACTATAATAAATTGGAAAGATAGCTGTACTTATTACCAATGAATATACAGAGTTTGCCCAATCGTAAAAAGACCATGCATTTATTAGTTTTTTACTTCCTTTCTCGTAAGTTTTCATATATCTTTTATTAAATGTTCTTGTTTTGGCACTCTTAATAGTAACACGATTCCAATAACAAAAAACACGAATAAAAATAGTATTGACATTCGCATGCCTTTGTATTGATCAACGATACCATAAATGAGCATGCCTAAGATAATTCCTATTTTTTCAGTGATATCATAAAAACTGAAAAAAGATGTAGAATCTTCCGTTTTTGGCAAAAACTTGGAATAGGTAGAGCGTGATAATGCTTGAATTCCTCCCATAACAAGTCCAACAACAAATGCAGCGACATAAAAGTGAATAGGCTCAATCATAAAATAGGCGTAAATGCAAATACAAACCCAAATACTATTTATACCAATTAATGTTTTAATGTTTCCAAATTGAGCAGAAGCCTTAGAGGTAAGAAAAGCTCCAAGTATAGCTACTAATTGAATAATTAAAATACTAATAATTAATCCTAGAGTTTTTTCATCTTTAGAATGCCATAAAATTTCTTGCTCACCAAAATAAGTAGCCATTAGCATTATGGTTTGCACAGCCATACTATAAACAAAAAAAGCAACCAAATAGCGTTTTAATCTTTTGTTTTGACTAAGTTGTTTCCAGACTAAAGACAATTCTTTAAAACCGTTTGATAACACTTTTTTGAATGCAATATCCTTAGTTCTATTATTATGTTTTGGTAAATGATAAAACGTATATTGACTAAACACCAACCACCAAATACCCACTGATAAGAATGAATATCTCATAGCTTGTATAGCTGGCTGTTCTCCTTCTATCCCAAAAGTATCAGGATACATAACCATAGCCAAATTAATTAATAACAATAGAACACTT
Organism: Microcosmobacter mediterraneus; assembly: GCF_031846265.1. Classification (NCBI taxonomy): domain Bacteria; kingdom Pseudomonadati; phylum Bacteroidota; class Flavobacteriia; order Flavobacteriales; family Flavobacteriaceae; genus Microcosmobacter; species Microcosmobacter mediterraneus. Next base: position 35,766 of record NZ_JAVRIA010000004.1, on the reverse strand, counting down.
CCAAAATAACCTACAGAGAAACCTTTTGCGCTAATAGCATCTTGTTGCTCTTTATAAGCAATGTCAGGCAAGTATGAATTATAAAACACCAAACTTCCCCAATATCCCCAAAGTCCAAGAAAATAAGTAAAAAGACTCCAATAGATAAGATCTAAACTAAACCAGTACAAACCAAAACATCCTATACTGCCCATATAAGAAAAGAATTTAAGAAATAGCCTTTTGTTTTTTATATAGTCTGCTATACCTGATAAGATTGGTGATGAGATTACAATAACTAAAAATGCAAAGGCAGTTACAAAAGATATTAATACCGTATTTTTTAATGTAAATCCAAAAACCTCAATAGTATTCGTCTCAATAAATAGTTCACCATAAAAAATAGGAAATACAGCAGAGGCTATAGTGAGTGTATAAGGAGAATTAGCCCAATCGAAGAAAGCCCAAGCATTGAGAAGTTTTTTACTTCCTTTTTTAAGTTTAGTCATAAAAAAAGCTGTTCTATTTAAGAACAGCTTCTAAATTAAAACTTTTATGTAAACTAAAAGCTCGAAATTGGTCTAAAAGAGGTTACGCCAAACTTCTTAGCTTCAGCTTTAGCTTGTGGAGCCCAATTTGTTAAATTCTGGATTCTCGTATCATTAGATGGATGTGTACTTAAAAACTCTGGTGGTGCTTGTCCTCCACTATTGGCTTTCATACGTTTCCAAAGTTCAGCAGCTTCATCTGGATTATAACCAGCAATTGCCATTAAATAGGTGCCAATTTGATCAGATTCTGACTCATGACCTCTACTAAAAGGTAACATTAAACCAACATTAGAACCAATACCATAAGCTTGATTAAAAATTGCTCTATCTTGATCATTTTTAATCGCGAAATTACCAGCTAAGGCTACACCTGCTTGGATATAACTAGCACTCATACGTTGCTGTCCATGATTAGCTAAAGCATGAGCTACCTCATGACCCATTATAGCTGCAACTCCTGTTTCATTTTGGGCAATTGGCAAAATCCCAGTGTAGAACACAATTTTACCTCCTGGCATACACCAAGCATTAACAGTCTTATCGTCTACCAAATTGTATTCCCATTTATAATCTTTAAGGTAACCTTGTTGACCGTTGGCATTTAGCCAACGCTCAGCAGCTACTGCAATTCTCTGACCTACACGCTTAATCATTTCAGAATCCTTAGTGCCATTGAGAACTTTATTCTCAGTTAAAAACTGATCGTACTGGGCAAAAGCAGTTGGAAATAATTGAGCATTAGAAACTAACGCTAATGTTTTTTTACCAGTGAAAGGATTAGTAGAACATGCTAAAAATAGCAATATAGTTCCTGTAGTTATTATGATATTTTTAAATCGCATTACCTTAGAATTTTGATGATTGTGATGTTTTAACTATAAAGTTACAAATTAACTTTTAAACTTTAGACACTACCATACAGAATAAGTCACACACATATTGTAAAAAATGAAATTGAGAATTAAATTACATTTCTGTAATGTTACTCATCTAGTATCGACTTATAAAACATTAAAAATACCTTATCTTTACATTATGAAAAAGATCATTCTATTAGTTGCGTTAATGCTATGTTTTAATTGTAATTCTAACGCTCAAAAAACTCAAAAAGCTGAAGTTTATAAAATTACCAAAACTGATGCCGAATGGAAATCTCAGTTAAGTGCATCAGCTTATAATGTTCTAAGAAGAGCTGGTACTGAACGTCCTTTCTCTAGTCCACTAAACAAAAACTATAAAAAAGGAACTTACCATTGTGCTGGTTGCGATACGCCATTATTTAAAAGTGAACATAAGTTTGATTCTGGAACAGGTTGGCCAAGCTTTGATCGTGAGATAAAAGGTAACGTTGCCTTTGGAACAGATAATAAATTAGGTTACAGCAGAGATGAAGAGCATTGTGCCACTTGTGGTGGACATTTAGGTCATGTATTTAATGATGGGCCAAGAGAAACAACTGGGAAACGCCACTGTATTAATGGTGTAGCACTAAAGTTTGTTCCTGCTGAGGACTAAAAATCTAAAAGTATAATTAACGTATTGATAGAAACGATAGATCATTTGATGTATCGTTTTTCTTTTTGAATAACTTTAAACTTATGGAAACATCTTATTTATCTAGCGCAATAAAACAGTTTGAGTATTACCAATCACTTGGAGAGAAAACTTTTAAACAACTTAAAGAAGCAGAACTCCATTGGCAATACAATAACGATTCTAATAGTATTGCTATCGTTGTAAAACATATGGTAGGTAACATGCTAAGCAGATGGACTAACTTTTTAACTGAAGATGGAGAAAAAGAATGGAGACAACGAGATGATGAATTTATAGATTCACTAAAAACTAAAACAGAATTATTAGAATATTGGAACAAAGGATGGGATTGTCTTTATAATGCAATATCACCTTTAAAATCTAAAGATACTGAACGTATTATTTTTATTAGAAATCAAGGGCATACAGTTACAGAAGCTATCAATAGACAATTATCTCATTATGCTTATCATGTTGGTCAAATTGTATTAATAGGTAAACTTATTAAAGGTGAACGATGGCAATCTCTTTCTATACCCAAAGGTCTATCTACCGATTACAATAAAGATAAATTTTCTAAGGATAAAAGAAGAACTCATTTTACTGATGACCTTTAATTTTCTTTTCTATTTTTGATTTGTGTTTAGTAAAGAACAAAGTAGATTATTAAGAGAAAACTTCTGGACAAGTTTTGGGAAATCGTTTCCCAAAAAGTGGATTCTGTACAATACAAAAATTAAAGGGCTCTCATTTAAGTTTCATTTTGATACTAAGAGAGCACTGGTTGCTTTAGATTTAGAGGATGATTTGGAAAACAGAATTAATTGTTGGGAAAAACTCCTAGTCCTTAAATTTATTTTACAATCTAAGTATTTACCAAAGGCACTTTACGAAGAAGAGTATTATCTAGAAAATGGCAAAGAATTGTCTCGAATCTATGTGCCTTTAGAACTTAAAGTCTCCATACATAATAAAAATTCGTGGCGAGATGTCATGGAGTTCTTCAATGAAACGATGTCTAAGTTTGAAGCGTTTTTTGAGGAATATAAAGATATCATTAAGAGATGAGTACCTTTTCCATCCTATAATCATCCATTACAAAACCATTCCCTATATCAAAAACAACAGCTTCTGTTATTTTAAATCCCATACGTTTGTAGGCTTCTATACTATTTGAGTTGTATTTATTCACAGTAAGTTCTATTTTTAAACAATTAAGGCTATCTGCTCTCTCATTTATAAAATTTAGAGCTTGTTTACCAAAACCTTTACCTCGTTCAGATTCAAGAACATAGAACTTACTTAAAAACAAAGCAATTTTACGTTTCTGGATACTAAAATAACCGATAGATTTATTGCTATTCTGGATAAGGTAGTACTCATAATCTTCAGAAATCTGACCTTCAATCGCATCTTTAGACTGAAATTTATCGAGCATATAAGTAACTTGCGCAGCGCCAATTATTGGTGTGTAATGTGACGACCAAATGACCTTAGCTAAGACTTCAACTTCATTAATTTGTTGACTACTATTAACCTTAATAATTTTCATTTCCTTTCAATAAGAGATTGCCTCGTCGTAGTACTCCTCGCAATGACAACTCAAAGTTAAATGACATATCCAAATATCATAAAAAAATGAAAAATGGCACCAGCTAAAACAAACAAATGCCAAATCACATGATTATAAGGAATCTTTTCTACAGCATAAAAAATGATTCCAACTGTATAAGCAACACCACCTGCTATTAAAAGATTAAGTCCAGCGGAATCTATTCGTTCTGCTAAGGTTGAAAAATCGAAAACTATAAGCCAACCCATTACTAAATACAACAGCGTTGAAAAGGTTTCCCATTTTCCTGTAAAAAACAGTTTGAGAATAACACCAAAAATGGCAATACTCCATACAACCCAAAACAATAACCAACCTTTACTATCTGCAAGAAGTATTAGAAGCACTGGTGTATATGTTCCTGCAATAAGAAGATATATACTAATATGATCTACAATTCTAAAATAATGTTTTCTGCGTTCTCCTGTGACAGCATGGTAAAATGTAGATGCCATAAAAAGAATAATAATTGAAATACCGTAAACAATAACACTAAAAAGATCATAATCAGCATTTTTATTACTAAAAACAATTAACAAAACTAATCCAGCAATACCAAGTGCAGCACCAATAGCATGGCTCCAAGCATTTAATTGTTCTTCTAATTTAGTCTGTACTCGCATTATTAGATGTTTTATTATGAATCCACTTATCAGTAAGATCATAAAAATCAATATCAAAAGCTGGCTTCTGTCGATCTAATCGACCATTCTGAAAGGCACGCTCTAGAATATCTTCAATTAAAAAATCCTCTTTAATGTTAATGGGTTGAAATTTTTCCTTCAAAGAAATATCAAATAATTTAGCTGTATTCTGAAACCAAAATGCTCGCCAACCACTACGTAATTCCTTAATCAATTCAAAGGTAGTTCTACCTGTTTGTCTGTGTATGAGTTTTATTAAAATCTGGCCTTCTGTTCGCGTTAGCTTTTTTAATTCTGCAGAAAATTCATCTTCAATGTATTTCTGAATACGCTTGGCATATTTACGTCTTTTGCGTTTAGAATCTAATGTTTCAAGTCGCTCACTTAAGGTTGTCAAACGTTCTGCAGCAAGTTTAGCATAAGGATAAACCTTAATGGTCTTCCGTTTTAAAATTAAATACTTAATACGTTCGTCCTTAGATTCAAATTTTAATTTATGGAGTACAATAACCTCATCAAGATCAATGATTGATTTAGGTATAGAATCACCTTCAATAATATAATATTCAACATCAGTAGAATCTTGAGGAAAGGGCTGTTGTTGAGACATTACCAAAAACGGAATCATAAATATTATGTGCAGAAGTTTTTTCATCATTTACTTAGAAAGCCAAAACCGTTCCAAAGCATATTCAAAATTAAGCATTTAGTTAATCTTTAACCTTAAAATAAAGTGAATATTGTTATTTTAGAGAAAAATTTTAAAACATGGCAAAAAAGAGCATTCTGAATAAAAAATCTTTAGATTTTCTTGAAAAATACTTAAACAATGCTGCACCAACAGGTTATGAATGGGATGGTCAAAAATTATGGATGGATTATCTAAAACCTTATGCAGATGAGTTTATTACTGATACTTACGGAACTGCAGTTGCCGTTATTAATCCTAAAGCAAAATATAAAGTTGTTATTGAAGGTCATGCCGATGAAATTTCATGGTATGTTAACTATATTTCTGACAAAGGGTTAATCTATGTCATTAGAAATGGTGGAAGTGATCACCAGATTGCGCCAAGTAAAGTGGTAAATATTCACACTAAAAAAGGCATCGTAAAAGGTGTATTTGGCTGGCCTGCTATTCATACAAGAAGTCGTGCTAAAGAAGTCCCTCCTAAACCAGATAACATTTGTATTGATGTTGGTGCAAAAGACAAGGAAGAAGTAGAAAAAATGGGAGTTCATGTTGGTTGCGTAATCACGTATCCAGATGAATTTCATATCCTGAATAAAGACAAATTTGTATGTCGTGCTTTAGATAATAGAATGGGTGGATTTATGATTGCTGAAGTTGCTCGCTTACTTCATGAAAATAAAAAGAAATTACCTTTTGGATTATACGTTACGAATTCTGTACAAGAGGAAATTGGTCTTCGTGGTGCAGAAATGATTACGCATACCATACAACCCAATGTTGCCATTGTTACTGATGTAACGCATGATACGACTACACCAATGATCGATATGAAAAAACAAGGTCATGCCGAAATAGGCAAAGGTCCTGTTGTTGCCTATGCACCTGCGGTGCAGCAAAAATTACGCGATCTTATCACAGATACTGCTGAAGAAAAGAAAATCCCATTTCAACGCGCTGCATTATCTAGAGCAACTGGAACAGATACTGACGCCTTCGCTTACAGTAATGGTGGTGTTGCCTCTGCTCTCATTTCTTTGCCTTTACGTTATATGCATACCACAGTAGAAATGGTTCATAGAGATGATGTAGAAAATGTAATACGAATGATTTATGAAACGCTTTTAAAAATTAAAGCAGGAGATACATTCTCGTATTTTGAGTAGCAATGTTATCCTGAACGTGATTCAGTATCAAAAAATAACACAAGTCAGTTCGAGCGCAGTCGAGAACTAATCATTATAAGAATTTCAATACCTCTCGACTACGCTCGAGGACACAACTCATAACTATGCTACAAAACCAAAAGCATCTTTTTGATATTCCAGAAGATGTCACTTATTTAAATATCGCCAGTCAGTCACCAGCTTTTAAAGCTATTTATGAAGCTGGATTGGAAGGTTTAAGACAAAAGCAAGAACCTTACAGGATTAGACTCTCGGATTATTTTGAACCCGTTAAAGAATTGAAGCAGCTCTTTGCCAAATTAGTGGATGCGGATGATTACAATCGTGTGGTAACCATTCCTTCTGTGTCTTATGGCATGGCTACTGTAGCAAAAAACATAGCTATTAATGAAGGTGATGAAATCCTAATCGTTGATGAGCAATTTCCGAGTAACTATTATGCTTGGAAAAAATTAGCAGATGCAAATGGTGCAATTCTAAAAACCATTGCTCACCTAAAGTCAAATGAACAGTCTGTTAAACAATGGAATGAAGATATCCTAAATGCTATTTCAGATACTACTGCTTTTGTAGCTATGGGAAATATCCATTGGTCTAATGGATGTTTATTTAATCTGAAAGCTATACGTAAAAAGACAAAAAAACACAACGCGTTATTAATTATTGATGGAAGTCAGACCATTGGTGTTTTGCCTTTTTCGATAAAAGAGATTCAACCAGACGCATTAATTTGTGCTGGTTACAAATGGTTATTTGGGCCTTATGGTTGTGCTTATGCCTATTATGGTTCGTACTTTGATCATGGCACTCCAATTGAAGAAAATTGGTCTAATAGACTTAATAGCGAAAACTTTGCAGGACTCACTAATTATGAATCAGAGTATAAACCTTTAGCTAATAGATATTCTGTAGGTGAAAGCGGAAACTTTATTTATGTTAGGATGCAAATAGCAGCTCTAAAACAAGTTATTGAATGGACACCTAAAGCTATCCAAGAGTATTGTAAAACGATCTCTGCTGAGGCTGTTGCAGAGCTCAAAAGATTAGGTTGCAAAATTGAAAATGATGATGATAGAACGCATCATTTATTCGGTATAGAATTACCTGAGAATTTAGACCTCCATGCTCTAAAAAAAGATTTATTCAATAGAAAAATATTTGTGTCGTTTAGAGGAAACTATATTAGAATTTCGTGCCACCTGTATAATACACCAGATGATTTTAAACCCTTAATTCATTGTTTAAAATCTCACGTATAGTATACGAACATAGATAAACTATTGGTGTAGTTATAATCTGCAAATTTGTCGTTTTAAAGTTTAGAGTAATACAACTGATGACATTATTAGTTTTATTCGATGTTTAATAAACAATAAAAATATCGACATGAAATCTAAACTTCTTTTAATTGTACTAAGTATCTTTATTGCATCTTGTTCTAACTCGGATGATAACAATGATGATTCTTTATCTTCAATGGAAACATTCATTATCACCATCGATAAGGATACTGTAAACGAAATCCTTATTGATATAGATGATCCTGACTCAATTCTTGATTGTGTAACTTTTGATTTTACAATTCCAGATGGTAATTATGAAGGAATTTTAATTAGTAACTTTTTACTTTCAACACCAGACAATACAACAATAAATGAAGAAACAATAAATATTGGTGATACAGTTTTAGATTCTGATATGTTTCCTATTTTCTGGGGATTTGAAATCGTTATTGATAATAAATCCTTTGAAGCTACTTCTGGAATTTTAAGCATTACAGAATATGATGATAGTAATTTTACTACAATAGGTGATATTGTCTTTATTAGTGGTTCCTTAGATGTTGTTGTGACAGAAATTGGTGGATCAGAAACACGAACTATTTTAATTAGCTTCAATGATGTTGAGTCTGAAGTTTTTGGTGCTTGCTAGTACCTTCATATTTTATCACAATAATTTGTAACGCTTTAATTTCATAGACTACAAATTACAGCATAATTATTCGTCATTTATTTTCTTTTTGATGAATTTATTTTGTTGTAATTTTATTTTAATGGAAGAGTTAATTGATATTGTTGATAAAAACGGAGAGCCAACAGGAGAAACTGCCTTAAAGTCTGTTATTCATTCTAAAGGGTATTATCATAATACAGCTCATATATGGTTTTACGCTTCTGACAGAAAAATACTATTATCACAAAGAGCTGCTTCTAAGACCATATGCCCTTTACTTTGGGATGTTTCAGTTGCTGGACATGTTGATGCAGGTGAAACGATTGAACAAGCTGCAATACGTGAAACTAAAGAAGAATTAGGCATAACTATTAAAGGATTTGATTTAAAAAAAATTGGAGTTTATCCTTGTTTCCAATTGTATGACAATGGCATCAAGGATAACGAATTTCATCATACATTTATCGCAAAATTATCAGCTAAAGTTGAGTCTATTCAATTTGATTTCAATGAAGTAGAAGCCATTAAATTGGTTTCTATTTCAGAGTTTAAGGCACTTCTAAAGCTAAGTGAAACTAATAGTCATTTTGTAGCTTCAAATAAAACGTATTATTACAATGTCTTATCTTGTATCGAAAATGAACTCTAATTTATGAAACTACTCATTGCTGCTCTATTGCCAATTCTTGTTGTTGTTTGTCTTATCTATTATTTAGACAAATATGAGAAAGAGCCTAAAGGGCTTTTAATTAGGCATTTTTTTCTTGGAGCTATAGTCAGTATTATCATTACAACTATTATTTATGTAGCATTTGATTATGTTCTACCATTGAAAGATGACTTTAGTATTATTCAGCAATTTATTAAAGCCTTTATCGTAGTGGCTCTCACGGAAGAGTTTAGTAAGTATGTTATCGTAAAATATGTGGCACAGCCTAACAAAGCCTTTAACGAACCTTATGATGGTATTGCCTATGCTGTTATGGTATCTATGGGTTTTGCTGCTACAGAAAACATAATGTACGTTATTGATGGTGGATTAGGAACTGCTGTTGTAAGAGCGTTTACTGCTGTTCCTGCTCATGCCACTTTTGCGGTGTTAATGGGTTATTATATGGGAAAGGCTAAGTTCTCCAACAATAGAGTAAAACTTAACTTAATTGGCCTTTTACTAGCAGTAGTATTCCATGGCGCTTATGATTTCTTCCTGTTTATTGAGTTTATTCCAGGTATTTGGATTGGTGCATTTGTATCCTTAGGAATTGGATTAGTGTTATCTAGAAAAGCAGTTATAAAGCATCAAAACAACTCACATTTCAAGGAAATTAAATAGTATCTTTAAGTCATTCAAAAATTATAATAAATGAATTCAAACTATAAAATCAAAGTCAATAGCAACTATACTTTTGATATTGATTCTGAGACTGCAACAAACTTGGATAGTACAGAAATTGCCTCAAGGAATTACCACTTACTAAAAGATAGTAAGGCTTACGATGCCAAAATTATTAATACTGATTTCAACTCAAAATCCTACGTATTAGAAGTGAATGGCAATTCTTATAACGTTGAAATTAAAGATGGCTTAGATCAGCTTATTTCAGAAATGGGTTTTTCTATCGGAAATTCAAAAAAGATTGATTCTATCAAAGCACCTATGCCTGGACTAATTTTAGAGATCAGTGTTTCTGAAGGACAACAAGTCGCTGAAGGTGATAATTTAGTAATTCTTGAAGCCATGAAAATGGAAAATGTCATCACGTCTCCAAGAGATGGCATTGTAAAATCCGTTGAAGTAAAACAAGGCGATGCTATTGAAAAGAATACACTCATCCTCAAATTTGAGTAAAATGAAAAAGATACTTGTAGCCAATAGAGGAGAAATTGCCATTCGTGTTATGCGTACCGCAAAAAAAATGGGAATTACTACTGTTGCTGTATATTCTGATATCGATAGACATATGCCTCATGTTACTGTTGCAGATGAAGCGGTTTGTATTGGTAAAGCACCTTCTTCTGAATCGTATTTGAGAGGTGATAAAATTATTGAGGTTGCTAAATCTCTGAACGTAGATGGAATTCATCCTGGTTATGGGTTTTTAAGTGAGAATGATGAGTTTGCCGAATTATGTGAGAAAAATGATTTGACCTTTATAGGTCCAAAATCGAAAGCTATAACGGTTATGGGAAGTAAGCTTGCAGCCAAGGAAACGGTTAAAGCTTACAATATTCCTATGGTTCCTGGAACCGATGAAGCTATAACAGATATCCCTGAAGCCAAAAATATTGCTAAGAAGATTGGGTTTCCCATCTTGATTAAAGCATCAGCTGGTGGAGGCGGAAAAGGAATGCGTATCGTTGAAAATGAAGGCGAGTTTGAATCTCAAATGGATCGTGCTATAAGTGAAGCCGTAAATGCGTTTGGTGATGGTTCTGTATTTATTGAAAAATATGTAGGATCGCCTCGCCATATCGAAATACAAGTTATGGCAGATATGCATGGCAACGTTATTCATTTATTTGAACGTGAGTGTAGCATTCAAAGACGACATCAAAAAGTAGTAGAAGAAGCACCTTCAACAGTCCTAACACCTGAACTCCGAGAAGCCATGGGACAAGCTGCAATTAACGTTGCAAGGTCTTGTGATTATGTTGGTGCAGGAACTGTTGAATTTCTTTTAGATGAAAACAAGAATTTCTACTTCTTAGAAATGAACACGCGACTCCAAGTTGAGCATCCAGTTTCTGAAATTATTGCAGGTGTTGATTTGGTAGAACTTCAAATTAAGGTAGCTCGAGGTGATGAACTCCCTTTTAAGCAAGAAGACTTAACCATTAATGGCCATGCCTTAGAATTACGTGTTTATGCCGAAGATCCTTTAAATGATTTTTTACCTAGTGTTGGTACTTTAGAAACCTATAAACTGCCTGTTGGAAAAGGCATCAGAGTGGATAATGGTATCGAAGAAGGTATGGATGTTCCTATTTATTACGATCCAATGTTGTCTAAGCTCATCACTTATGGTGAAACACGAATGGAAGCTATTCAACTTATGAAAGAAGCCATTGACAACTACAACGTAAAAGGTATTGAAACCACATTACCTTTTGGGAAGTTTGTTTGCGAACATGACGCCTTTATTTCAGGAGATTTTGATACGCATTTTGTAAAGCGTTATTATTCACCTGAAGTCTTAGAGGAACAATATAGAGCAGAGGCTGAAATTGCAGCATTATTGGCTTTAAATCACCATTTAAAAGAACGTAAAATTTTAAGATTACCAAATTCATAATGAAATCAAAAATAGACGCACTCAACGATAAATTACAACAATCCTATTTAGGTGGTGGCCAAGCTCGAATTGATAAGCAACACGAAAAGAAAAAACTAACAGCTAGAGAACGAATTACCTATCTTCTCGACGATAATTCTTTCGAGGAAATTGGTGCTTTAGTCACACATAGAACCAAAGATTTCGGAATGGAAAACCAAAAATTCTATGGTGATGGTGTAGTCACAGGTTATGGCACTATTGATGGTCGACTCATTTATATTTTCGCACAAGACTTTACAGTATTTGGAGGCTCATTGTCTGAAACTCATGCTGAAAAGATTTGTAAGATTATGGATATGGCTGTCAATGTTGGTGCACCTTTAATTGGTCTTAACGATTCTGGTGGAGCACGTATACAAGAAGGTGTGCGCTCTCTTGGTGGCTATGCTGATATCTTCTATAGAAATGTACAAGCTTCTGGTGTAATTCCGCAAATCTCAGCGATTATGGGACCATGTGCAGGTGGAGCAGTGTATTCGCCTGCTATGACCGATTTTACAATAATGGTCGAAGACACAAGCTATATGTTCGTTACAGGACCAAATGTGGTTAAAACAGTTACGAATGAAGAAGTGAGTAGTGAAGCTTTAGGTGGTGCAAGTACACATTCTGCAAAATCTGGTGTAGCACATATTACCTCAGCAAATGATGTAGAATGCTTAGAAGATTTAAAACGCCTCCTCTCCTATTTACCGCAGAACAATACAGAACAAACAGCACAATTACCTTTTGTGCTTAAAGAGGAAGTTAAAGATGTGTTGTCCGATATTGTTCCAGAGAATGCGAATCAACCTTATGATATGCATCACGTTATTGAAGGCATTATTGATAACGATTCCTTTTACGAAATCCATAAAGATTATGCCGAAAATATCATTGTTGGTTTTGCTCGATTAGGTGGTCGAAGTATTGGTGTTGTGGCCAATCAGCCTATGTATTTAGCAGGTGTTTTAGATGTAAATAGTTCCAAGAAAGCAGCACGTTTTGTACGCTTCTGCGATTGCTTTAATATTCCGCTTTTAGTTCTAGAGGATGTACCAGGATTTTTACCTGGAACAGATCAAGAATGGAATGGTATCATTGTGCATGGTGCCAAATTATTATATGCGTTTAGCGAAGCTACTGTGCCACGAGTTACAGTGATTACACGTAAAGCTTATGGTGGTGCTTACGATGTTATGAACTCTAAACACATTGGTGCTGATATGAATTTTGCATGGCCAAGTGCAGAGATTGCGGTTATGGGAGCCAAAGGTGCTGCAGAAATTATCTTTAAAAAAGAGATTAAATCTGCTGATGATTCAGAAGCCAAATGGAAAGAAAAAGAAGCCGAATATGCCGATTTATTTGCTAATCCTTACAGTGCAGCCGAACGTGGTTTCATAGATGAAGTGATCTTACCTAAAAACACGAGACGCAAACTTATAAAAGCATTTGCAATGCTTGAAAACAAATCAGTAGATAAACCAAAGCGTAAACATGGGAATATTCCGTTGTAACTATTCTTAATTTTGCACCCAAATCCTGCGATTCTCGACTAAATAATATATAGCGACTAGCCAAAGCGCTATGGATTCTGCCCAAAACAAGGACAAATACTCATCTGAAAACAAGCCTATTGCAAGGCAAACTAAAGATCCAACAGCTAAGGTTCTACTATAAAAGCGATCTTGAGGATCGTGGATAAAAAACATCACGACTGCACTACCAGCAAAAAAGATGATAGCTGAAGCATAGTGTAAGTACATACTTAAATCGGTTCGGTTGTAATGAAATACAGCGACACCTATTAGCGCAATCCCAAAAACCAAGTTGTACCACTTCCCTATCTTCTTTTTATTATATAAAGTTTCATCAATGGTATAATTTGACTTTATAGAAGGGTTTAGTTTTTCGTCATCTTCTGCTTTAAAATAAAGTGCACCATTGAGGATAAATGCTGTACCAGCTATGCCAAACATGAGTCCAAATATATGACTGTCGCACATATTTACGTATTTACTAATACTGCCTCTAATTTCTTGGTCGCAATCCACCCAAATTAAAATACATGGAATGAGCATACATATAGCAACAATAATACTTTCTACAACGAGAAACATTTTATCGTCGTTAGTGTAATAATTTTGAATTTTGAATTGCATTAGTTAAGTTTTAAACGTTTCACAATAAAATATGCTACAATAATATTTGGCATCCAACATAACCAAGCTACGATTCTATATCCTTCGTTAAAAGTTTCAAACAAGGCCATTAAAATAGGAAGCCAAATACGAAGTGTAACAGCAGCAAAACATGCTGCATAACTATAAATCATCCATTTTTGGTGCTCCTTTATTTGTTTGTTCTTTATAGCATTAAAAGCTAAATAAGTAGTTGTAAGCCAAACTATACCTAAACAAATAAAACCTAAAGCAGCTACTATTCCTCCAGTTGCATGGTAACCAATATATAAACTTGCAAATCCACTTAGATAAGCTGAAATTAAATAAATATATCCTACTCTTTTATGTAGCTTAATTCGTTTATTCCTGAGCTTTTTATTAAACTGTAACCATCCTATTCCTAGAGCTAATCCTCCCAAAAATATATGTGTGTAAAATGCAATATTCCAAACATTATCAGTTAATAACTCTAGGGATTTGGAACCTAATAAGCCAAAGGTTCGCTCAAAAATAAAATAGATTAATGGATATAAACCAATGGAGACACATAGAAAAGCAAAAATCCCATACCCTATTTTTTTTATCATAACATAACCATTTATTTATAATTCATCTATTAATAATTGAAAGTCATATTGTAAATCTTCATGCAACTTAGCTATGGCCTTATTAGCCATTCGTAATTGGGTGTCATAGGAATTGACTAATACTTTATTGCGCTTATATGAAGGCTTCATCTCTGATAAGGTTTTACAAAAATAAATTAAGACTTCAGCTTCTGTTGCAGGCTTCTTGGAATATCGTATGTAACGTTTTACTTGGCGTAGTATCTTCCTTATACTTTTTTTGATGTAATGATAACTTACTGTATTTATAGTTTCGAACTCAGCAGAAATATAATTTTTCACACTTTCAATGTAAGCAGCTTCATCTTCAGACTCAAAGGCTAAATAGGTTAATAGTTCTTTACTTTCTAGCTTAAAGCGGGCCATTGCCATACAGTAATCTAGCAATTCTTCTTTGCTCTTAAACTTAAGCTCTTTTTTTAGTTCGCTAATTGAGGCTGCCTTCATAATTAATCAAAAATTCGTCCATAGTAGTTAAGGTCTACAACTTCACCTTTGGTCGTTTTATAATCACGTCGTATAGTTCCTTCGAGCTCAAATCCATTTTTAAGAATAACACGTATACTACCTTTATTTACAGGTGCTGCTCTACATAATAATTTTTTAAAGCCATACTGCTCAACAATATAGTCAATAACTAATCGTGTTGCTTCAGTCACAATCCCTTTACTTTCATAATGAGTATCTATAAATGCACCTAATTCTGCTTTTGGAATGGACCAATCTATATTCTTTACATCCACTAATCCAGCAAATTGATTTGTGTTAGTATCAATAATCATAAATGGGAAATAGGATTTTTCGGCAATACGCATTTCAATGACTTTGCTATACGCAATAGTAGCTTCTAAGGTTTCGGTTTTTGAAACTGTACCAGCAAAAAAATCTTCTAACCTAGATCGATTATTAGCAATTAAGCTAAAGAGCTGTTCGCCTTGAGAACTGTCTAAAAGTGAAATACTATACTGCTGAAAATTCATATCTATTCTAATAAGCGTCTATGGTAATTTATTTGACCCAAATGATATGACAAATGTGTCAATAAATGTATTAAGAAAAATTCGGCTGTCATAAACTCTTCAAATGGATTACGTCTATATTCCATCTGAAGTTCTTTGTCTGATAGTCCACTTAAAGATTTTTGAATAACTATTATGGTGTCGTCAATCTGATTCAAAATCACCTCTGAGTCTATGTGTTTAGAAGAAAACTCTAAATCGCGCTGTCTAATGTAACCTGTTTCTCCAAATTCTGCGCCAATGAAATGATTAAGATTACCAACTAAATGCAATGCCAAATTACCTGCTGAATTTGAAATTTGTTCTTTTGTTATCCACAGATTTTCTTCGTTCTTATACCTCTTAATTTCAACTTTTAGTTTATTAAGATCTCGAGTAAATAGTTTTATTAATGTATCACTAATCATAGTCTAAAAATAAGCAATAGTTATAACTTAGATTCCTACTTTCGTGAGAATAACAACTCTATAGGAAACCTCGATGCAACATCGTGGAGTTACTAGTAAATTCTTGTACATTTACGCAGTGCAAAACCAACCTAAACTGAAAATAGAATTTGTACTACTTATGGCAGCTTTAATGTCTTTAGTAGCACTGTCTATAGATGCTATGTTGCCTGCACTTCCTGATATTGGTAATGCATTGAATGTCGAGGACCCTAATAAAAATCAACTTCTAATTACCATGATTTTCTTGGGCTTAGGTGTTGGTCAACTGATTTTAGGTCCATTATCTGATAGTTTTGGAAGAAAACCAGTAGTCTATATTGGTTTCGTCATTTTTGCGATTGCAAGTTATTTATGCCTTACTACTAAGACCTTTGAACTAATGATTGCTGGTCGTATACTACAAGGGATTGGTTTATCCGCAATGCGTACTGTAGCGATTGCGATGGTTAGAGATTTATATGATGGTGATTATATGGCCAAAATTCTCTCTATTGTTGTCATGACGTTTATTTTAGTTCCTGTAATTGCGCCTACTTTAGGACAATGGCTTATGGATTTGTTTAACTGGGAAGCCATTTTTGTTTTCAACTTAATTTTTGGAATAGCAGTCCTTATCTGGTTTTGGCAACGACAGCCTGAAACTTTAAAACCTGAATATAAAATTCCGTTCACAGGCCGTTTGTTTATCGATGGAGGAAAAGAGTTTTTTAGACACAAAGATGCAGTAGCCTATACATTAGTTTCAGGTTTTATTACAGGTTCTTTTATGGTTTGGTTGAGTACCTCTCAGCAGATTTTTGAAATGCAGTATAATCTCAAAGCCGAATTTCCCTATATTTTTGCAAGTTTGGCAATAGCTGTGGGCTTTTCCACTTTTACAAATAGTAGAATTGTTGTGCGTTATGGTATGTGGAAAATTGCCTATTGGGCTATAATTGCCTATTGCTTGATTTCCATAAGTTATGTGTTATTTCATCTTAACGGCAATAATCCAAGCTTTGCTATACTTATCACATTTTTTGCTTTACAATTTTTCTCCGTTGGATTTATCTTTGGAAACATGAGAGCATTAGCCATGCAACCTTTAGGGCATATTGCAGGAATAGGCGCAGCAATTAATGGTTTTATTTCTACAGTAATGGCTGTACCAATAGCCAATTACATAGGTAGTTTTGTAGATACCTCTGTATTGCCGCTTTTTATTGGGTTTTCTATATTTGGAATCTTGTCTTTATTGACGTTCTTACGAATTAAGTATAAAAAAAACTTAAACTAAAAATCACCATTATCCACGTCCTTAATAAAGTCAATTAGACCTTCAAAAAACACTTTCTGATCATCGAATTGTGCTAAATGACTACCATCTGGACACAAAAGAAATCGTCCGTTTTGCACTTCAGTTGAAATCCACTTCATATGCTCAGGATCCATAGTATCGTGAGTAGCTCCAATTGTCAAAGTAGGAACACTTATTTCTTTAAGTCTGTCTTTTACATTCCAATTGAGTAAGGTGGCATTGCCCTTTATACCAAATTCGCTAGGTCCTTGCATGTTCACATACACATCTGGATTTAAGTGCTTGAAAGCTCTATTTATGGGTTCAGGCCATTTGTCAGCTGTCATTCGTATTACGTGTTTGGGATAATAGTTCTCTACAATTAAGTTTAGGTATTCTTCATTAGTATAATCTTCAGCTTCTTCATATTCTAATATTTTATCTAAAACAGCTTTAGGTAATTTAGGAGCTAAAACCTCAGCTGAGTATATATTATAATCATCTATTGATGCTACCATATTAGAAATGATTAGGCCTTTTAAATTGTCCTGATATTTTAAAGCATACTGCATACTTAATATTCCGCCCCAAGATTGTCCATAGAGATAAAAATTATCTTTATTTAAACCTAAAGCTATCCTTACCTGCTCTACTTCTTCAACAAAACGATCTAAATCCCAAAGTGATGTATCTTTTGGTTGATCACTGTAGTACGATCCTAACTGATCATAGTAATAATACTCTATCCCTTCTTGTGGAAAATAACCATCAAAACATTCATAGATTTCATGAGTCATTCCAGGGCCTCCATGAAGTAATAGCACTTTCATAGTTGGATTATTCCCAACGCGTTTGGTCCACACATTAAACTCACCTTTTGGTGTTGTAATTGGAATCATTTTTATACCACCAAGAAATTGGTCGCTTTCTCTAGGCTGCAAATAAGCATCATCTTGATGAGGGTTTTTATCATGATGTTCTTGATGGTCATGGCTATGGTCGTTATCGTGTTTATGTTCGTGTTCTCCTTTGCAGTTGAAACATAACGCTAATACTAGAAGGATTACTATTTTTTTCATATTTAAAGTTTATAAGGCATTATCAATTATATTTTGAACCACTTCTGGATTCAATAATGTGGACGTATCTCCTAGATTAGAAACCTCGTTATGAGCTATTTTTCTTAAAATGCGTCGCATAATTTTACCTGAGCGTGTTTTAGGTAAGCCTAAGGTAAACTGAATTTTTTCGAGCTTAGCAATTGGACCAATACGCTCTGTAATAAGTTGGTTTATTTCCTTTCTTAAATTGTCATGATTACGACTTTCTCCAACATCCTTTAGAGTCACATAACCATAAAGTGCATTGCCTTTGATGTCATGTGGAAAACCAACTATAGCAGATTCTGCAACAGCAGGATGTTCGTTAATCGCATCTTCGATTGGTGCTGTTCCTAAATTGTGTCCAGAGACGATAATGACGTCATCTACACGACCTGTAATACGATAATAACCAACCTCATCACGCAATGCACCATCACCTGTAAAATACATATTTTTAAAGGCTGAAAAATAGGTGTCTTTATAACGTTGATGGTTTCCCCAAATCGTTCTTGCCATGGAAGGCCATGGGAATTTTATACATAATCGTCCTGATACTTGATTACCAGAAATTTCATTTCCTTCTCCATCCATAAGTGCTGGTTGAATACCTGGTAAAGGTAATGTCGCATACGTTGGTTTGGTAGGTGTACTAAACGGAATTGGAGAAATCATAATACCTCCTGTTTCAGTTTGCCACCACGTATCTACAATTGGTGATTTTTTCTTTCCAATATTATCGTTATACCAATGCCATGCTTCTTCATTAATGGGTTCTCCAACAGTTCCAAGCACTTTCAAAGAGGATAAATCATAAGGCTCTACAACCTCTAAACCTTCTTTAGCCAATGCTCTAATAGCTGTAGGTGCTGTGTAAAACTGATTCACTTTATGTTTCTCTACAATTTGCCAAAAGCGACCAAAATCTGGATAACTTGGAACACCTTCAAACATAACTGTTGTCGCACCATTGGCTAATGGTCCATACACAATATAACTATGACCTGTAATCCAACCTATATCTGCAGTACACCAATACACATCTTCCTCTTTATACTGAAATACATTCTTAAACGTATAGGCCGAATACACCATATATCCAGCACAAGAATGTACCATACCTTTTGGCTTTCCTGTTGAACCCGAAGTATATAAAATGAATAGAGGATCTTCAGCATCCATAATTACTGCAGTAAACTCATTATAAGCATCATCTAGTAAAGGCTGTAGCCAGTGGTCTCTTCCGTCCTTCATTACAATATCGCTATGAATACGTTTGGCAACTAATACAGAGTCTACACCATTACAGTCTTCTAAAGCTTCGTCAACAATACCTTTTAAATCTATAGTTTTAGCACCCCTGAAGGAACCATCTGAAGTAATGACCATTTTAGCATCACAGTCGTTAATACGCGTAGCTAAGGCAGTCGATGAAAATCCTGCAAAAACAACAGAATGCACTGCTCCTATTCGCGCACAAGCTAAAACAGCATAAGCTAGCTCAGGAATCATTGGCAAATAAATACATACGCGATCTCCTTTTTTAATGCCTTTATCATAAAGTACATTGGCGAATTTGCAAACGTTTTGATGCAGTTCTTTATAACTTATATGTTGCGCACCTTCATCAGGATTATTAGGCTCAAAAATAATTGCTGTTTTATCACCTCTTACGTGAAGGTGTCTATCGATACAATTCTCAGTGATATTTAATTTTGCACCTTCAAACCATTTTACCTCAGGTTTTGAAAAATCCCAACTTAAAATTCTATCCCATTTTTTTCGCCAAACAAAGTGCTCTTCGGCAATTTCTTCCCAAAACAATTCAGGTTTTTGAACCGATTGTCTATAAACTTGATAGTACTCTTCAAGATGTTTTATGTGATAATTACTCATTTTGTTTTTTTACTTAAACATAAAAATGATTAGATGTCATTTTTAATGGTTTATGGATTCACCTGCACCAGATGGTATTCTAATGTTATCTACAATCTCTTGAACCTCCTTTGGTGGTGCTTTGGTAAAATTCATAACGACTATAGCCACAATAAAATTAAGAATCATAGCCACAGTTCCAAAACCTTCAGGAGAAATTCCGAACCACCACTCACTTTTATCTGGTAAAGTCTCATCAAACCAACCTAGCTTATATTTCATCATATATAATAGCATCGCAGTAATGCCTACAACCATTCCTGCAATTGCGCCTTCCTTATTCATTCGCTTATAAAAAATACCTAAGATAATCGCAGGGAAAAAGGATGCAGCTGCGAGACCAAAAGCCAGAGCAACTACAGCAGCAACAAAACCTGGAGGATTAATTCCGAAGTAACCAGCAATACAAACTGCACCAACAGCAGACAAACGCGCAGCAATTAGTTCGCCTTTTTCTGAAATATTTGGTTTGTACACTTTCTTAATCAAATCATGTGACACAGCAGAAGAAATTACTAACAATAATCCAGCAGCAGTGGATAATGCAGCAGCTAAACCACCAGCAGCCACTAAAGCAATCACCCAATTTGGCAATTTGGCTATTTCTGGATTAGCTAAAACCATAATGTCTCGATCTACAATTAATTCGTTTTGTTCTTTATCTGCGACATAGTTAATTAACCCATCGCCATTTTTATCTGTAAAGGTTATTAAGCCTGTAGTTTCCCATTTTTTAAACCATTCTGGAACTTCGGCATAAGGTTTATTCGAAACCGTTTCAATTAAATTAGTACGCGCAAAAACTGCCACAGCTGGTGCTGTAGAATACAATATCACAATTAACAATAAAGCAATTCCAGCAGATTTTCGAGCATCACGAACTCGTTTTACTGTAAAAAACCGAACAATAACATGAGGTAAACCTGCAGTACCAACCATTAATGCTAGCGTTATCGCGAATACATCAAACAAAGATTTAGAACCTTGAGTATATTCGGCAAAACCTAACTCTGCGCTTAGACCATCTAACTTATCTAATAAATACGTGCCTGAACCATCTGCAAGTTCACTCCCAAATCCTAATTGTGGAATAGGATTTCCTGTCATCTGAATGGAAATAAAAATAGCTGGTACCATGAAGGCAAAAATCAGAACACAATATTGCGCAACTTGCGTATAGGTAATACCTTTCATACCACCTAAAACGGCATAAAACAATACAATGAGCATACCAATAATTACGCCTGTATTTATGTCTACTTCCAAGAATCTTGAAAATACAATTCCCACACCACGCATCTGTCCTGCCACATACGTAAAAGACACAAGTAAGGCACAAATAACTGCAACGATTCTTGCTGTTTGGGAATAGTAGCGGTCGCCAATAAAATCTGGTACTGTGAACTTACCAAACTTACGCAAGTATGGTGCGAGTAATAGTGCGAGTAATACATAACCACCTGTCCAACCCATTAAATACACAGCACCATCATAACCAGCAAACGAAATAATGCCTGCCATTGAAATAAATGATGCTGCACTCATCCAATCTGCTGCTGTTGCCATACCATTTGCTAAAGGTGAGACACCTGATCCAGCAACATAAAATTCTTTGGTAGAACTTGCTCTAGACCATATCGCAATGCCTATATATAAAGCAAAGGTTAGCCCAACCAAAATGTACGTCCAATTCTGAACATCCATGACGAGTAATTTATTAATCAACATCATAGCCATAGGTTTTATCTAGTTTGTTCATTAATCGTACATACACAAAAATGAGAATGACGAAGACATACATTGCACCTTGCTGCGCAAACCAAAAGCCTAGTTTAAAGCCTCCTATTTTAATTGTGTTTAGTTCATCTTTAAATATAACTCCTGCGCCATAAGACGCTAAAAACCAAATCAATAATAAAATGAGCACATATTTAATATTAGTTCGCCAATAGCGCTTGGCTTTATCAGAATTCGTCATGGTTAGATTTTAATCGGATTATATACTGTTTTAACTCTTTGGTCACTTTTGGTGCTAATAAAATGGTTGCTATCATGGTTGGAATGGCCATCAATGCAAAAACGCCATCAATAAAATTTATCATGGCACTAAATGAAGTTGTTGCTGCCAAAATAATACTCGCTATATACAAATAATTGTAATAGTGTTTTCGATCTGCGCCTATTAAAAAGGACATACATTTTGTACCATAGTACGCATAAGAAAACAGCGAAGAAATACTGAATATGAATACGCAAATCATTAATAAATACTGTCCAATTCCTGGCATTGCATCTTTGAATGCAGAAGCTGTTAGACTCACACCATTATCTGAAGTGGTTTGCCAAACGCCTGTCACTAATATGGCAAGTGCTGTTAGTGTACAAACAATTAAAGTATCTATTACAGGACCTAACATCGCTACTAAACCTTCACGAACAGGTTCATCTGTTTTAGCTGCACCATGCGCCATTGGCGCTGTACCAATACCAGCTTCGTTAGAAAATGCACCACGTTTTATTCCCAAAAGAACTAAAGCGCCGAGGACACCTCCAAATGCAGCATCACCATCTATAAAATTAGCTTCAAATGCATCTGTAAAAATCATTACGAAATATTTTGGCACTTCGGTATAGTTGATCCCCAAAATAATTAGTACTAAAACAAAATAAAGGATGACCATAGAAGGCACCATTTTAGAAGCAATTGTACTAATTCGCTTTAGTCCACCAAGAATTACAATAGACGTAAAAACAACTAATACAGCTGCAATAATTAAGTCAGTCATAAGACTTACTTCGACACCATTAGGTATTAAGATAATATCATTTATGGCTTGTTTTAATTGGTTAACGTTGACTACAGGCAGTGCACCAAGCATACCAAAAATTGAAAATAGTATAGCCAGAAAGGTCCAGTTTTTGCCTAAACCTTCTCGAATAAAATACATTGGTCCACCTTGAAGTTGGCCTTTACTATCTTTACCACGATACATAATCGCTAAGGTCGACGTAAAAAACTTTGTAGACATCCCAACAATGGCACTTATCCACATCCAAAACATAGCGCCAGGTCCACCAACAGAAATGGCTAAGGCCACACCAGCAATATTTCCCATGCCAATAGTAGAGGATAATGCTGTAGTTAAGGCTTTAAAGTGGCTTATCTCTCCTGGATCATTAGGATCATCGTATTTGCCACGCAAAACTTGTATGGCATGACCAAAAAAACGGAATGGTAAGAATTTAGAACATATTAACAGATAAAGTCCTCCTCCAATCAGTAAGACTAATAGGGGAATTCCCCAAGCTAAGGATGAAAAATCTGCGAGTAGTTGGTCTAGTTGCTGCATTGGTTATAAAAGTACTAAACAGAATAGACTTATAGGATATTGTTAATAATTACTCATAACTGAAATTTCTAAAGCATTGGCATTAAGTAAATAAAAATCTAACTTAGCTTATCGGTCGATATAATCAATTAAAACAAATCATATCTTAGGCATTGTATGCAATTAAAATATTAAATACCAATAGCCATATTAAACGAACTATAATGAGACGTCTATTTATTCTTATAATTTTTATTCTTGTAACCGTAACAGTGTTTTCACAAGATTCAATTTATGAATTAGGACCATATTCTCAACGACAGTTAGGCGTACCCGAAGGAGTTGTTACAAAATATGAGTGGGAAAGTAAAATCTATAAAAATACTTTCCGGGAATACTACATCTATGTGCCAGCACAATATGATTCAACTAAACCAGCAGCTTTAATGGTTTTTCAAGACGGTCATGCATATCTAGATGAAGCTGGATATTTTAGAGTTCCGATAGTATATGACAATCTTATCCATCAAAAGAAACTGCCGATTACAATTTGCTTATTTGTAAATCCAGGACATAGTTCAAAAGAATATCCCCTTGTAAGATGGAAGGTAAGTAATAGACGGGAGGAATACGATGTGCTAAATGACAAATATGTGACTATGCTTCTGGACGAAATTATTCCGGAGGTAAAAAAGAAATATAATATCTCAAACGACCGGAAGATGCATGGGATTGGTGGTTTGTCTTCAGGTGCAATTTGTGCCTTTACAGCCGCTTGGCATAGGACTGATTATTTTCATAAAGTATTGAGTCATATAGGAAGCTACACAGATATCCGCGGCGGCCATAACTTTCCCTCTATGATTAGAAAAAATAAAAAAAAGGATATAAGAATTTTTATGCAAGACGGTAGCGATGATTTAAATAATGAATTTGGTGACTGGTGGTTAGGAAATCTGCAAATGGAATCCGCATTCAAGTACAAAAACTATGACTTTAAATTTGAAAAAGGTACTGGATCTCATAACGGTAAGCATGGAGGAGCAATTTTGCCAGAGTCATTAATTTGGTTATGGAGAGACCTTAATATTGAATAGTTAACAGAGATAATTAAAGACCAACTGCACAACAATGTATATGAAGCGTAGCCCTCCAAAATTCTATTAATTCCCGAAACCTTACCTTTGTAGCTTAACTAACCTTTTGTGAAGACCAGTCGTCTCTTTTTTATAGATGCAATGCGTGCATTTGCTATACTTATGATGCTGCAAGGTCATTTTATTGACGCTTTGTTAGATCCTGTATATAGAGATCCAAACAATATGATATTTAGAGTTTGGTCTTATTTTAGAGGAATTACAGCTCCTACGTTTTTTACTATTTCTGGTTTAATCTTTACTTACCTACTTTTAAAAGCTAGAGATAAAGGTGATGATAAGCGTCGCATGAAAAAAGGAATTTATCGTGGACTTATGCTTATTGGTATTGGCTACTTGCTTCGTATTCCTGTTTTTGATTGGATAGCTTTAAAATTTACACCATACTTTCTGGTTACTGATGTTTTACAGATTATTGGTTTATCGCTCATCGTACTCGTGGTCCTCTATCAATTATGTTTTAGAGTTTGCCTATTATATGGTATTGTTTGCTTCAGTATTGGTATTTGTGTTTTTTTAACAGAGCCACTATATAGAGATTTGAGATTGGAAAACGTTCCTGCTTTTATTGCTAATTATCTCAGTAAGGAGAATGGTTCAATATTCACATTTTTACCATGGTTTGGTTATATGACTTTTGGAGCTTCTATTGCTGTATCGTTTTATAGACATTTACATAGAAACAAGTTTAAACTTACTATGATTTTAACCTTTATCATCGTAGGTTATGTATTTGTAAATTATTCAGCACATGCTGCAAATTGGTTATACAATTTAACTGATATAGAGATGTTTAAAGATATTTCGTATTATAACTATCTATTCCCAAGACTTGGCAATGTTCTTCTGTTATTTGCCTTTTTCTATACCTTTGAACGGTTTTTAAAACAATCCTTAATTTTTAAAATTGGGCAAAAAACATTATCCATTTATGTGATACATTTTATCATTATATACGGAAGTTTTACAGGTTATGGTCTCTATCAAATTATTGGTAAAACACTAACACCTTGGCAAGCTATTTTTGGTGCATTGATGTTTTTATCTGTGGTGACCTTAATTGCACTATATCGTGTTAAGACCAATACTTTTGTCTATGGAAAACTGAAAGGTATACTTAACAGACTACAATCTAAGCGTTAAGAATTTTATTAAGTAGTTCTTTTAGTAAATCGCCTTGAGGCACTGCATTGGCACCAACACCTTTACTTTTTACATCAAAATCTCTAAGTGTAGAAACAATACTACTCACTTTTTTCATAGGAAAATTACGAGCTGCTGTAACATACTCATTAACAAAGTAAGGATTAATCTTTAGTGCAGAAGCAACATGCCTTGGGTTTTTATCCTGTAAACCATGAAAATGCAATAACTGAGAAAAGAAATTAAACAACAAAGACACTGTTACCACCATAGGATTATCCTTAGGATTATTAGCAAAATATTTTACAATTCTGTAAGCTTTGAGATCGTTTCTGCTTCCAATGGCTTTACGTAACTCAAAATTATTGAAGTCCTTACTTATACCAATATTCTCTTCAATATGTTCTGGTGAGATTTGTGTGCCTTCAGGTAATATAATTTGAAGCTTCTCTAGCTCATTGTTGATTTTACTTAAATCTGTACCTAAAAACTCAACCAACATTTGTGCGGCTTTAGGTGCAATACTAAATTTTTTACCTGCTAAAACACGTCTAATCCATTCTGCAACTTGATTTTCGTAAAGCTTTTTACTCTCGTAAACCAAACCTGTTTTCTGCAAAGCCTTATACAACGTTTTGCGTTTATCTATTTTTTTGTATTTGTAATTAATAACAAGGATTGTAGTTGGCTGCGGATTTTCAGCATAAGAGACCAACTTCTCTATGGTTCTCGATAAATCCTGAGCTTCTTTTACAATAACAACTTGGTGTTCAGCCATCATTGGAAAGCGTTTAGCATTAGATACAATATCATCAATGGAAACATCACGACCATAGAGCACCATTTGGTTAAAACCCTTTTCTTCTTCCGATAAGATATTATCTTGAATAAAATCTGAGATACGATCAATATAGTAAGGCTCCTCTCCCATTAAAAAATAAATAGGTTTAAGGTGCTTTGCCTTAATATCAGAAACGATCTGCTTTACTTGATCCAAAGGTGAAATTTTAAAACGCTAAACTGGCTGATATAACTTATTAATTTTACTTTTGCTATGTGCAAAAGCTAAACTTTCCAGACTGTAACATCAGGCTCAAAAATAGCGAAAATAAAACGTTAATTTTTGATCCTATTCGTAAAAAATTTGTAGTGCTTCAACCTGAAGAATGGGTTCGCCAACATTGCATTCAATTTTTAATAATCGCTAAGAAATTTCCTAAATCTTTAATTAATGTAGAAAAGCAAATTAAACTACATGGTGTTACTAAACGTTATGATATAGTCGTTTTTAAATCTGATGGAAGTATTCATCTTATCGTAGAATGCAAAGCACCAAACATTCCTATTAATCAATCGACTTTTGATCAGATTGCGCAATATAATCTAAAACTCAAAGCAGACTATTTAATGGTGACTAACGGAATTAATCATTATTATTGTGAGATGGATTTTAAGGCAGAACGTTATAATTTTTTAAAAGTGATACCAAGCTATAAATAATGACCATAGCAGTTGTAATATTAAATTGGAATGGTAAAACGTTATTAGAACAGTTTCTACCATCTGTTGTTGCATTCTCAAAAGAAGCTCGTATTTATGTTGCTGACAATGCCTCTACTGACGACTCCATAACTTTTTTAGAGACCCATTATCCAGACATAACTGTTATTGAAAATTTAGAAAATGGTGGTTATGCCAAAGGTTACAATGATGCTTTAAAACATATAAATGAAGATATTATTTGTCTTTTAAACAGCGATGTAGAAGTAACGAAAAATTGGTTAATACCAATTTTAAGAGCTTATAATACTGATCCGGAAACAGCTATAATTCAGCCAATGATCTTAGATTTTATTACTAAAGAAAAGTTTGAATATGCTGGTGCAGCAGGTGGTTATATTGATAAGTATGGCTATCCGTTTTGTAGAGGACGCATATTTAATACTATTGAAGACGATACAAATCAATATGGTGATGCTGAGATTTTTTGGGCATCAGGAGCCTGTTTCTTTATTAAGAATGAGGTTTTTAAAACCCTTGGTGGATTTGACGAAAGTTTCTTTGCGCACATGGAAGAAATTGATCTCTGTTGGCGAGCTCATAATAACAATCTAAAAGTTAATTATATCTCTGAAGCTGTTGTTTATCATGTTGGTGGTGCTACATTACTATCTACCAATCCAAAGAAGACGTATCTTAATTTTAGAAATAGTTTATTTACCATGACCAAAAACGCGTATGGTAATTTATTTTTATTAATATTTACAAGATTAGTTTTAGATGGATTAGCAGCAATTCAATTTTTAGTAAAATTTAAACTTGAATTCATTTGGTCTATTCTAAAAGCTCATTTAAGTTTTTACAAAAACTTAAGTCGATTATTAAAACAGCGAAAATCAGCTACTCAACTTCCTAATTACTTTAAAACCAAGTCAATAGTTTACCAATACTATTTAAAAGGAAAAACAGAATTTAATCGTTTATAAGTCGGTTAGTAAAAGTTTTGTTAATACTAAAGCAAGCCCTTGTATTTTATATATTTTTGGGCATTGGTTAATACAAATATTGAACTATGAAGAAAATAATTTATGGATTAAGCGCATTACTGATATTAAGTTCTTGCGTATCGAAGAAAGAATTTATGGCCTTAGAGGCAAAACAAAAAGAGACTCAAGATTTATTGAATACTGCTACTGTTAAATTAAACAGTTGCTTATCTGATAAAGCTGCTTCCATGGCTAGAGTTGAAACTATGAAAGATCAGCTAGAGGATTTAAGAAAAGCCAATCAAGATCTAATAGACACCAAAGGAAACTTAACAACCCTAACTCAAAAAGGTGCTGAGAACCTTGAAAAGTCTCTAGAAAGTTTAAAAGAAAAAGATTTAAAAATATCGCGTTTACAAGATGCCTTAACAAAAAAGGACAGTGTAACGTTAGCTATAGTATCTAGTTTAAAAAAGGCTGTAGGTATTGATGATCCAGATATTGAAGTTAATGTAGAAAAAGGTGTTGTATTTATATCTATTGCAGATAAATTACTCTTTAAAAGCGGTAGCTATAATGTAACGTCTAAAGCTAAAGATGTACTTGCTAAAGTTGCTAAAGTAATTAATAGCAAGCCTAACTTTGAAGCTATGGTAGAGTCGCATACAGATGATAAATCTTATGCTAAAGGTGTTTTGCTAGATAACTGGGATTTAAGTGTAAAACGTGCTACTTCTGTAGTTAGAGTTTTAGAAGAACTTAAAGTTAATCCTCAACAATTAATTGCTGCAGGACGTAGTTATCATGTGCCATTAGTAGAGAATGATACTGCAGAAAATAGAGCTAAAAACAGACGTACAAGAATAGTTGTACTTCCTAAGATTGACCAATTTTACGAAATGGTAGAAGAGGAAATGAAAAACTTATCTGGAGAATAAACAAACTCAAATAATTTCTGAAGAGGGCTCAATTTTAATTGAGCCTTTTTTATGATTCAAACTGATAATACGCACACTTTAAATACGCACCTTCAGGAAATGTAACAGGATGATCTATATCGTGATAGGTTGTATCTATAACTCTAAATAAACGATCTTGACGTTTTAGGACACCTAAGTTAATATCAAAAAAGGCTCTCGATGATACTCTACTAGAGCACGATGCTAAAACCAAAATACCATGTTTAGCTACTAGTTTTGCTCCAAGTTCTGCTAATTGAGAATACTTCTTTTTAGCTAATGTAGTTTCAGATTGTTGCTTAGCAAAACTTGGTGGATCTATAACAACAATATCATAGGTCTTACCTCTTTTAACCATGGTTTTCATTGCATCAAATGCATCACCAACTATGGTTTTATGAATGCCATTAAATTCATTAAGCTTTCCATTTGATTTTGCTACTTCTAAAGCTTGAGCACTTATATCTAAACTCGTCACTTCTAGGGCTCCATTAGCTAGAGCATGTACTGAAAATCCTCCAGCATAGGAGAATACATCTAATACAGATTTATCTTTGCTAAGTAGTCCAACACGTCTTCTATTCTCACGATGATCTAAAAAATAGCCTGTTTTATGGCCTTTAATAACGTTTGCAGAAAACCTAATTCCATGCTCCTTAAAAGGGACAACTTCATTGTGTAATTCTCCATAAACTACAAATCCATCATTAACAATAAGCTGCCTAGAACGCTGCAAATTTCTGCTTAAGCGAAGTACAACTGTTTTACATTCTGATACCTCAATTAAGGATTGAGTAATAATTTCAAAATAAGGCAACCAAATTTCAGAATACAACTTAATTACTAAAACAGTATCATAAACATCAGCAATTAAACCAGGAAAATTGTCATTTTCACCAAAAATTAATCTGTAACTATTAGTATCAGTTTCTAGTAATTGTAACCGTTTCTTATAAGCTTCATCTACTTTAGATTTATAAAAAGTGGCATCAATTGTGGCACTATTTCCATGATGCAGCAGCTTAACTCTAATTGGAGATTTAGGATCGTAGAGTCCTACTCCTATCACAGAATTATTTTTCTGGCTAAAAATAATAGCTATATCGCCAGGATTACCTTCTTTATTAATCTTATCAATTCGATTAGAAAATAACCATGGATGACCACTCAATACATGCTTCTCTCCACTATTAGACAATTTTAGGGCTAAACGTTTTGGTTTAGAATCTAACTCACAAATTGGATTTAACTGCTTCAATATTATTTAGGATCTAGGACTAGATTAATACGCTCTATACAATCTCTATAATGATATTTAGTTAGGGTATTTACTGCAGCATTTGATGCGCCAGACAACTTACGTTTTAAAACATTTAATTCGCCTCTAACTATAGCTCTAATATCAGATTGATTTACGTTAAAATATTGTCTAGAACGCTGTGGATTCAAATCTTCAGTCATTAAATACACCATTCTGTCTATATAAGCGCGTTGTAGATTTCTTCTGTAAACAGTGACATTAGAAGCTATATCTGCTTCTTTCCAAATGCCTTTTCTTAAATCGCGCAACATATTTAAAGCTGAATAATTTTCAGAACTTAAAACTTCTGCATCAATGAGTCTACCTATACGTTCAAAATTTAATATATTATTAAGATGACCTGCTTGTAACCTCCTAAAACGTTCGGTATAGCCAGCATAATCTATGTTCTGTAGAATCTTTTTATCAACCAACCATGTTGGCGAATTAAACGCATTTTTATGCAGCCATTGCATCGCTTGTTGTTGTTGTAACTTAGAAACAGGTGTATACACCACACCACTTTGATCTGGTGTTTTAGTATTTTCATAAACACCTCCAATATGTGTTGCTACATGACCTGTATAGCGTCTCCACACGCCGAGTAACTCTCCGTAAAGCTCTTCTAAATCGTCATAGTTATTGGTAGTGTCACTAGTCCATTTAGGTAAGTTTTCAGCAACATATTTCAAGTTTTTAAGTCCGTAGTCACTGGCTTTTATACTGTTATTACTAATATCTTCAGTCTGTGCTGTAGGATCAAAACGACTTCCTTGATTTCCAAATTTATACTTAGGATCTCCTGCTTTTTCCATAATCCATTTATGAAGTGTTTTAACTTCATCTTGTGGCGAATTTACATTAGGAATTACTCTGTAACCCCAATTTATGGCATAATCATCGTAAGGTCCTAATTGTCTTATAAAACGAATATTAGTATCACCAGGTTGTGCAATATAATTATATCTAGCATAGTCCATAATGGTAGCAGCAATTCCATTTTTCTGTGTGAATGCACCATTTCTATAACTCTCAACATCATAAGCACAACTAGCACTCATATTATGTGGTAAACCTAGAGCGTGGCCAACCTCGTGAGCAATCACCATTTTCATCATTTCGCCTATGTCTTCTGGTGATGTATTTAATGTCCTAGCTGATGGATTTGCTGCTCCAGTTTCAAGCATATAACGGTTTCTGTAAGAACGTAAGTGGTTATGATACCAAATAATATCACTTTCAATAATTTCTCCACTTCTTGGGTCTGAAACACTTGGCCCAACAGCGTTTCTTGTCTCACTTGCTACATATCTAACCACTGAATATCGAATATCTTCTGGACTAAAGTCTGGATCTTCTTCTTTAGTTGGTGGATCCTTAGCCAAAATGGCATTTTTAAAGCCAGCTGCTTCAAAAGCACGTTGCCATAACTCAATCCCTTCTTTCATGTAAGATCTGAGGTTTTCTGGAGTAGCAGGATCTAAATAATAAACTATTGGTTTTACAGGCTCTACTAATTCACCTCGTGCATATGCTGCAGGATCTTTTGGTTCTAATCGCCAGCGTCTTATATAACTCTTACGATCTGCTTTTAACTCTTCACTGCTATAATCTACCTGACTTATTGTAAACCAGCCAACTCTAGGATCAAATAAACGTGGTTGCATTGGTTCTTCTGGTAGCAAAATCATGGATTGATTTACCTGTATACTAATCGTTTCTGCACTACGACTAGATGGAGGTTCTGAGGCATTAAAAGTAAAATCTTGAACCACTTCAATATTCTTTGGGAAGCTTTTTACAGAATTAATGAAGCTTCTATTATTATCAAGGTTTCTGACTTTATATTGCCTTCTCATATAAGATGGTAAACCTGAAATAGCCTTAACATCACTACTATAAAATTTGGTTACATCTATTACAGAAGCTGAAGAATCTGGTGAAAATGCTTCAATTTTAAACGCATATAATGTAGGTTCATAATTATTAGCACGTACAGAAATGTTAATAGGCAAACTATCATCTGCAACAGCACTACTCGACTTTTCTTTTATGAGTATTCTATCTTGAAAACGCTCCCAATTAATAAGGCGTGTATTAGTTTTTGAACCTGCGTTTATATAACCACCACCTAAATTAGATGGTAATTTTGCTAAACGTGTAACCAATAGCATATCCTTAGATAAATAATCATTAGGAACTTCAAAATAATATTTATCACCTACTTTATGGGTTTTAAAAATACCATCATCAGAAATAGCTTCACTAGTAATAACCTCACTATATTTTTTAAATTTACTTTTTTTCTTCTTTGGTGTTGGAGCTACCTCAGTAGCCTGATCTTTCTTCCTCTTACGCTTGGATTGAGCCTCAGAAATATTCATAAAAAAGAGAGTTAAGACTAAAAGTAGTGCTAGTTTTTTCATAAGAATACAATAATTAAAATGCGAGCTTAAAGATAACTAATCTTGCACTAATTGTATTTTATTGATTAAAATTTAAAGGAAATTTTAAGAAACCATATTTCGCTTGTACTTTTGTGAAAATTTTGGGTATGGATTTATTAAAATTATTTCGTGTTGTCGCTTTTTTTGAAGGGATTTCTTATATTCTTTTACTCTTTATTGCTACTCCTATTAAATATCTTAAAGACGACCCTCAATATGTGAAACTATTAGGTATGCCTCATGGCTTACTATTTGTAGCCTATATTATTTTAGCGCTTATACTTTATAAAAAATTAAACTGGAGCGATACTATTTTAAAACATGTTTTACTCGCTTCTATCATTCCTTTTGGCACCTTTTATATTGACCGTAAATATCTTAAAACCAGTTAGTATATGAACATTCAGCATTGGTTATATGACCATTTAATAGCTATAGGAACTTCAGAATCAACAGCGCGGTTCCTTAATATGCTTGGCTTACTCATTGGTTTATTAATCCTAGTTTTTATTATTGGTTTCATTATTAGAAAAATCATTATTAGCATATCACATCGTATTGCTGAACGATCTAAAACTCATTTTGATGATATCTTAGTAAACAACAAAGTGCCTTTAAATATCGCTAGGATTATTCCGTTGTTTATAGCTATAGAATTTATGCCTAAGGTGCTTGTAGATTATCCTCTTACAGATAACTACATTGAAAAAATATTATTAGTAATAGGTATACTCTTTACACTGTGGATTGTTAGAAGTATTTTAAATGCCATAAAAGATTATCTAAAAACATTACCCAATTTTAAAGACAAACCTATAGATAGCTACATCCAAGTTTTTATGATTGTAGCTTGGTTAATTGGAATTATTTCTGCTTTTGCTATACTTTTTGAAATTCCATTTTTAAAGTTTGCAACGTCCTTAGGTGCTGTTTCTGCCATTATTATCCTCATTTTTAGAGATACCATACTAGGTTTTGTAGCAAGCATTCAAGTTGCAATTAATGATATGGTGCGTATTGGAGATTGGATTACGTTCGAAAAATATGGCGCAGATGGCGACGTTATAGAAATTAATTTAGCCACTGTAAAAGTTCAGAATTTTGATAAGACTATTACTACGATACCTACCTATGCATTAATCTCTGATTCTTTTAAAAATTGGCGAGGTATGATGAATTCTGATGGTCGACGTATTAAGCGTGCTTTAAACATTAGAATGGACTCTGTAAAATATTTAAAAACTGAAGACATAGAACAATTAATGCAAATAGAGCTTATCTCTGATTATTTAACACATAGAACTAAAATTATTGAAGCTCATAATAGCTCTAAAAACGTTAATAAAAATTTGTTACTTAATGGTAGAAATTTGACCAACTTAGGCGTCTTTAGAAAATACGTAGAAACATACATTCAAAACCACTCAGCTGTAAATAAAGATATGATGGTTATGACTAGACAATTAGAACCAACTTCTACTGGTATTCCTATAGAAATCTATGCTTTTAGTAGTGATAAGCGTTGGCAAAACTATGAATATATTATTGCTGATATTTTTGATCATATTATTGCAGCTGTGCCTTATTTTAACTTGGAAATATTTGAGTATAAATCGATTTTAGAACTTAGTAAAACATAAAAGATAAGAATCCTAAAATCACTAACGCAAAAGGTGTAACAACCATTAAATATAAAAAAGTAACGACACTTGTTTTAAACCAGGTTAAAAACCATCCATTTCCATAGAATCGTTTTGCTGCTAAATAAAAGTAGAAATATGTTGATAAAGCAACTAACCATCCTATCCAACTTGGTAAATCTAATAGTAAATTAAATAGATAGATTAACATAAAAGCTGTAAACAAAAAAGAAAAATAATATAAGCTAAAAACCAAGTGGTGAGCATATCGTCCTCTTTTATAATAAAACAGCTTTAAGAGTAATGCAAAAATCGGAAGCATAAAGAATAAAGCAATTGGTAAACTATCATAAAAGGTTTGCATAATTGAGCCAACACCTTTCTCTCTGTAAAACTTAAGCATTTGTTCAAAAAACTTTTTTGTAAAGAAATTTGGATTTTCTGGTCTTCCCATGGCTTTATAAATAGCATCATCAGAAGCTCCAATAGCAATGAGTGAGTCTACTTTCCTTTCATTAAAATTAAAAGCCAAGTTTGGAGCAGAGTTATTGCTTTTTAACTCCATCTTTGTAATAGAATCTAAAGCTTCTATATCTTCATATTTAAGTCCAAGAGCTTCTTTATTTTTTAATAAAGGTGCTTTTATTTTATCTAAATTAATGGAATCTATTACCTGTTGTTTATTAGGTATTGAATCCTTTACTGTATTAACAACTGAAGCATTTTTTAATTGCTCATCTAAATCTCTGGTTTGATTGTTTACATAAAACGAAAAGACAAAGAAAAATATAAACGCAACAAACAGATACATCTGTCCTGGATGTAAATACACTAAGCGTTTACCTTCAATAAATTTTTTAGGCAAAAAACCAGGTTTAAACATTAATGGAATAAATCCTTTTAAAAAACGAGCATCAAACGAAAAGTAATTACTAATGGTATTGTAAAACAAAACTCCTAAAGTAAGATCATCTTGGGTTTGCTGTCCACAATGCGGGCAAAACGAAAATCCCTGTTGGTAATCGTTGTCACAATTTTTACAAGTCACCAGTTCTTTAGGCATATTACTAATGGTTAGTGCTTAAAATTAATAAATCTTCTTAGTAATATGACGTTTAACAATTAAAAATGTAACGCCAATATATTTCGGAAAAATCCTAAATCTTATATTAAGCTTTAAATAATATGCTTTTCTGAGATTCCTGACTTCACTTCAACAAGCTCAGCATGACATGCAGGAATGACAT
>NZ_JAVRIA010000036.1:0-210 GCF_031846265.1 Microcosmobacter mediterraneus | reverse complement strand
CAAAGATTTTGTCATTGACATACGAGGACATAGGTAGTCCTTGAAACTCAAATGTAAAATTTAATATCATTGATTCCAAATAAAAATATGAATAAATTAGCACTTAAACAGTTGGTCATTTTAAATCTGCATTTTATCGGATACTTTAATAAAAAGGTATTTGTTACTGAATAATATTTAAATCTTAGGATGAATTTTATGATTCTAACA
>NZ_JAVRIA010000035.1:0-211 GCF_031846265.1 Microcosmobacter mediterraneus | reverse complement strand
CCGTTACAGTAAAAGAACATGTTTCAGTATTTCCACTAGCATCCGTAACGAGGAATGTATTAGTAGTAGTTCCGACAGGGAACGCAGCACCAGAGGCTAAACCAGCTGTTTGTGCTACAGTCTGACCAGGACAATTATCAGTAGATGTTACTGAGTAGGTCACTACAGCCGAACAATTGCCATTATCGTTATTGACAGTGATGTTAGAAGG
>NZ_JAVRIA010000034.1:0-211 GCF_031846265.1 Microcosmobacter mediterraneus | reverse complement strand
CCGTTACAGTAAAAGAACATGTTTCAGTATTTCCACTAGCATCCGTAACTTCGAAAGTATTAGTAGTAGTTCCGACAGGGAACGCAGCACCAGAGGCTAAACCAGCTGTTTGTGCTACAGTCTGACCAGGACAATTATCCGAAGATGTTACTGAATAGGTTACTACAGCCGAACAATTGCCATTATCGTTATTGACAGTGATGTTAGAAGG
>NZ_JAVRIA010000033.1:0-217 GCF_031846265.1 Microcosmobacter mediterraneus | reverse complement strand
ATCCTGAACAGTTAATGTTTGTGTATGAATTGTTTCATTTCCACAATCGTCAGATGCAGTCCAAGTACGAGTTAAGGTATAATTATTTGTACAAGAGCCATCAACTCGAGTCTCTAAGAACGTAACTGTTGCTATACCACAATTATCTGTTGCAGTTAATGTAGCTTCAGTTGGTACTGCATCACATTCTACAGTTTCATCTGCTGGTAACGCTTCA
>NZ_JAVRIA010000032.1:0-263 GCF_031846265.1 Microcosmobacter mediterraneus | reverse complement strand
ACAACAGCACCTACTTTTACAGTACCATCAAGTATTGCAATAGAATGTGATCAAGATTCTAGTGATCTTACTTTAACAGGAGATGTAACAGATGAGGCAGATAACTGCGATACAGGTTTAGAAGCCACCTTTACAGATAGTGTTGCAGATGGTGCTTGTGAAAACGAATCTATCATCACAAGAACATGGACTTTAACAGATGCATGTGATAATACAACAACACAGGTACAAACCATTACTATAGAAGATACTACTGCTCCAAC
>NZ_JAVRIA010000031.1:0-283 GCF_031846265.1 Microcosmobacter mediterraneus | reverse complement strand
CTTACATGTTTGAGTATAAGACAAACGTAACTGTTGAGTTATTTGATGCTAAGGGAATCTTAGTATCTAGCCAAACTAACAACAGCTATGTTAAGGGATCTGATGACAGTACTAATTTCGATATGTCGAGATTATCAAATCAGATGTACTATGTTAAGGTAACAACAAGTAGAGGAACTATGACCAAGAAAATTGTTTCTGGTAACTAATAGAGATTCTATTTAAAATAACCCTTTAATTAAAAAAGGCAGCTATTACAAGTTAATAGCTGCCTTTTTGTTTT
>NZ_JAVRIA010000030.1:0-289 GCF_031846265.1 Microcosmobacter mediterraneus | reverse complement strand
TGGTGCAGTATTATCTTTGATAATGAACTGACATGTAAATACATCGTCAGATAAGTTTCCACAAAGATCTTCTGCTACGAAACGTAATTCTAATAACATTTCACATGAATCTCCTTCTACTTGACCAGCAAATATTACCTTATACTTAAGGTCTTCTACTGCTGTACAGTTATCTGTGTAACATACTGGGATATATAAGTTAGGGTTTAAGCCTAAATCTATTCCTGCTACTGTGAACAAGTTATCTAAATCTAAGTAATCACCTTCTTCTAAATCAAATCCTGCGTCA